>NZ_JBIAUK010000007.1:0-326574 GCF_042892775.1 Streptomyces sp. NPDC001717 | reverse complement strand
GTCGGCGGGGGGCCGCCGCAACTGGTTCGGGGTGGGGGCTTTGTTGGCGGCCATCATGGGCTCCCGCCCTTTTAATTCGGCCCGGGGGGGGGCCCCCCCGTGGGGGGCCCCCCCCACCGGCACGTCACGCGCCGATCCGATCCTGGGACCGGCCTCTGCCAACGTCTGCCGACCTGCCTAGGAGACCTTGAGCAGCGAGTCGTCGCGCCACTTCAGCATCTTGTCGAAGCTGACCACCGCACCCCGGCCCGGCCGGTTGCGGAAACGGACGTGGTCGGCCAGTTCCGCGATCAAGTGCAAACCCCGGCCGCTCTCGGCCAGGGAGGGTCTGCGACGGGCCACCGTCGCGGCGGGAAAGCCCGGCCCCGAATCACTCACCTCGATGCGACAGCGATCCCCGTCCAGATAGGCCGTGACGTGGTACGCCTCGGCCTCGTCCGGAAGATCGCCGTGCCCGCCGTGCTCCACCGCGTTCGCACACGCCTCGCTCAGGGCCACGGAGAGGTCGAAGGAGATGTCCGGGTCCACCCCCGCGGTCTCCATCGTCCCGAGCAGCAGTCGCCTGGCGAGCGGCACGCTCGCGGCTTCGCGCCTCAAGTGGAGAGACCACCAGATGCTCATAGGGTTACGTATTGCCGCCCGCGGGCGGTCGTAAGCGCTCCGCAAGCGCTTGGACACGCAATGCCCCCGTTCGGCCGATGGCGACTCTCCCGGGCGGCGGTGTATGCGGGCACCGGCACCTCTCCGCGGACCGGCCTCGAGCCATCCCCAGAGCGGACTCAAGGGACCTTCCGGACCTGCCGTATGAACCGCCCAAGCCCAGTGCGATGATGACCCGGCCATGACTGCCCCCCACACGACACACTCCGGAGCCGGGCTCCGGATGATCCGGGCCGCGGTGTTCACCGCGGTCTGTGTCGTGCTGTCCGGGGCCGGGCACGCCCTGGCGTCCTGCGCCACCGTGCCCTGGTGGTCACTGTGCCTCGGCTTCGTGGCCGTCCTCGCGGTCGCGGCCCCGCTCGCGGGACGCCGCCGCACACTGCCCGGCATCACCGCCGCGCTCGCCACCGGACAACTGGCCCTGCACACGCTGTTCGGCCTCGGCCAGCACAGCGCCGCTGCCGGGCAGGCACCGGCCGGTGACGCCTCGCTCGCCGCGCTCGCCGCCCGGCTGGTGTGCGGGGGCAACTCCGTACCGCTCAGCCCGGCCGACGCCCGGCAGGTCCTGGAGAGCGCCGGCCTGGACCCGGCGGCACTGGCCGCACAGGCCGGGAACCTCGCCGCGCAGGGCCACAGCGGGCACGCGCACCTGGCCCATGCCTCCACCGGCGCACCCGCCACCGCGCTGCTCACCCCGGGCATGATCATCGGCCACCTGCTGGCCGCACTCGCCGCCGGCTGGCTGCTCGGCCGCGGCGATGCCGCGCTCTCCCGACTCCTCGAACTCTCCCGGCTCTCCGCAGAAGCCGGCCCGGTACGACCGCTGCGCGTCGCGCTGGCCCTCGTACGGGCCCTCGGCGCCGGACTCCCCGCCGCGCCGTCCCCGGCCCGGCGAACCCCGCGGACCGGGACCGACCCGTCGGCCTCCACCGGCCGTGAGGCACTCCAGCACACGGTGATCAGGCGCGGACCGCCCACGGCGCTCGCCCTCGCAGCCTGACGCGGCACCCGCCTTCCCCCGACACCCGACGGGAACACCGGTGCCGCGAACTCCGCGCGCGCCCGTGCGCGGAGCCGACGTCACCACTGCTTCCCCGGAGTGTTTCTGCCATGAAGACCTCTCGCGTCTCCTTCGCCGCCGCCCTCGCCGCCGGTACCGTCCTCGTCCTGTCCGGTACCGCTTTCGCCCACGTCGGCGTCCAGCCCATCGGAGAGGCCGCCAAGGGTGGCTACGCGACGCTCAACTTCAAGGTCCCCAACGAGCGCGACAACGCCTCGACCACCCAGCTGGAGGTCAACTTCCCGATCGACCAGCCGCTGACCTCCGTCATGCCGCAGGACATCCCCGGCTGGACGTCCACCGTCGAGAAGACCAAGCTCGACAAGCCGCTCACCGTCCACGGCAAGCAGATCAACGAGGTCGTCACCAAGGTGACCTGGACCGGCGGCAAGATCGAGGCCGGCAAGTTCCAGCAGTTCCCGGTTTCCGTCGGCAAGCTGCCCGAGAACGCCGACCAGATGGTCTTCAAGTCCATCCAGACCTACGACAACGGCGAGGTCGTCCGCTGGATCGAGGAGGCCAAGGAAGGCGCCGCGGAACCGCAGAACCCGGCGCCCGTCCTGAAGCTGACCGCCGCCAAGGGCGCGGACGACCACCACGACGACGACAAGAACGCCAAGGACGCGAAGACGGACAAGGACGCCCACGGCCACGACGAGGCGGCCTCCGAGCACGGCGCCGACAACACGGCGCGCGCCCTCGGCATCGCCGGCATCCTCGTCGGGCTCGGCGGTGTCGCCTTCGGCGTCGCCTCGCGCCGCCGCTCCTCCTGACCCGTCCGACCCATCCCCGATCACAGGGACACCTCTTTCATGCGCACCACACGTGTGACGGTCGCCGCCCTCCTCGCGGCGGCCGCACTCACCCTCACGGCCTGCGGCAGCGAGCCCACCAAGCCCGGCTCGGTCACCCAGATCGCGGGCGGCCAGAGCGGCGCGAAGGCCGCGACCGTCCTCGACCGACCCTTCACCAAGCCGGAACTCGTCCTCACGGACACCACCGGCAAGCCGTGGAACCTGCGCGAGCAGACCAAGGGCCGGCCGACGCTCATCTACTTCGGCTACACCAACTGCCCCGACGTGTGCCCCCTGACGATGAGCAACATCGCCGTCGCCAAGAAGGCTCTCCCCAAGGCCGACCAGGACAGGCTCCAGGTCGTGTTCGTCACCACCGACCCCGACCGGGACACTCCCGAATCCCTCGGCGCGTGGCTCAAGGCCCAGGACCCGGCGTTCGTCGGACTCACCGGGGACTTCGCCACCATCCAGGCCGCCGCGCGCACGCTCGGCATCGGTATCGAGGCCGCCAAGAAGGAGGCCGACGGCAGCGTCGTCTCCATGCACGGCGCCCAGGTCATCGCGTTCTCGCCCAAGACCGACGAGGGCTACGTCCTCTACGGCGAGGGCGCCACCGTCGACGACTACACCAAGGACCTGCCGAAGATCATCAAGGGAGAGAACCCGTGAACGCCCGCACCACCCGCACCCTCGCCGCCGCCCTCTCCCTGACGGCAGCACTCGCCATATCCGGCTGCTCCTCGGACGCCGGCGGCTCCGGCGACTCCGCCGGCGGCAAGCCGAAGATGACGGTCAGCGGCGGGTACATGCCCGAGCCCGTCAACGACAAGATGGCCGGCGCGTTCATGGTCATCAAGAACGACTCCAAGACCGCCGACAAGCTCACCGGCGTCACCTCCCCGCTCTCCGACGATCTCCAGATCCACGAGTCGAAGGACCAGAAGATGCAGCAGGTCCACTCCATGGACGTGCCTGCCAACGGTGAACTCGAACTGGCGCGCGGCGGCAACCACGTCATGTTCATGGGGCTCAAGAACACCCCGAAGGTCGGCGACAAGGTCACGGTCGAGCTGCACTTCGAGAAGGCCGACCCGGTCAAGGTCGAGCTCGACGTGAAGGAACGGACGTACAACGCCCAGAACAGCAACGGTCACTGACGGACCCGCACCGAGGGACTGACACGCCATGACGACCACCGCCCCCGCCCCCTCCGCGGCCCGCGTCCGCGCCACGGCACTCCTGCCACGGCTCGCGCTGGTCCTCGCAGCCCTGCTGGCAACCCTGTTCACCGCGGCCACCCCGGCCACGGCACACGCAGCACTCACCGCGAGCGACCCCAAGGACGGGGCGGTGGTCGCCACGGCCCCCGCCCAGGTCACGCTCTCCTTCTCCGAGCAGGTCGCCATGGGCGGCGACTCCATCCGCATCCTGGATCCCCAGGGCAAGCGCGTGGACACCGGCGAACTGCGCGACCTGTGCAGCGGGAACACCGTCCGCTACGGCACCGCCCTTCGCAGCGGCCTGCCCAACGGGACCTACACCGTCGCCTGGCAGGCCGTCTCCGCCGACAGCCACCCCATCTCCGGCGCCTTCACCTTCTCCATCGGCGCCCCGTCCGCCACCACCGTCAAGCCGGCAGCCCAGCCGGCGGGCGGCGGCCCGGTGGGCATCGCCTACGGGATCGCCCGTTACGCCGCCTACGCCGGCTTCACCGTCCTCGTCGGTGCGGCCGCCTTCATCCTGCTGTGCTGGCGCCGGGGTGCGGCGCAGCGGCCGCTCCAGAAGCTCGTCGTCCGGGCCTGGGTCACCCTGACCGCCGCCACCCTCGTGATGCTGGTGCTGCGCACCCCCTACACCGGGTCCGGGAAGTTCGCCGACGCCTTCGACCTCGACGGGCTGCGGGCCGTCCTGGCGACCAAGACCGGCGCCTCTCTCGTCTCCCGGCTGCTCCTGCTGGGCGCGGCCGCCCTCTTCATCGCGGTACTCCTCGGCGTCTACGCCCGCCGCCAGAACGAACCCGAAAACACCGCGGAGGCCTCGGCGGAAGAATCCGAGGAGACCCGGGACACCGACGACCTCACCTTCGGCCTGGCCATCGGCGGCACGGTCGTCTCCGCCGGCATCGCCGCCACCTGGGCCCTGTCCGAGCACGCCTCCACCGGCATCCAGCCCGGCCTCGCCATGCCGGTCGACATCGTTCACCTGCTGGCCGCGGCCACCTGGCTCGGCGGTCTCGCGGCCCTGCTCGTCGCCCTCCACAAGGTCCCCGGGATCGAGCGGGCCGCCGTCCTCCGGTTCTCCAAGGTCGGCTTCGTCAGCGTCCTGGTCCTGGCCGTCACCGGCGTCTACCAGTCCTGGCGCCAGATCGGCAGCTGGTCCGCGCTGACCGGAACCGACTACGGACGGCTGCTGCTCCTGAAGGTCGGCCTGGTCGCCGTCCTCATCGGCCTCGCCTACGTGTCCCGCAAGTGGACCGGCCGGCTCGCCGATGTTTCACGTGAAACGACCACCTCGGTCGCCGCGACCACCGATGTTTCACGTGAAACCGAGTCCGTCACCGTCCCGGCCGACCCCAAGCGCGCCGCCCAGCTCGCCCGCCAGCGCGCCGCCCGCGAGAACGCGCGAGAGAAGCAGGTCCGCAATGCGGACACCGACCGCGTGGGCCTGCGTCGTTCCGTCCTCGCCGAGGCCGCCGTCGCCGTGATCCTGCTCGCCGTCACCACGGTCCTCACCAGCACCGAGCCCGGGCGCACCGTGGAACGGGAGGCAGGCAGCGGTTCCGCCGCCCCCGCCGTCCCCGACCGGGCGGTCAAGATCACCCTGCCGTTCGACACCGGCGGCTCGAACGGCAAGGGATCCGTCCGGCTGGAGCTCGACCCCGGCCGGGTCGGTGCCAACACCCTGCACCTGTGGGCCGACTCCGGGGACGGCCGGCCCCTCGACCTCCCCGAGGTCAAGATCGCCTTCACCCTCCCCGCCAAGGACATCGGACCCCTGCCGCTCGTCCCCGACCACGCCGCCCCGGGACACTGGACCGCGTCCGGAGTCCAGCTGCCGCTCGCCGGGGAATGGCGCATCGACGTGACCGTCCGCACCTCCGACATCGACCAGACGACCGTCCAGAAGAACGTGAAGATCGGCTGAACAGCGTGACCGAGAGCAACTCCGACATCGAGATCTCCCGGCGCCGACTGCTGGGCACCGTCGGTGCCGCGGGCGCCGCGGGCCTGGCGCTGGGCGCAGCAGGCGGCGCCCTGGCGCACTCCGCACTCGCCGACTCCGCTCCCGGCTCCGCCGCGGGCGCAGCCGGGAGCCTGTCCTCCCTCGGTGCCACCCAGGTCGCCTTCGACGGGGACCACCAGGCCGGAATCACCACACCCCTCCAGGCCAAGGGCCACGTCCTCGCCTTCGACCTCGCCGCGGGCGCCGGCCGTACCGAGGCGGCGGCGCTGCTGCGCCGCTGGTCCGAGACGGCCCGGCGACTGATGGCGGGCGAGACCGCCCCGACCTCCGACAGCGGGATCGCCCTCGACGCCGGCCCGTCGTCCCTCACCGTCACCTTCGGCTTCGGCCACTCCTTCTTCGACCGCACCGGCCTCACGGCCCGCCGCCCCACGGCCCTCGACCCGCTCCCGGACTTCTCCTCCGACCGGCTCGACCCCCAGCGCAGCAACGGCGACCTGTGGATCCAGATCGGCGCGAACGACGGACTCGTCGCCTTCCACGCCCTGCGCGCCCTGCAGAAGGACGCGGGGGACGCCGCCAAGGTCCGCTGGCAGATGAACGGCTTCAATCGGTCTCCCGGGGCCACCGGCACTCCGATGACCGCCCGCAACCTGATGGGCCAGATCGACGGCACGGGCAACCCGAAGCCGGCGCAGCCCGACTTCGACAGGCGGATCTTCGTTCCCGCTGCGGGTCCCGGACCGGTCGAACACGCGTGGATGGCAGGAGGCTCGTACGCAGTCGTACGGCGCATCCGCATGCTCCTGGACGACTGGGACAAGCAGTCGCTCGCACAGCAGGAGCAGGTCATCGGCCGCACCAAGGCCACCGGTGCCCCGCTGACCGGCGGCACCGAGACCACCCCGCTGGACCTGAACAAGTTCGGGACCGACGGCAAACCCGTCATCCCGTCCAACGCCCACGCGCGGATCTCCGCCCCCGCGCAGAACGGCGGCGCCGCCATGCTGAGGCGCCCCTTCTCCTTCCACGACGGGATCGCCGCCGACGGCACCCCCGACGCGGGGCTCCTCTTCATCTGCTGGCAGGCCGATCCGCTGCGCGGTTTCGTGCCCGTCCAGCGCAAGCTCGACCGCGGCGACGCGCTGTCGGAGTTCATCCGGCACGAGTCCAGCGGCCTGTACGCCGTGCCGCCCGGCCCGCGCTCCGGGGAGTACGTGGGACAGAGACTGCTCGAAGGATGAACGGCACCACGGGGGCGGGCACCGCGGCATTAGGCTGACCGCATGTCGGCCACCCGCTTCACGTATCTCGGTCCCGAGGGCACCTTCACCGAAGCCGCCCTGCGTACGCTCCCGGAAGCCGCCACCCGGGAGCTCGTCCCGATGGTGTCCGTTCCGGCGGCCCTGGACGCCGTGCGCAACGGCGAGGCCGCCGCCGCCCTCGTCCCGATCGAGAACTCGGTCGAGGGCGGGGTCACCGCCACCCTGGACGAGCTCGCCTCCGGCGAACCCCTGATGATCTACCGCGAAGTGCTGCTGCCCATCGCCTTCGCACTGCTCGTGCGGCCCGGTACGGCGCTGTCCGACGTCAAGACCGTCACAGGGCACCCGGTGGCCCAGCCGCAGGTGCGCAATTGGCTGCGGGCGAACCTCCCGGACGCGGTGTGGGAATCGGCGGCCTCCAACGCCGATGGCGCCCGGCTGGTCCAGGAGGGTCGCTTCGACGCGGCCTTCGCCGGCGAGTTCGCGGCCGCCACCTACGGGCTCGTACCGCTCGTCACCGAAATCCACGACGCGGAGAACGCCGAGACCCGGTTCGTGCTCGTGGGACGCCCGGCCCGGCCGGCTGCCCCGACGGGCGCCGACAAGACCTCCGTCGTGCTGTGGATGGGCGACGACCGTCCCGGTGCGCTGCTGGAACTCCTCCAGGAGTTCGCCGTGCGCGGGGTCAACCTGATGCTGATCCAGTCCCGCCCGACCGGTGCCGGCATCGGCAACTACTGCTTCGCCGTCGACGCCGAGGGACACATCTCCGATCGGAGGGTCGGGGAGGCACTCATGGGGCTCAAGAGGACCTGTCCCCAGGTCCGCTTCCTCGGTTCCTACCCGCGGGCCGGTGTCGCTCTGGGTGACGTCGGTGCGCCCAGGCCGGGGACCTCCGACGGTGACTTCACGGACGCCTCCGACTGGCTGACTCGCTGCCTCGACGGCCGCGCGTAGTCCTCCGTCCGCTGTCCACAGAGTTATCCACAGGCCGAGAGGCAGACCTGGGGACAAGTCGACAGAGTCACGCGACAAGGTCGACATATCGGTCGGAGGACTCAGGTTTCGCGCTGGAGAGCGGAAGGTGAACGGCGTCACCCCCGTATCACCGATCAACTCTTTGGGGCGAGCCATTCCCACCCGAATGAGTGTGTGAGGGCGGTTTGAACCCTGATTCACCTTGGTCGCCCACCGATCGGGAATGATCTATTTCCGTGTCCACAGATGCGGCACACAGCCTGTGGATAAGATCGGCCGGCCGCGAATTCCTGTGGACAAGAGAGGGCTCCGGCCCTGCTCAGGGGTCGACCACCGGTCGACCCCCTGTCCCTTTTCCGGAGAATGGGCCGCTTTTATCGACCGCCCGGTCACGATCACTTCCGGCCGCCCACTCAAGGCTTACCCTTTCGCCGCAATTAGGACATAGCGACACGCAGCGTGATATCGGTGTGATCCCAGGAACCCCAGCCCGGTAGCCTGGAGGGGTGATTGACCTCCGGCTGCTCCGTGAAGACCCTGACCGTGTCCGCGCCTCGCAGCGCGCCCGTGGGGAGGACGTCGAACTCGTCGACGCACTGCTCTCCGCCGACGAGCGCCGCAGGTCGTCGGGCATGCGCTTCGACGAACTGCGCAATGAGCAGAAGTCGCTGGGCAAGCTCATCCCCAAGGCCTCCCCCGAGGAGCGTGCCGAGCTGCTCAAGAAGGCCGAGCAGCTCAAGCAGGACGTCAAGGCGGCCGAGGCCGAGCAGAACGAGGCCGACGAGGTCGCGAAGCAGCTGCTCCTCAAGCTCGGCAACATCGTCCACGAGGACGTCCCCGTCGGCGGCGAAGAGGACTTCGTCGTCCGGGAGACGCACGGCACCATCCGCGATTTCGCCGCAGAGGGCTTCGAGCCCAAGGACCACCTGGAGCTCGGCGAGGCGCTGGGCGCCATCGACGTCGAGCGCGGCGCGAAGGTGTCGGGCTCGCGCTTCTACTACCTGACCGGTGTGGGCGCCCTGCTGGAGCTCGCCCTGGTCAACGCGGCGATCGCGCAGGCCACCGCCGCGGGCTTCGTCCCGATGCTGACCCCGGCGCTGGTCCGCCCGCGTGCCATGGAGGGCACCGGCTTCCTCGGTCAGGCCGCGGAGAACGTGTACCACCTCGAGAAGGACGACTACTACCTGGTCGGCACCTCCGAGGTCCCGCTCGCCGCGTACCACATGGACGAGATCATCGACGCCGACAAGCTTCCGCTGCGGTACGCCGGCTTCTCGCCGTGCTTCCGCCGTGAGGCCGGTACGTACGGCAAGGACACTCGCGGCATCTTCCGCGTCCACCAGTTCGACAAGGTCGAGATGTTCTCGTACGTCGCGCCGGAGGACGCCGAGGCCGAGCACCAGCGGCTCCTGGAGTGGGAGAAGCAGTGGCTGACCAGCCTGGAGCTGCCCTTCCAGGTGATCGACGTGGCGACCGGTGACCTGGGCGCCTCCGCCTCCCGCAAGTTCGACTGCGAGGCGTGGATCCCGACGCAGGGCAAGTACCGCGAGCTGACTTCCGCCTCGAACTGCGACGGCTTCCAGGCCCGCCGCCTGTCGATCCGCTACCGGGACGGCAAGAAGACGCAGCCGCTGGCCACGCTGAACGGCACGCTGTGCGCCGTACCGCGCACGATCGTCGCGATCCTGGAGAACCACCAGCAGGCGGACGGTTCGGTGCGGGTGCCCGAGGTGCTGCGTCCGTACCTCGGCGGCCGCGAGGTCCTGGAGCCGATCACCAAGTGAGCCCGGTCCCGTTCCCGTACAAGCTCGTCGCGACCGATCTCGACGGCACGCTGCTGCGTGGCGACGACACCGTCTCGGAGCGCACCCGTGAAGCGCTCGCCGCGGCCACCGCGGCGGGCGCGGCGCACATCATCGTCACCGGCCGGGCCGTGCCCTGGACCCGGAACGTCCTGGACGACCTCGGCTACAAGGGGATCGCCGTGTGCGGGCAGGGCGCCCAGGTCTACGACGCCGGTGCGCACCGGCTGCTGACCTCGGTGACGCTGGACCGGCAGCTGGCCGGTCTGGCGCTGTCGAAGATCGAGGCGGAGATCGGTCCGCTGGCCCTGGCCGCCAGCCGGGACGGGGTCGACGGCGAGGTCCTCTTCGGGCCCGGCTACCAGGTGCAGGAGGGCCTCCCGGCCCTCTACCTGGAGGACACCGCCGCGATGTGGACGGCCCCGCTGAACAAGCTGTACATCCAGCACCCGGGGCTGGACGACGACGCGCTCGTCCAGGTGGCCCGGCAGACCGTGGGCAGCCTGGTCGACATCGTGATGGCCGGTCCGGGCATCGTGGAGATCCTGCCTCTGGGGCTGACCAAGGCCACCGGGCTGTCGCTGGCCGCTCGCCGGCTGGGGGTGAAGGCCGCGCAGACCATCGCCTTCGGTGACATGCCCAACGACATCCCGATGTTCGGCTGGGCCGCGCACGGGGTGGCCATGGCCAATGCCCACGCGGAACTCAAGGCGGTGGCCGACGAGGTGACGACCTCCAACGAGGAGGACGGCATCGCGGTGGTGCTGGAGCGCCTGCTGGGCGCCGCGTAGCCGGTACGGACGTACGAGAGGTCCGGGACAGCCCGCGCCGCAAGGCGCGCTCGAAGTGGCTGTCCCGGACCTTTTGTTGCTCCCCGCACGACCAACTGTGCCCCTGTCGGAAGCCCCTTACCAGCGAATTTCGGCGCGTCAGCCGTGGAGCCGGCGGCGGCGCCAGTAGGCGGCGGTGACGACCGCGAGCAGCGGTCCCCAGAGCACCAGAGGGGTGTAGCAGAGGGTCATGAGCCACCAGTCGCCGCCGGTGGGGGTGTTCGTGTCCGCCATGTTGGAGCCCCAGGTGAACAGGCCGAGCACGCCGAGCGCGGTGACGGCGGCCGCTCCGAGGGCGGCGGGGACGACCGCGGCGAGGGGCGGGATCCGGCGGTTGCCGAGCCACGGGACCCAGCCGGGCAGCACCTCGCCCCAGCGCTGGACGAGGCCGAGGGCGAGCAGGCCGAGGCACTCGGCGAAGACGCTGAGACCGACCAGGTAGAAGGACCACACGCCGGGGAACAGTTCGGCCTTCAGGCCGCTCCCCGGTCCCCAGCCGACGTCGATGCCGACCGCGATGGCGATCCTCCACAGTCCGCTGGGCAGGAGGGTGAGGGCGGCCGCGTGGGCGGCCCATCCGACCGGGCGGCTCACGCCGGGAACGGTGGAGGTGGCGCGGACGCGCTCGGCGGGTGCGGTGAGTGCGGTGGACGAGGCGGCTGCGGTGGACGAGGCGGGTGCGGTGGTGAGCGTGGTCATCGTCCAGTCCCTTTCGGAAGGCCTTCGGTGATGGCTCAAGCCTGGTGGGGTCGGCCCGCCGGAACCATCCGCCGATCGGCATGACCTGGGAGCGGGCGGCCTTTCGGGATCTGCCGATCGGCATATCCCGAAGGGGCGGGTCGGCTCGTAGGGTCGGAGGGTGACCTTGCGACCGAGAGCGTTCTGCGCACCCGCGCTGGCCGTGGCGAGCCTGCTGTCCCTGGCCGCTTCGGCCGTGGGGCTGCCGAGCACCTGGACCCTGGCGGGGATGGCCGTCCTGCTGCCGCTGCTGGCCCTGGTGGCCCGGTGGTCCCCGGTACGGTCCGGGAGCCTCGCGGGCGCCCTGGGCGTGGCCGCGGTGGCGTTGTGGCCGGTCCCGATGGTGTGGGGGGACGGTTCGTGGCTGGAGGTGTGCGGGGCCGCGGCCTTCTGGGCGGTGCCCGCCTTCGGCGCGGTCGGCCTCGGCGTCCATCTGCGCCGCCGGCAGGCACTGATGCGGCGGGCCGTGCGGGACGCGCGACGCGACCAGCAGCTCGAACTGGCCCGCGATCTGCACGACTTCGTGGCCCACGACGTGAGCGCGATCGTCGTGCAGGCCCAGGCCGCCCGGTTCGTGGCCGCACAGGATCCCGGTCAGGCGGTTCCAGCGCTCGAACGCATCGAGAAGGCGGGGCTGAGCGCGCTGGAGTCACTGGACCGGACCGTGCACGCCCTCCGGGACGCCTCCGACGGTCCGACCGATCCGGTGCCGGGTCTCGCCGAACTCCCCCCGGTCGTCGAGCGGTTCGAGGGCGGAACGCTGGAGGCCGATCCGGAGGCGGTACGAGAGCTCTCGCGGGAGGCGGACACCACCGCGTACCGGGTGGTTGTGGAGGCCCTGACGAACGTACGCCGGCACGCGGCCGGAGCTGCTGAGGTGCGGGTGGCCGTGAGCCGGGCGGAGGGCGGCGTGGAGCTCACCGTGGCCAACTCCGCGACCCCGCGCGGCGCGGGCGGACCGCTGACCGGTCGGGGGCGGGGCGGGACCGGGCTGGCCGGGCTTCGCGGGCGGGTGGAGGCCGTCGGCGGGACCCTGTCGGCCGGTCCGGACCCGGACGGCGGGTGGCGGGTTTGTGCGGTCTTCCCGACGCAGGGGCACCCACTCGGGTGATCATGGCGGCGTGACCACACGCATCCTGATAGCCGACGATCAAGAGGACGTCCGCAGCGGTTTCCGGCTGATCCTGGACTCACAGCCGGACATGACCGTGGTGGGCGAGGCGGGGGACGGGGAGAGCGCGGTGGCGCTCGCCCGTGAGCTGAGGCCCGACGTGGTGCTGGCGGACATCCGGATGCCGCGCCTCGACGGGCTGGAGGTGACCCGGCTGCTCTCGCCGCAGACCCGGGTGGTGGTCGTGACCACCTTCGACCTGGACGAGTACGTGCAGACCGCGCTGCGCAACGGTGCCTGCGGCTTCCTGCTGAAGCGGTCGGGTCCGGCGCTGCTGATCGAAGGCGTACGGGCGGCGATGGCCGGGGACACCCTGATCAGTCCGCAGATCACGGTGCGGCTGCTGAGCCGGCTGACCCAGGCGGGTCCGGTCGCCAGGCCGACGGCCCATCCGCTGACGGGGCGGGAGCTGGAGATCGTACGGCTGGTGGCGAGGGGGCTGACGAACGCGGAGATCGGGGCGGAGCTGTTCATCAGTGCGGGGACGGCGAAGACCCACATCGCGAACGTCCAGTCGAAGCTCGGGGCGCGCAACCGGGTGGGGATCGCCGCTTGGGCGTGGGAGCACGGGCTGGTCACCGCGGAAGGGGAGGGCGACCAGTCGTGATTCACAGGGGGCGCCTTCCTTCACAGGGGGCGCCTCCCGGCGTTAGCCGGGGGAGAAACGTGACCCGGTTGTTTCACGTGAAACGACGTGGCGGGTGAGGGGCCAGGCGAGCAGCCCGACGGCGAGCGAGATGGCGTGGCCGAGGTCGGTGAAGTTGCCGCCGGTGAGGAGGGGGATCCCGAAGAAGGCGACCGCTCCGGCGAGGTAGAACCATCGCCAGGGGCTGGGGATCCGGTACGTGAGGACTCCGACGGAGGCCGCGAGTCCGTAGCTGACGCCGATGTCGACCACGTGGGTCATGCTGCGCGGGGCCTCGTGGGCCTGGATGGCCGTCAACAGGACCTTCTGGCTGATCAGGGTGGCGACGACATGGGCGGTCGCGACGATCGCGAGCCAGCGCAGGGTACCGAGCCAGCGTTCGACGGGGGCGTGGAAGACCTCGAAGAGCACGACGTACAGGGCGAGTGAGGCCGGGTCCTCGATCCAGAACGCGCTGCTGAGGAGCGCCCGGACCGGGTACTTGACGAGCTGGTGGATGTTGCTGCTGTTGCGGTGGAGCAGGACGTGCTCCACCCGGTCGGGCGCGATCGCGACGACGATGCTGGTGACGGCGATGATGAGCAGCCATATGTGCGTTCCGGGGGAGGAACGTATCCAGGACCGCAGTGGCCTGGACGGCTCCGGGTCGCTCTGCTCCATCATGAACCGATCATTGCCCCAAAACCTGTGCCCCGCCTGGCCGAATGGGCCGGGCGGGGCACAGCGGGCGAAGCGGTCGCGCGTGCCTACTCCTCGCCCGCCAGGGTGAGGCGGCGCAGCTTCTGGCCTGCGTAGACGGTGGCGCCCACGGTGACCGCGGCGAGCAGGATCGCTGCGGTGGGCAGGGCGACGGTGGCGTCCACGTAGCCGGGTCCGGCGACCTTCTCCGCGAGGGCGAGGGCCCACTGTTGGACGCTGAGGGTCTTGGCACCGGCGACCAGGCTGCCGAAGAGCGACTCCCAGATCAGGGCGTAGACCAGGCCGAAGACGACCGCGTGCCGGCTGATGGTGCCCAGCAGCAGGAACAGCGCGCTGTAGGCGATCGAGGCGACGAGGGCGGCGATGGTGTAGGCGACGGCGATCTGCTGGCCGTTGCCGTTGAGGATGAATCCGGCGATCAGGGTGGGGATCGCGGAGAAGGCCATGGTGACGGCGATGGCCACGGTCAGCTTGGTCATGATGATCGTCGGGCGCTTCACCGGCTTGGCGAGCAGGTAGACGATCGAGCCGTCGTCGATCTCGGGCCCGATGGCACCGGTACCGGCGATGACGCCGATCAGCGGAACCATGGTGGCGAGGGCGAAGCTTCCGAGGAGGTCGGCCGCGACCTTGTCGTCCACTCCGGCGAAGGCGCGCACGGCGATCGCGATGACGATCAGCAGGGCGGGCAGTGCGAAGAGGATCATTGCGCGGCGTCGGCCGAGCAGGGCCCGGTAGGTGAGCCGGGCGACGGTGGGGTCGTACATGGGTGCCAGCTCCTTTCAGGCCGTGACGAGGTAGGAGAAGACCGACTCGAGGGACTCGTCGGAGGGCGAGACCGTCATGAGGCGGATGCCGTGCTCCCGGGCCACCCGGGGCAGCAGTTCGGTGAACCGGCCGAAGTCGACGGCCTGGATGCGCAGCGCGCCCTCCTTCACGTCGACCTCGATGCCGGCGGTGGAGGGGTCGGCGATCAGGGCCGCGGCGAGGGCCCGGTCGTCGGAGGAGCGGACCAGGTAGCGGTGCGGGCGGTCCGTCATGAGGCGGCGGATCTTGCGGAAGTCGCCGGAGGCCGCGTGCCGGCCGGCGACGACGACCTCGATGTGCGAGGCGAGCTGCTCGACCTCCTCCAGGATGTGGGAGGAGAACAGGACGGTGCGTCCCTCGTCGCCCATGCGCCGCAGGAGGTCCATCAGCTGCATGCGCTGGCGCGGGTCCATGCCGTTGAACGGCTCGTCCAGGAGCAGCACGGACGGGTCGTGGACGAGCGCGGAGGCCATCTTCACGCGCTGGCGCATGCCCTTGGAGTACGTGGAGATCTTGCGGTCCTGGGCGTACTCCATCTCGACGGTGGCGAGTGCCCGCTGGGCGGCTGCGTCGTCGAGGCCGTGCAGTTCGGCGTTGGCGACGACGAACTCCCGGCCGGTGAGGAAGTCGTACATGGCCTCGCGCTCGGGCACGACGCCGACGTGCTTGTAGATCTGCTCGTTCTGCCAGATCGGTGCGCCGTCGAGGGTGACGGTGCCCGTGGAGGGGGCGAGGAACCCGCCCATCATGTTGATGAGCGTGGACTTGCCGGCTCCGTTGGGGCCGAGCAGGCCGGTGACGCCGGGACCGATGCGCATGGTCACGTCGTTGACGGCGACGACGTTCCCGAACCAGCGTGAGGTGTGGTCGATGTCGATGACGGTCACAGCCCGGCCTTCCGGTAGCGGGCCATCAGAGCGGCGTAGGAGCCGGCGATGAGGGCGAGGATGACGAGCAGGTAGGCGACACCGGCACCGGCCGAGGGACCCTCACCGCCGGGGAAGGCGGAGTCGGCGCCGAGGAAGGCGGTCTGGAAGCCGTCGATGAGGGTGATCGGGGAGAACAGGCCCATCCACTCGATGGCCCCGGTGTTCCCGGTGGAGTAGGCGACACCCTGCACCGCGGTGACCGCGCCGTAGGGGATGAGCAGCAGGGCGATGACGGCGGCGACGCCGAACCCGCGGCGCGGGGTGAGCGCGGCCATGACGAGGCCGAGGCCGGCGAAGAGCAACGACAGCAGCAGAACCGACACCAGTCCCTGCCCGAATCCCTTGGTCTGGTCGGCGAAGTCGAACTTCGCCAGGAGCGATCCGATCCACATGATCAGCAGTGGGGTGGCCGTGAGGATGAACAGGGCCGAGGCCATGGCGGCGAACTTGGCGACGACGTAGTCGACGCGCTCGATGGGCCGTGAGAAGTAGAGCGGCACCGTCTTGAAGCGCAGGTCCCGCGAGACGGACTGCGGGGCCTGTGAGGCGAGGTAGAGGTAGACGATGACCTGGGTGGTCACGGCGTACGTCGTGTACTTGATCGGCAGGTCGGTGGAGCCGGGCAGGTTGATCGCGACCGCGACGAGGATCAGCGCGGGAACGCACATCACCGCGAAGAGGATCATCGGGAGGACCTTGGACTTGGCGGAGCGGCCCAGTCCGTAGGCGCCGCGCAGGGACTGCGAGTACAGCGACTTGCGGGCGTAGGCGCGGCCGAGCCGGGGCCCGTCGTAGGACCGGTAGCCGATGTTGTGGATCTGGGTCGAGGTGTCAGGCGCCATCGGAACCGGCTCCCTTCTGCTGGAGGAGGTGCGCGGGCTGGTCGTTGTCGCGGAAGACCTCCGCGATGTGGTGGCGGCGCTGCTCCATGCGGACCAGGCCGAGGCCGAGGTCGGCGACGGTGTCGCGGACGGTGTCGTACGCGCGCTCGTCGGTGGCCTCGACGAGGAGGATGTGGCCGGCGCCGGGCAGGCCCTGCTCCTCGCCCGCGTGGAGGGTGAGGCCGGCCGCGCCGAGTGCCTTGCGCAGGGCGGTGGTGCCGTCCGGGTGGGCGTCGGAGTCGGTGACCTCGACCGCGAGGGTCGTGGTGGTCTGGGTGAAGTCGCTGGTGGAGCTGGAGCGCAGCAGTTTGCCGCCGTCGACGACCACGACGTGGTCGCAGGTCCGCTCCAGCTCGCCGAGGAGGTGGGAGGTGACCAGGACGGAGATGCCGAAGTCGGTGTAGACGCGCCGGATCAGGCCGAGCATCTCGTCGCGGCCGACCGGGTCCAGGCCGTTGGTCGGCTCGTCGAGGAGGACCAGCTGGGGGTCGTGGACCAGCGCCTGGGCGAGCTTGACGCGCTGCTTCATGCCGGTGGAGTAGCCGCCGATGGGGCGGTAGCGCTCCTCGTACAGCCCGACGTGGCGCAGGGTGTCGGCCGTGCGCTCGCGGGCGGCGGTCGGCGGCAGCCCGGACATGCGGGCCATGTGGACGACGAACTCGGTGGCCGACACGTCGGCCGGCAGGCAGTCGTGCTCGGGCATGTAGCCGACGCGTTCACGGATGGCGCTGCCATGCGTATTGACGTCGAGGCCGAGTACGGCGGCGCTGCCCTCGGTGGCGGGGGACAGTCCCAGCAGGATCTTGATCAGCGTGGACTTGCCGGCTCCGTTGGCGCCCACGAGGCCGGTCACACCAGGCCCGATGTCCAGGGAGAGCCGGTCGAGGGCGGTCACTCGGGGGTACCGCTTGCTCAGGCTTTCGGTCGCGATGACAGTCACGGGTTCGACGTTAGTGGCGTGGGCCTCGCGAATCGTCAGACCTTGAGCTGTATCCGGTCTCCGCCTTCCGGCGTATGCACCCGTACTGGAGGCTGATGTGACCCGGACAAGTTTGTCCACAGGTCCGTGCACGGGCCTTGACGTGATCTCCAGCCATTGTCACATTCATCAGTGTCAACTTACGGACGCGTACGGCTACAGGGACGGGACTGCCGGCATGGCTGGGGACACCAAGCAACGCACCGCACGACTCGACACCGACCTGCGCGGGTTCAGGGAAGTGCAACGCCTCTCCTACGAGTGCGCGGAGGCCGTCGCGGCCCAGCTGCGGCCCGGGGTGACCGAGCGCGAGGCCGCGCGCATGCAGCGCGAGTGGCTGCGCGAGCGGGGTGTACGGGACTGGTTCCACCTGCCGTTCGCCTGGTTCGGTGACCGCACCGCGTTCGTGAACTTCAAGATCCCGCTCCAGTTCTTCCCCACCAACCGGAAGCTGGAGCCGGGGATGCCGTTCATCCTCGACATGGCTCCGGTCTACAAGGGGTACGCGGCCGACATCGGGTACTCGGGCAGCCTCGGGCTCAATCCGGTGCAGGACCGGCTCATGTCCGACCTGCGCGAACACCGGGTGCTGATCCTGGAACAGGTGCGCGAGCGCCGGTCGCTGCGCGAGATCTACGAGAACGTCGAGCGGCTGATGACCCGGCAGGGGTACGCCAACCGGCACCGCGCGTACCCCTTCGGCGTCATCGCCCACAAGATCGACCGGGTCAAGGAGCGGCGCTGGTCGCCGACCGCGTTCGGCTTCGGCACGCAGTCCCTCAAGGGGCTGGCCAGTGACGCCCTGCACGGACACCGCGAGGGCTGGTCCCCGCTGTGGAGCCCGTACCACTTCTCCGACCATGCGCCGCAGCCCGGCCTGTGGGCGGTCGAACCCCATCTGGGCTTCCGGAGCACGGGGGCGAAGTTCGAGGAGATCCTGGTCGTCACCGACTCCCGGGATCCCGAGGAGAGCGCGTTCTGGCTGGACGACGATCTGCCGCACGTGCGGCGCTGGGCCGAGGAGAAGGCAGCATGAGCGGCATGAACCGTATGAACGGCACCGGTGGAGCGGGCGCGGCAGGACTGGCCGGCGCGCGCGAGAGCCGGGTGAGCACCGGCGGCATCGAACTGTGCGTCGTCGAGCTCGGCGAGAGGGACCGGCCGACCGTGGTGCTGGTGCACGGCTATCCGGACAGCAAGGAGGTCTGGTCGGAGGTGGCCGAGCGGCTCGCGGAGCGCTTCCACGTGGTGCTGTACGACGTGCGCGGCCACGGGCGCTCCAGCGCGCCGCAGCCGTTGCGCGGCGGCTTCACCCTGGAGAAGCTGACCGACGACTTCCTGGCCGTGGCGGACGCGGTCAGCCCCGACCGGCCGGTGCACCTGGTCGGCCACGACTGGGGCTCGGTACAGGGCTGGGAGTTCGCGACGGTCGCCCGCACCGAGGGCCGCATCGCTTCCTTCACCTCGGTGTCGGGGCCCTCCCTCGACCACTTCGGACACTGGATCAAGAAGCGGATGTCGCGGCCCACCCCGCGCCGGGCGGCGCAGCTGCTCGGCCAGGGTGCCAAGTCCTGGTACGTGTACATGCTGCACACGCCCGTGCTGCCGGAGCTCGCCTGGCGCGGGCCCCTCGGCAAGCGGTGGCCGAAGATGCTGGAGCGCGTCGAGAAGGTCCCCTCCGGCTCCTACCCGACGGCCTCGCTGCCCTCGGACGCGGCGCACGGGGCCTGGCTCTACCGGGACAACGTGCGGCCCCGTCTGCGCCGGCCCCGCGAGGACGCCTTCGCGCACGCCCCGGTGCAGCTGATCACCCCGACCGGGGACGCCTTCCTCTCGGAGCGGCTCTACGACGACCTGGAGCGGTGGGCTCCGGACCTGCTGCGCCGGACGCTGCCCGCCAAGCACTGGGTGCCGCGGACCCGCCCCGACCAGTTGGCCGCCTGGGTCGGCGACTTCGTCACGGCCCGGGAGGAGCCGGCGACCCGCGCACCGGAGCTGAAGGCCCCGGGCAAGTACGCCGAACACTTCGGCGGCCGGCTGGTGCTGGTGACCGGCGCGGCCAGCGGCATCGGCCGGGCCACCGCCTTCTCCTTCGCCGAAGCCGGGGCCCGCGTGGTGGCCGTGGACCGGGACGGCGAGGGCGCGGCGCGCACGGCCGACATGGCCCGCCTCATCGGTGCTCCGGAGGCCTGGGGCGAGTGCGTGGACGTCAGCGACGAGCAGGCGATGGAGAAGCTCGCCGCGAAGGTCGCCGCCGAGTACGGGATCGTGGACGTCCTGGTCAACAACGCCGGGATCGGCCTGTCCGGGTCCTTCCTCGACACCAGCGCCGAGGACTGGAAGAAGGTACTCGACGTCAATCTGTGGGGCGTCATCCACGGCTGCCGGATATTCGGGAAGCAGATGGCCGAGCGCGGCCAGGGCGGGCACATCGTCAACACCGCCTCCGCCGCCGCCTACCTCCCCTCGCGGACCCTGCCCGCCTACAGCACTTCGAAGGCCGCGGTGCTGATGCTGTCGGAGTGCCTGCGCGCCGAACTGGCCTCCAAGTCGATCGGCGTCTCGGCGATCTGCCCCGGCATCGTCAACACCAACATCACCGCCACCTCGCGGTTCGCCGGGGTGGACGCGGCCGAGGAGAAGCGCCGCCAGGAACGCTCCTCGCGGCTGTACGGGCTGCGCAACTTCCCGCCGGAGAAGGTCGCCGACGCGATCCTGCGGGCCGTGGTGCGCAACGAGGCGGTGGTGCCGGTGACTCCGGAGTCCAAGGGCGCCCTGTGGATGTCCCGCTTCGCGCCGCGCACCCTGCGGCGGATCGCGAGGCTGGAGCCCCGGCTGTGAGCGGTGGCCAACGGGCCGCTGCCCACGAGGAGAGAGCCCGGCACGGCCATACCCCCCTCCATCCGGCGGTCGTACCATCCCTCGCAGGAGGGCTCGCTGCGCAGGGCGGTCGAGCACCTTGCGGCACCTGCCGCCCGGGCCGCGGCGGGCGCGGTCGGCCGAGCCGCGATGTCGTAGGGAGCCGGGATTGTCCGATCAGGCGGTAGCCGAGTACCGGATCGAGGATCTGGCGCACCACAGCGGGGCCACGGTGCGCACGATCCGTGCGTACCAGGACCGCGGGCTGCTGCCGAAGCCGGAGCGGCGGGGCCGCTCCAACGTCTACCGGGACACGCATCTGGCGCGGCTGCGCCAGATCGCGGACCTGCTGGACCGCGGCTACACCCTGGCCTCCATCAAGGAACTGCTGGAGGCCTGGGACGCCGGGCGCGGGCTGGGCGGCGTGCTGGGGCTGGTCGCCGAGGTCCACGGGCCGTGGACCGACGAGGAGGCCGCCCGGATCACCCGGGAGGAGCTGAACGAGCGGTTCGGCGGCAAGCCCGACGACGACGCCGTGGGCGAGGCGTGCGAGCTGGGGGTGCTGGAGCGGATCCCGGGCCGCCCGGACCAGTTCCTGGTGCCCTCCCCGCAGGAACTGGCCGTGGCCGCCGAGCTGTACGCGGCGGGTGTGCCGCTGTCGGCGATCACCGGGCACCTGCGGGAACTGCGCGGGCAGGTCGAGCACATCGCCTCGCGGTTCCTGGAGTTCACCACCGAGCACGTCTTCGCGCGCTACCTCGGGCAGGTCCCGCCGACCGACGCGGACGCGGCGGAGGCGGCGACGATGGTGCGGCGGCTCCGGCCACTGGCCCAGCAGACGGTGGACGCGGAGCTGGCGCGGGCGATGCGGCTGTTCGCCACACGGCACCTTCAGCGGCACCTGGGGGCGTCCGGGACACCCCAACCGTCGGGTCCCTCACCGGTGGTGCTGCCGGCCGGGACGGTCCGGGCGGTGCAGGAGCTGGTCGGCGCGGAGCACGTCGCCGAGTTCGTCCGGGCGGCGACCGAGCGGGAACTGCAGGCCCGGACGATGAACGATCTGGCGCGCAGGGGTGAGCGCCAGGCCACGCCGTAGGGCGTGCGGAAGGATGTGCGTCCGCCCGTTCGGTAGTCCACAGGGCGGATCACGCGTTTGCCGTCAAAACCGGCCCAATCGGCTGTGGACAAGTCCACTTCGCCTGTGGGCAACGGAGCCTGCGTCTCAACCGATGGTCTCGAACTTGTCCTTGGCGGGCGAAGTGGCGGCCGGCACGATCTCGGCCGGCACCGTCCTGGTGGTGCGCGCGCTCCCGTAGAGGATGCCCGCGAGGGCGAGACCCAGGACCCCGCCGATCAGCTGGGCGCCGACGAACCCGGGCAGGGACTCCGGGGCGATGCCCGTGAAGGAGTCGCTGAAGGACCGCCCGATGGTGCCGGCCGGGTTGGCGAAGGAGCCGGAGGAGGTGAACCAGATCGCGGCGGCGATGTACGCGGCGACCGCGGCCGGGATGAGCCTCGGCCGCCCGATGCGCCCCAGGCCCTGGATGACCAGGACGAGCCCGGCGGTGGCGATCACCTCTCCGAGGAGCAGGTTCCCGCCGTCGCGGACCTGGGTGGCGAAGGCGCCCGGAGTCCGGCCGAACATGACTTCGGCGAGGACGGCGCCGCTGATGGCCCCCGCGGTCTGGGACGCGGCGTAGACGAGCGCGTCCCGCCCGCTGAGCCCGTCGCCGCCGGTACGCCGGGCCCACCAGCTGGTCAGGGTGACCACCGGGTTGAGGTGGGCGCCGGACAGCGGCCCGAGGAGGGTGATGATCAGCCCGAGGCCGATGGCCGAGGCCAGCGAGTTGGCCATCAGGGCCACGCCCGTGTCGGCGCTGAGCTGGGCGGACTTGATTCCGGAACCGATCACGACCACGAGGAGGCCGCAGGTTCCGATGATCTCGGCGGCTGCGCGGCGTGGCAGAGAGGTACGGGCTGTCATGATTTCTCCCCCTGGGCAGAAGTGGCAGCGGAAAAGATATTCCGTATCTTGGAAAAACGATAGCGGTGCCCAGCCCCTCCCGGTACCACGAAAATCCCTTTTCGGAAGGTCCTCCACCCGGCACGCTGGGCGTATGGATGAAAGACGCACGGTCAAGGTCTCCAAATACGTCTCGAAACACCTGCGCCATCAGCCGGAACGGATCGGACTGGTGCTCGACCTCCACGGCTGGGTGGAGATCGACGATCTTCTTCGCGCCGCCTCCGCGCACGGGTTCCCTTTCACCCGCGCCGAGCTCGACCATGTCGTAGCCGCCAACGACAAGAAGCGGTTCGCCGTCGACGGCACCCGGATCCGCGCCAGCCAGGGCCACACCGTCCCCGTGGACCTCGATCTCGCGGAGGCCGAGCCGCCCGCGTACCTCTACCACGGCACCGTCGCCGCCGCCCTGGACGCGATCCGCGCCGAGGGCCTGCGCCCCATGGCCCGCCACCACGTGCACCTGTCCCCCGACCGGGAGACCGCAACCCGGGTCGGCGCCCGGCGCGGCCGGCCGGTGGTGCTCGCCGTGGACGCCGCGGCGATGCGCGAGGCCGGCCACGTCTTCATGATCAGCGCCAACGGAGTGTGGCTGGTCGACTCCGTACCACCGCGTTTCCTGCGCTTCCGGTAACGCGCGGGGACCGCGGGAATTCACGCTGAGATTGTCGGACCATCCCCCTAATGTGTGTCCCACTCCGGGATCCGTGAGGGGGGGTACCTCGCGATCGCCGAACCAACCATGCACGCACGCGAGGTGACGCACCATGACGTCCGAATCCGAATCCGAATCCCACAGCTTTCAGGTAGATCTGCGCGGCCTGGTCGACCTCCTCTCCCACCACCTCTACTCCAGCCCGCGCGTCTACGTCCGCGAACTCCTGCAGAACGCCGTGGACGCCGTCACCGCCCGCCACGCCCTCGACCCCGACGCGCAGGTCCGCATCCGACTGTCGGCCACCGGCGGCCGGGTGACCATCGAGGACAGCGGCATCGGCCTCACGGCCGACGAGGCCCACTCCCTCCTCGCCACCATCGGCCGCAGCTCCAAGCGCGGCGGCGACCACGGACTGGAGGCCGCCCGCCGCGAATTCCTGGGCCAGTTCGGCATCGGACTCCTCGCCTGCTTCGTCGTCGCCCGCCGGATCCGCGTCGTCACCCGCTCCGCCCGCGACCCCCACGCCTCACCCGTCGAATGGCTGGCCACGGACGACGGCTCGTACACGGTCCGCGAACTGCCCCACGAGGCACGCCCGGAGCCCGGCACCACCGTGGTCCTGGAAGCCCGCCCCGGCGCCGCGGAATGGACCGAACCGGCCAAGGTCGAACAACTGGCCCGCGACTACGGCTCCCTCCTCCCGTACGACATCACCTTCGACGACGGCGAGGGCGGCGAGCCGCGCCGGGTCACCGACCTTCCCGCCGTGTGGGACCGGCCCTTCCCCACCCCCGCCGCCCGCCGCGTCGCACTCGCCGGCCACTGCTCCGCACTCTTCGGTTTCACCCCACTCGACAGCATCGACCTCGACCTGCCCGTCGCCGGGGTGCGCGGCGTGGCGTACGTGCTCCCCGAGCCGACCAGCCCCGCCCACCGGGCCGGACACCGCGTCCACCTCAAGGGCATGCTGCTGACCGACCGGGCCGACAACCTGCTGCCCGACTGGGCGTTCTTCGTGCGCGTCGTCCTCGACACGGACACCTTGCGCCCCACCGCCTCCCGCGAGAACCTGTACGACGACGAGACCCTCTCCGCCGTACGCGAGGCCCTCGGCTCCCGCGTGCGCGGCTGGCTCGCCGAGCTCGCGGCGAGCGACCCGGACCGTCTGGCCGCCTTCCTCCGCGTCCACCACCTCGGTGTGAAGTCCATGGCCCGGCACGACTCCCAACTGCTCGGACTGATGCTGCCGTGGCTTCCGTTCGAGACCAGCGACGGCTCGATGAGCCTCCAGGAGTTCGCGGCCGCCCACACGGACATCCACTTCACGCGTACGGTCGAGGAGTTCCGCCAGATCGCCCCGATCGCCGCGGCCCACGGCCTCGGCGTCATCAACGCCGGCTACACCTACGACGCCGATCTGCTGGCCCTGCTGCCCTCCGTGCGGCCGGAGTTGAAGGTCACCGAGCTCGACGCCGGAGCCGTCACCGAGCGGCTCGACCCGGTTGCGACCTCTGCCGAACTGGCACTCGCCCCCTTCCTCGCCACCGCCCGCACCCGCCTGGAACCCCAGGGCTGTGACGTGGTGCTGCGCGCCTTCCAGCCCGTCGCCGTCCCCGCGCTCTACCTCGACGACCGCCAGGCCCGTCAGGAACGCGACCGGACCGCCGCACTGGAGAGCGCCGACTCCCTGTGGAGCGGCATCCTCGGCGCGCTGCGCGGCTCGGCGCCCCGCGCACGCCTGGTCCTCAACCACAACAACCCGCTGATCCGCAGGATCTCCGCCCTCCCCGACGAGGCGCTGACCGGCACCGCCGTCGAATCGCTGTACGGACAGGCCCTGCTGATGTCCCAGCGGCCACTGCGCCCGGCCGACTCGACCCTGCTCAACCGGGCCTTCCTCGGGCTCCTGGAGTGGGCGACCCACTCGACGGCCCACCCGAGCGGCCACCCGACCGCCCACCCGAGCGGTCCCTCGACGAGCCCCTCGACGAACCCCTCCGCAGATGACACCGACGCCCGCGACGCCCAGGAGGACCAGAAGTGACGAGCCTGACGCGCGAGGACATCGTGCGGGGTCTGGCCGAGAACCGGGAAGCGCCGAACGGCTCCGCGCGCAACGCGCACGCCGAGGCACTGGCCGGGGCGGCCGAGTCGAGCGGTGACCGGGACCTGTTCCGCGAGGCCCTGGACAATCTGATCAACGCCTACCTCTACAGCTCCGAGTCCTCGAAGATGCTGGTGCCCTTCGCCCGGCTGCTCCAGGAGTACGACAAGGACCCGGGCGCCTTCTCCGAATGGGACGCGCACTCGCTGTTCTGGCAGTTCAAGTGGGTGGCCACCGCCATCTCCGACTCCCCCGGGATCCCCCTGGAGTCGGCCAGGGGATGGCTGGAGGAGATGGAACGCCGGTACCGGACCGCGGGCTACAGCGAGCGGCCCGTCCGTGAGGCCGAGCTGTGGCTCGCCCACGCCACCGGCCAGGACGAACGGGCCGAGCAGGCCTTCGCACGCTGGCAGGCCGCGGACCGCGACACCATGAGCGACTGCCGGGCCTGCGAACTCAACGGCCAGGGACAGTACGCCGTCCTGCACGGGGACGACGCCGAGGCCCTCGACATCTGGAAGCCGGTCATCGAGGGCGACCTGACCTGCGCCGAGGAGCCCCACCGGGTGCTCGCGACCTCGCTGCTGCCGCTGCTGCGGCTGGGCCGGACCGACGAGGCCCGCTCCAACCACCTGCGCGGCTACCGCCTGGCCCGGGGCAACGACAGCCTGCTCCCGTCGGTCGGCCGGCACATCGAGTTCTGCGCGCTCACCGGCAACGAATCGCGCGGCCTGGAGATCCTGGTCGAGCACGCCCCGCACGTGACCCCCCTGGCCAACGTCGACGACCGGCTGGCGTTCCACGGGGGCATCCTCGTACTGCTGCGCCGCCTGGAGGAACTGGGCCACGGGCGGCTCCCCGCCGTCGCCTACGAGGGGATCCCCCGCACCGTCTCCGAGCTGTACGAGGTCCTGCACGCGGGTGCCCTCGACATCGCCCGGCAGTTCGACGCCCGCAACGGCACCACCCGCGTATCGGACCGGTTCCTGGAGCGGGTCGCACGGCAGCCGCTGGTCGGCGTGCTGCCGCTGGGCGTGCGGGGCACCGCGCTGCCGCAGCCCGGGCCGGAGGCGCCCGCGGTGGCCGGTCCGGCCACCGCGGGCGACCCGGCGTCGACGGCAGACGGCTCCCACCCCTCCATCGACTTCGAGGAGTTGGTGGACCGGGCCCGCAGCGCCCGTGCACTGGGGCACCCGGCTGCGGACGCCCTGTGGGCCGAGGTCGCCGTACGGGCGGACGCGCTGCCGGAGACCGACCCGCTGGTCCGCGCCGACCTCGCGGACCACCGCGCCCTGGCCGCCGCGCGGAGCGGCGCCGAGAATGCGGCCGGGCTGCTCGCCGCGGCCCGGGACGAGTACCGGGCGCTGGGCCGGGCGGAGCGGGCTGCGCTGGCCGAGCTGCGGCTGGCGAGCGAGGCCGCCCAGTCCGGGGCCGCCCCCGCACGGATCCGGGAGCTGCTGGCGACGGCCGTGCGGGCCGCCGAGGCCCTGGACCCGGCCGAACCGCTCCGCACCCGCCGGATCGCGCTCGCCGAACTGTCCGTGATCCGTGTGGAGTCGTACCTGCGCTCGGTCGAAGCGGAGGGAGCCGAAGACCACGGTCAGGAGCACGGACACGGTGAGCTCGCCGCCGAACTGACCGCCTTCGTCACGGCGTACGGGGACACTCCCCTGGCGGACCTGGTCGCGGAGGCCGAGGAGATGCTCGGTCGGGTCGCCCTGTCGCAGGGTGATCCGGAGCGGGCCGTGACCCTGCTGGCCGATGCCGCCGCGCGGGCGGTCGGAGCGGGCCGGCCCTGGCAGGCGGTGGACCCCCTCGTGCTGAGGGCGGGGCTGCTGATGTCGCTGGAACGTCCCGAAGAAGCGGAACGATCGGCGCGTTCCGCTCTGGAGCACTCGGCCGAGGTGACCGGCGCCGAGGAGCAGGGCGTCGTACGGCTGACCCTCGCGGACGTCCTGCTGCGGCGGGGTACCGCCGGGGCGGAGACGGCCGAGCACGCGCTGGCGGCGTCCCACTGGTTCGACCAGGCAGGTCTCACCGCCGACGGCGGGGCACAGGCCCGGCTGCTGCTGGCCCGGGCGTACGCGCAGGACGGCCGGTCGGCCGAGGCTGCGGAGGTCCTGCAGTCGACGCTGCCCGACCTGCTGGAGCACGGCGACCGGCAGGCGGTGTTCGTGCGGGAATTCCTGGGCGACCTGCTGCGCCGGCTGAACGAGCTCCGGCCGGCGGCCGAGCAGTTCCTCCTCGCCGCGGAAGCGACCGAGGGCTGGGAGGACCCCCGCCCGCAGGCGAACCTCGCGCAGTCGGCCGCCGACACCCTCTCCGACGCGGGTCTGCCCGAAGAGGCGGTCGCCGCCTACGAGCGCTCCCTCGCCCTGCACCGGCTGGCGGGCGGGGCCCCGGTCGCGGAGGTGCGGATCCTGCGCTCCCTGGCCTGGCTGGGACTGCGCGAGGAGATCACGGGGGAGACCGTGGAGCGGGCCCGGACCCGGATGGCCGAGGCCGCCGCGGTGCTGGAAGCCGCCTTGGCGGCGGAGCCCGGGGACCCCGAGCTGCGCTCCGAACTCGCCCAGACCTGGCACCAGCTGGCGCAGGTGCTCGACCGGCACGTCAACGCGAACGGCCAGTCCCACGACGAGGACGACGACGAGGGCTTCGAGGGCTTCGAGGGCGAAGACGGCTCCGAGCCGTCGCTCGACGCCTCGGAGGTCGACGGACTGCGGGTGGAGGAGATCGAGCTGTGGGACCGGGCCGCCCAGACCTACGCGGACCTCGGCCCGGGCCATCTGCGCGACCGGTTCCAGTGCGTGACCAACGCCGCGTGGACCGAGCATGAGCGGGATGACGCGGAAGCGGGTGCCACCCGCGTCTCCGCCCTGATCGACGAGCTGCGTCCGCTGCCCGAGGGCGAACTGCCGGACTGGCTGCTCCCCTCGGCGGAGCGCGTGCTCGGTCAGCTGCGGAGCTGAGCGTCGCGCCGTCGCTTCCCTTGCCCGTGCACGGGAAGCGACGGCGGACGGCCGGTCAGCCCTTCAGCTGGGCCAGACCCTCGGTGGCGATCTTCTCGAAGACGCTCTCGTCCGCGGCGAAGTCGGAATCCGGGATCGGGGCGTGGATCACCAGCTCCGTGAAGCCGAGATCGCGGTGTCGGCCGGCGAAGTCGACGAAAGCGTCCACGGACTCCAGCACCCGGTTGGCCTCGGGCGTGAAGCCCGTCAGAAGGATCTTCTCCATCGGCTCGGACTCCCGCCCGATCTCCGCCAGCGCCTTGTGAAGGCGTTCGAGCTGCCCGCGCAGAGCCTCCCTGGACTGCTCGGGCGTGCCCTCCTCGAAGAGCTTCGGGTCGCCCGTGGTCACCCACGCCTGGCCGTGGCGGGCGGCGAGCCGCAGGCCGCGCGGTCCGGTCGCGGCGACGGCGAACGGCAGCCTCGGCCGCTGCACACAGCCGGGAATGTTGCGGGCCTCCTCGGCGGAGTAGAAGGTCCCCTCGTGGGTCACCGCGTCCTCGGTCAGCAGCCGGTCCAGCAGCGGCACGAACTCGGCGAACCGGTCGGCCCGCTCACGCGGACTCCAGGCCTCCTGGCCCAGCGCGGTCGCGTCGAAGCCGTTGCCACCCGCGCCGATGCCGAGGGTGATCCGGCCGCCGGAGATGTCGTCGAGGGAGATGAGCTCCTTGGCCAGGGTCACCGGGTGCCGGAAGTTCGGCGAGGTCACCAGCGTGCCCAGGCGCAGCCGTTCGGTGGCGGTGGCCGCCGCCGTCAGGGTGGGCAGCGCACCGAACCACGGCCCGTCGCGGAAGGACCGCCACGAGAGGTGGTCGTAGGTGTAGGCGGTGTGGAAGCCGAGCTGCTCGGCTCTGACCCACTGGTCGCGGCCTCCCTCGTGCCATCGCCGTACCGGAAGGATCACCGTGCTCAGACGCAGACTCATGCGTCGAGCCTACGGCGAGGCGATGTTTCACGTGAAACACCGCCTCGCCGCGGCAGCCGGCCCCGGTCGTGGTCCGGCCGTGGTCAGGCCGTGGTCAGGCCGTTCGGGGCCATGGGCGAAGATGGGGCGGTGACCTCGGCCTCCCAGCGCCCGGACGGGACGATCCCCGTGCCCCGGCTCATCGCCACCGACCTCGACGGAACTCTGCTGCGCGACGACAAGTCCGTATCGGAGCGCACCGTCGCCGCGCTCGCCGCCGCCGAGGAGGCGGGCGTCGAGGTCTTCTTCGTGACGGGCCGCCCGGCCCGCTGGATGGACGTGGTCGCCGACCACGTCCACGGACACGGCCTCGCGATCTGCGCCAACGGGGCCGCGGTCGTCGACCTCCACGCGGGACGCGAGTTCGTACTGGTCAGGGCCCTTCCCCGGGCCGCGGCGCTCTCCGTCGTGGAGGCCTTGCGCGCGGCGGCTCCCGGCACCTCCTTCGCCGTCGAGATGACGACGGGCATCAACTACGAACCCGCCTACCCGCCCTTCTTCAAGGACCCGGGCGCGATCCTGGCCACCGCCGAGAAGCTGCTCCAAGAGGAGACGGACGACAGCGCCGCACCCGTGCTCAAGCTGCTCGCCCACCACGACGAGCTCGCCCCCGACGAGTTCCTGGAGCTGGCGCGTTCCGCCGCCGGCTCGTACGCGTCGATCACCCGGTCCAGCCCGACCGCCCTCCTGGAGATCAGCGGGCACGGGGTCTCCAAGGCGAGCACCCTGGCGCTGTGCTGCGCCGAACGGGGCATCTCCCCCGACGAGGTGGTCGCCTTCGGGGACATGCCGAACGACATCGAGATGCTCGCCTGGGCCGGCACCTCGTACGCGATGGGCAACGCCCACCCCGCCGTGATCGCGGCCGCGTCCGGCCGTACGACCGCCAACGACGAGGACGGGGTCGCGGTCGTCATCGAGCGCATCGTGGCCGAGCGCATCGGCCGGCGGCAGCAGGGCCACGTCTAGAGCGGAGCTTCCGGAGAGGAGCTTCTAGAGCGGGGCCTCCCACACCAGGGTGGTTCCGCCCCCGTCCTCGCCGATGCCCGGGCCGTACCAGCTCGCCCCGCCCAGCGACTCGGCCCGTCGACGCAGGTTTCGCAGCCCGCTGCGCCGGCCGCCCTCGGGGATGCCCACCCCGTCGTCGGCGACCTCCAGCCGGACTCCGGGCCTCCCGTCCTTCAGGGTGGCGGTGGCGTCGACCACCACCTCGATCCGGGACGCGTCCGCGTGCCGGAAGGCGTTGGACAGGGCCTCGCGGAGCGCGGCGATCAGGTTCTTGCCCACGAGCTCGCCGACGACCGCGTCGATGGGGCCGAGGAACCGGTGCGCGGGCTTGAAGCCCAGGGGCACGGCGGCCATGTTGATCTCGCGCAGCACTCGGGTGCGAAGTCCGGACGGGGCCTCCGCAGGGCCCTGCTGGAGGGCGAAGATCGCGGTGCGGATCTCCTGGATGGTCACGTCCAGTTCGTCCACGGCCTTGCCCACGCCGTCGCGCACCTCGGGGACGATGGAACGGCGCTGGGCGCCCTCCAGCATCATCCCGGTGGCGAACAACCGCTGGATGACCAGGTCGTGCAGATCGCGGGCGATCCGGTCGCGGTCCTCGAAGACGGCGAGCCGCTCCCGGTCCCGCTGGGCCTCGGCCATCATCAGGGCAAGGGCCGCCTGCGAGGCGAACTGCGTGGCCAGCGTCCGCTCGGATTCGCTGAAGGGCCGCCCGCCGCGGGCCCGAGGGGTGACGAGCGCACCGAGCACGCGTCCGCCGCTGTGCAGCGGCAGCATCATGCAGGGGCCGTACTGACTGGTCAGCTTGCTGATCATGCGGGGATCGGAGGCGGCGTCCTCCACGAAGACCGGCTCGCCCCGGAGCAACCTGTCCACCACGGGGCTCTCGGCCGGGATCAGCATCCCCAGCGAGGTGGCCGGGTGCTCGGCGGAGACGGCGACGATCTCCATGCCGCCCTCCTCGGCCGGGAGCATCACGATCCCGGCTGCGGAGTCGGCCAGGTGGCGGGCCTGTTCGGCGACCACGGCGAGGGCGTCGTCGGCGTCGCCGCCGGACAGCAGGGCGGTGGTGACGGCCACCGAGCCGTCGATCCAGCGCTCCCGCTGGGTGGCGGCCTCGTAGAGCCGGGCGTTGCCGATGGCGATGCCCGCCTCGGTGGCCAGCACCCGGACCATGTGGACGTCGTAGTCGTTGAACTCGACGCCGCCGTTCTTCTCCGCGAGGTAGAGGTTGCCGAAGATCTCTCCCTGCACCCGGATCGGGACCCCCAGGAAGGTCTTCATCGGGGGGTGGTGCGGCGGGAAGCCGGCCGATCTCGGGTCTTCGGTCAGGTCGGCGAGCCGCACCGTTTCGGGGTGCGAGATCAGCGCCCCGAGCAGGCCCCGCTTCCCGTCGGGGCGGCGCCCGATCTTCCGGGCGTGTTCGGAGCCGATGCCGTGGGTGACGAAGTCCGAGAGCCCCCGGCCCTCCGTGTCGACGACGCCGATCGCCGCGTAGCGGGCGCCGGCCAGCTCGGCGGCGGTCTCGCAGATGCGGTCGAGCGTGGAGTGCAGCTCGAGTCCCGTACCGACCGACCTCATGGCCTCCAGCAGCTGCGGCACCCGGGCCGTGAGCTCGGTGGACAGGCCGTGCAGACTCCGGGTGGCCTGGGTGGCGGCCTCCAGCGGGTCCGACGTTCCGGCGGTTCCGGCGGTTCCGGCGGTTCCGGCGGTTCCGGCGGTTCCGGCGGTTCCCTGTGACGGATCGGGGGATTCCTGCGACTCCTGCACTGACATGCCCTTGAGCCTAGTTAGTACCTATTAGCGGGGAAAGTCGGCCAAAGTCCCGTCTGCTTCCCGTTCCCGCTCCAGCAGCCCGCGCAGCGGGCCCTCGGCGGCGGCCAGCTCGGCGTAGGCGCCACGCTGCACGACCGCCCCCTGATCCAGTACGAGCACCTCGTCGACCGCTTCCAGACCGGCCAGCCGGTGCGTGATCAGCACGGTCGTACGGCCTTCGGTCGCGGCCAGCAGGTCCGCCGTCAAGGCGTCCGCGGTGGCCAGGTCGAGGTGCTCTGCCGGTTCGTCGAGGACCAGTACAGGGAAGTCGGCGAGCAGCGCCCGGGCCAGGGCGAGGCGCTGGCGCTGGCCGCCCGAGATCCGTTCGCCGTGTTCTCCGACCAGGGTGTCCAGCCCGTCCGGCAGGCCGTCCGCCCACTCCAGGAGCCGGGCCGCGGCCAGCGCCCCGCGCAGTTCCTCCTCGCTCGCGCCGATCCGGGCGAGGCGCAGGTTCTCCCGTACGGAGCTGTCGAAGATGTGCGCGTCCTGGGCGCACAGGCCGACGAGCGTGCGGACGTCGTCCCCGTCGAGGGTGCGGGCATCGCTCCCGCCCAGGGTGTACGTGCCTTCGCTCGGGTCCAGGAACCGGAGCAGGACCTGGGCCAGGGTGGTCTTGCCGGAGCCCGAGGGTCCGACGACGGCGATGCGCCGACCGGCCTCCAGGGTCAGGTCGATCCCGTGCAGCGCGTCCCGGTCCCGGCCCGGGTGGCGGGCGGCGAGCCCGGTGAGCCGCAGCGGGAACGGCGAGGCGGGGGCCGCGGCGGGCCGCTCCGGCTCGGCCACCGGCGCCGGGGCGTCGATGACCTCGTACAGTCGCTCGGCGCTGCGGCGCACCCGCTGGCGGTACTGGACGGCGAGCGGCAGTCCGCTCACCGCCTCGAACGCGGCGAGCGGCGTGAGCACGGCGACGGCCATGGCCACCCCGGACAGGCGCCCGGCGTGCACCGCGTTCGCGGCGAGCGCCGCGGAGACCACCACGGTGAGCCCGCACACCAGGGCGGACAAGCCGCCGCCGAGCCCGCTCGCGGCGGCGCCCCGTGCGGCGATGGATGTCAGCAGGCCGTCGCTCTCGCGCGTGCGGCCCTTGCGGTCCTCCAGCGCGCCGGCCACGGTCAGTTCCGCGGTGCCGGTGAGCAGATCGGCCACCCGGGTGGCGAGTTCGCCCCGGGCGGGCGCGAGCCTGCGTTCGGCTCGGCGGGCGCAGGCTCCGCTGACCAGCGGCACCCCGACCCCTGCGGCGAGCAGTCCGGCGGCGAGGACCGCTCCGGCCTCGGGCAGCAGCCAGGCGGTGAAGGCGACGGAGCCGGTGCCGACGATCAGCGCGGTGCCGACCGGCAGCAGCCAGCGCAGCCAGTAGTCCTGCAGTGCGTCGGCGTCGGCGACGAGGCGGGCCAGCAGGTCCCCGCGCCGGTGCTCGCGCAGTCCGGCGGGTGCGATGCGCTCCAGCCTCCGGTACACGGAGACCCGCAGGTCGGCGAGCATCCGCAGGACGGCGTCGTGGGAGACGAGCCGCTCGGCGTACCGGAAGACGGCCCGGCCCATGCCGAAGGCCCGCGTGGCCGTGACGGCCACCATCAGATACAGCACCGGCGGTTGTTCGGAGGCCCTGGAGATCAGCCACCCGGACACGGCCATCAGGCCGACGCTGCACCCGACGGCCAGCGCCCCCAGCAGCAGCCCGAGTCGGAACCGCCCCCGCCAGGCCTTGGCGGCGGCGCGCACCCGGGCGAGCGGGTTCGCTCCGGGCGTCCGTCCCGGCACGGTTTCGGCGGCCGGGGAGTCGTCCGCGTCCGGCACCAGGGCGCGCTGCGGATCCCGGGGCCGGAGCGCGGGAGCGGCGGACGGAGCGGCGGACAGTGCGGGGGAGGACAGCCCCTCGGGGCGCACCTCCACGACCCGGTCGGCGAGTGCCAGCAGCGCCGGGCGGTGCACGACCAGCAGCACGGTCCGCCCCACGGCGAGCCGGCGCACGGCCTCCACGATCCCGGCCTCGGTCTCCCCGTCCAGGGCGGCGGTGGGCTCGTCCAGCAGCAGTACGGGCCGGTCCGCCAGGAACGCCCGCGCCAGGGCGAGCCGCTGGCGCTGGCCGGCCGACAGGCCCGTCCCGCCCTCGCCGAGCGGGGTCGCCGTCCCCTGCGGGAGTGCGGCGACGAACGGCCACGCCCCGGCGTCCTCCAGGGCGGCGGTCACCTCGGCGTCCGTGGCCCCGGGCCGGGCCAGCCGCACGTTCTCGGCGATGGTCCCGGCGAACAGGTGCGACCGCTGCGGCACCCATGCGATGCGTGAGCGCCACTGCTCCGGCGCCAGCTCGGCCAGGTCCACGCCGGCCACCCGGACCCGCCCCGCGGTGGGGGCCGTGAACCCGAGCAGCACCTGGAGCAGCGTGGACTTGCCCGCCCCGCTGGGTCCGGTGAGGGCCACGCACTCCCCCGGTCCGACGGTCAGCGAGACGGGACCGGGGGAGTCCTCGCCCCGGCCCTCGTGGCGGACGGCGACCCCGTCGATCTCGATCCGCAGCGGAGCCCCGGCGGGCAGCTCCGCGCGGCCGGCGGATCCGGGGAGGGGGGTCTCCAGTACGTCGAAGATCTCCTCCGCGGCGGCCAGCCCCTCGGCGGCCGCGTGGTACTGCGCCCCCACCTGCCGCAGCGGCAGGTACGCCTCGGGGGCCAGGATCAGGATGACCAGCCCGGTGTAGAGGTCGAGGCCGCCGTGGACCAGCCGCATGCCGATGGTCACGGCCACCAGCGCCACCGACAGGGTGGCCAGCAGCTCCAGTGCGAAGGAGGAGAGGAAGGCGATGCGCAGGGTGCGCATCGTGGCGCGCCGGTAGTCATCGGTGATCTTGCGGATCGACTCGGCCTGCGCCTTGGCCCGCCCGAAGACCTTCAGGGTCGGCAGGCCCGCCACCACGTCGAGGAAGTGCCCCGACAGCCGCGACAGCAGCCGCCACTGGCGGTCCATCCGCGACTGGGTGGCCATGCCGATGAGGATCATGAACAGGGGGATCAGCGGCAGCGTGACCACGATGATGGCCGCCGACACCCAGTCCTCGGTGACGACCCGGGCGAGCACCGCCGCCGGTACGACCACGGCGAGCCCCAGCTGGGGCAGGTAGCGGGAGAAGTAGTCGTCGAGGGCGTCCACCCCCCGGGTGGCCAGTTGCACCAGCGAGCCGGTGGGCCGGTCGGTCAGCCGGCCGGGCCCCAGGTCCGCGGCCCGTTCCAGGAGCCGTCCCCGCAGCTCCGACTTGACGGCCGCGCCGGCCCGGTGGGCGGCCAGTTCCGTCAGCCAGGCGATCAGGCCGCGCCCCAGCGCCACCGCCGCGAGCAGCAGCAGCGGCGTCCGGAGCGCGGCTCCGTCCAGCCCCTCCTCGAAGGCACCGACCACGATCTCGGCGATGAGCATCGCCTGACCGACGACCAGCCCCGCGCCGGCGACGCCCAGGGCCACCACCGCCCCCAGGAAGAGGCGGGTGGAGCGGGCGTACCGGAGCAGGCGCGGGTCGATCGGTTTCACGTGAAACATCCCTCGGGCAGGGGGGTCGAACGGGTGGGTCGTGCGTCAGTGCGCGTCGACGATGTGCTGCGTGCCGATGCGCTTGCGGAACACCCAGTACGTCCAGCCCTGGTAGAGCAGGACGAGCGGGGTGGCCAGGGCCGCCAGCCACGTCATGATCTTCAGCGTGTACGCGCTGGACGAGGCGTTGGTGACCGTGAGGTTCCACGCGTCGTCCAGCGAGGACGGCATGACGTTCGGGAACAGTGTCAGGAAGAGCATCGCGACGGCCGCCGCGATGGTGACCCCGGACAGTGCGAACGACCAGCCCTCACGGCCCGCCCGGTTGAAGCCCAGGGCCCCGAGCAGTGCGATCACCGCGACGGCCATGGCGACCAGGCTCTTGGCATCGCCGCGGGTGAACTGGGTCCAGGTCAGGAAGACCAGGGCCAGCACCGCGGCCACCGCGCCGAGCCGGGTCGCGAGTCCGCGCGAGCGCTCCCGGATGTCACCCACCGTCTTGAGCGAGGCGAAGACCGCGCCGTGGAAGGTGAACAGGGTGAGGGTGACCAGGCCGCCGAGGATCGAGTAGCCGTTGAGCAGGTCGAGGAAGGTCCCGACGTACTCCTTGTGCTGGTCGATCTTCACGCCGCGCACGATGTTGGCGAAGGCCACGCCCCACAGGAAGGCGGGGATCAGCGAGGTCCAGAAGATCGCGTGTTCCCAGTTGGCCTGCCAGCGCTCCTCGGCGCGCTTGTGCCGGTACTCGAAGGCGACACCGCGGACGATGAGGCAGACGAGGATGATCAGCAGCGGCAGGTAGAACCCGGAGAAGAGGGTGGCGTACCAGTCGGGGAAGGCGGCGAAGGTCGCGCCGCCCGCGGTGAGCAGCCAGACCTCGTTGCCGTCCCAGACGGGCCCGATCGTGTTGATCAGGACCCGCTTCTCGGTGCGGTCGCGGGCGAGCAGCTTGGTCAGTACGCCGATCCCGAAGTCGAAGCCCTCCAGGAAGAAGTAGCCGATCCACAGGACGGCGATGAGTACGAACCAGACGTCGTGGAGTTGCATGGTGTGGTCTCCCCAGCCTCAGTACGAGAAGGCCATCGGCCGGTCGGCGTTCTTGTCGTCCCCGCCGATCTTGGTGGGCGGGTTCAGGTCGGCCTCGGTGAGCTCGGGCGGGCCGGCCTTGACGTACTTGACGAGGAGCTTGACCTCGATGACGGCGAGCACGGCGTAGAGCAGCGTGAAGCCGATCATGGAGGTGAGGATCTCGCCCTGCGAGACGTTCGGCGAGACCGCGTCCCGGGTGCGCAGGACCCCGTAGACCACCCACGGCTGGCGGCCCATCTCGGTGAAGATCCAGCCCCAGGAGTTGGCGATCAGCGGGAAGCCCATCGTCCAGAGTGCGACGACCCAGTACAGCTGTCCCCACTTCGGACTCAGCGCCTTCTTGAAGAGGACCAGGTTCGGGACCTCGTCCTCCGAGGTGCGCAGCCCCGGCGGCAGCATGAACTTCTTGCGGGTCAGCCACAGGCCCAGCACGCCGATGCCGAGCGAGGCCATGCCGAAGCCGATCATCCAGCGGAAGCCCCAGTAGGCGACCGGGATGTTGGGCCGGTAGTCGCCGGGCCCGAACTTCTCCTGCTCGGACTTGTTGACGTCGTTGATGCCGGGGACGAAGGAGCTGAAGTCGTCGTTGGCGAGGAAGGACAGCAGGCCGGGGATCTCTATCGCGACCTTGTTGTGGCCCTTCTCGACGTCGCCGTAGGCGAAGACGGAGAAGGGAGCCGGCGCCTCGCCGTCCCAGAGCGCCTCGGCGGCCGCCATCTTCATGGGCTGCTGCTTGAACATGACCTTGCCCAGCAGGTCGCCGCTGATGGCGGTGCCCATGCCGGCGATGATCAGGGTGACCAGGCCGACCCGCAGCGAGGTCCGCATCACGGGGATGTGCTTCTTGCGGGCGAGGTGGAAGGCGGAGATGCCGACCATGAACGCGCCGCCGACCAGGAAGGCGGCCGTGATGGTGTGGAAGAACTGGGTGAGGGCGGTGTTCTGGGTGAGCACGAGCCAGAAGTCGGTGAGCTCGGCCCGGCCCCGCTCCCCGTTGATGCGGTACCCGACCGGGTGCTGCATCCAGGAGTTCGCCGCCAGGATGAAGTAGGCGGACAGGACGGTGCCCATGGACACCATCCAGATGCAGGCCAGGTGGATCTTCTTGGGCAGCTTGTCCCAGCCGAAGATCCACAGGCCGATGAAGGTCGATTCGAAGAAGAAGGCGATCAGCGCCTCGAAGGCCAGCGGCGCTCCGAAGATGTCACCCACGAATCGCGAGTAGTCGGACCAGTTCATGCCGAACTGGAACTCCTGGACGATGCCGGTGACGACACCCATCGCGATATTGATCAAGAAAAGCTTTCCCCAGAACTTCGTGGCCCTGAGGTACTTCTCCTTCTCGGTGCGCACCCAGGCGGTCTGCAGGCCGGCCGTGAGGGCGGCGAGCGAGATCGTCAGTGGCACGAAGAGGAAGTGATAGACGGTGGTAATGCCGAACTGCCAGCGCGCCAATGTCTCTGGCGCCAAAGCTAGGTCCACGTCGTCTTCTCCTTGTCGTCGCCGTGGTCACAGCCGCAGTCTGCCTGGCGGGTTCCCCCCATACAGGGAGAAGCAGGACACGCTTGTGAACGCGTTCACATTCACAAGCATTATGGCGCACATCCTTTCGGCTCTGCACAGCGGGGGTCCCCTAGCCAACTCATTCAACAAATTGTTGAATATGGCTCATGAAGATTCGAATCTCCTGGCCCGCGGGCCTGCTCACCGCAACCCTCGACGAGACCCCGACCAGCAAGGCACTGGCCGCGGCCCTTCCGATCTCCGCATCCGCGAACACCTGGGGCGAAGAGGTCTACTTCGACACCGGCGTCTCCGTGGCCCTGGAAGACGACGCCCGGCAGGTCGTCGAGCCCGGCACCGTGGCGTTCTGGACCGAGGGCGACGCGCTCGCGCTGCCCTACGGCCCCACGCCCATCTCGCGCGGAGGCGAGAGCCGCCTGGCGAGCCCCTGCAACGTGCTCGGCTCCTTCGACGGCGACCCCCGCCTGCTGGCCACCGTCCGCGACGGCGACCCCATCCGCGTGGAACTGGTCTGACGACCAGCCGCTCTACATCTCCTTGAAGAACGCCTCCGCCGTGTGCAGGAAGAGGTCGTTCGCCTCGGGCTCGCCGATCGTGACCCGCAGGCCCTCGCCCGCGAAGGGCCGGACCACCACACCGGCCTTCTCGCAGGCCGCCGCGAAGTCGGCGGTCCGCTCCCCCAGCCGCATCCACACGAAGTTCGCCTGGGTGTCCGGCACGGTCCAGCCCTGCGCCAGCAGGGTCTCGTGGACCCGCGTCCGCTCGCCCACCAGCGCCCCGACGCGCCCCATCAGCTCGTCCTCGGCGCGCAGCGAGGCCACCGCCGCGTCCTGCGCGAGCTGGCTGACGCCGAAGGGCACCGCGGTCTTGCGCAGCGCCGCGGCGACCGGCTCGTGCGCGATCGCGAAGCCGACCCGCAGACCGGCGAGCCCGTACGCCTTCGAGAACGTCCGCAGCACGGCCACGTTCGGGCGGTCGCGGTACAGCTCGACGCCGTCCGGCACGTCCGTGTCGCGCACGAACTCCTTGTACGCCTCGTCCAGCACCACCAGGACATCCGACGGCACCCGGTCCAGGAACCGCTCCAGCTCGGCACGGCGCACCGCGGTGCCGGTCGGGTTGTTCGGGTTGCAGACGAAGATCAGCCGGGTCCGCTCGGTGATCGCCTCGGCCATCGCGTCCAGGTCGTGCACGTCGCCGTCGGTCAGCGGGACCTGGACGGAGGTCGCACCCGAGATCTGCGTGATGATCGGGTACGCCTCGAAGGAACGCCAGGCGTAGATGACCTCGTCGCCCGGACCGGCCGTCGACTGGATCAGGGACTGGGCCACGCCCACCGAGCCGGTGCCGGTGGCCACGTGCTCGACCGGCACGCCGAACCGCTCCGCGATCTCGTTCACCAGACCGGTGCACGCCATGTCGGGGTAGCGGTTGAAGCTGCCGGCGGCCGCGACCGCGCTCTCCAGCACCCCGTGCAGCGGCGGGTACGGGTTCTCGTTCGAGGACAGCTTGTACGCGACGGCACCGCCCGCGGCAGCCGGCTTGCCGGGCTTGTATGTCGGAATGCCGTCCAGCTCGGCGCGCAGCTTCGGGCTCTTCTCGCTCACCGCAGGTCCTCCTCGACCATCCCGTACGACGTCGCCGTCGACTCAATACTCCTCACCTTATGAGGATTCCGCTCTTCCGAGAATGGGGGCGCCTGGAATGCGGGGGAGCGCGCGCATATATGCGCGCGCCGGTGGCCTGCGCCGTGGCGCGCATCCCTCGTGCAGGTGAGTTGAGACCGGCCCGAGACCGCACCGGTTTGGCATGCCCGGACCCGCCGACAAGCGGCACCCTCACCCCAGACACCCAAATACCTTCGTTTCCAAGGTCATTGGGGGTGGCGAAACATGCAGAAACGTGCCTGTCAACGGGTGCATATGCACCCAGGCCGCCCCCGCCTCGGAGCCCTACTATCGGCTCGCCATGACAGCAGCAGGGAAGCATCAGGTGAGCCGGACCGAGACCACCCGGCGGGCCGCCGGCCGACAGGGCCGGGCAGGCATCAGGGACGTGGCCGCCGCGGCGGGCGTCTCCATCACGACAGTCTCCGACGCGCTCAATGGCAAGGGACGTCTCCCCGACGCCACCCGCCGCCACGTTCGCGAAGTGGCCGATCGCCTCGGCTACCGCCCGTCGGCCGCCGCCCGCACCCTCCGTACCGGCAAGTCGGGCCTCATCGGCCTGACCGTGACGACGTACGGGGATGAACCTTTCACCTTCACCGAATTCGCCTACTTCGCCGAGATGGCCAGGGCCGCCACCTCCGCCGCGCTCGCCCGCGGCTACGCCCTCGTCATCCTCCCCGCCACCTCCCGGCACGACGTGTGGTCCAACGTCGCCCTCGACGGCACCGTCGTCATCGACCCCTCCGACCACGATCCCGTCGTCACCGAACTGGTCCGCCAGGGCCTGCCCGTGGTCTCCGACGGCCGCCCCGCGGGCTCCCTCCCCGTCACCGCCTGGGTCGACAACGACCACGAGGCCGCCGTCCTCGGCCTGCTCGACCACCTCGCCGCCGCAGGCGCCCGCCGGATCGGGCTGCTGACCGGCACCACCACCGACACCTACACCCGGCTCTCCACCACCGCCTACCTCAACTGGTGCGAGCGCGTCGGCCAGGACCCCGTCTACGAGTCCTACCCCGCCCACGACCCCTGCGCGGGCGCCGTCGCCGCCGACCGGCTCCTCGCCCGCCCCGACCGGCCCGACGCCGTCTACGGACTCTTCGACCCCAACGGCACCGACCTGCTCGCCGCCGCCCGGCGCTACGGCCTGCGCGTCCCCGAGGACCTGCTGCTCGTGTGCTGCAGCGAGTCCACCGTCTACGCCAACACCGAACCGCCGATCACGACCCTCTCCCTCAAACCCCGGCGCATCGGCACCGCGGTGGTGCAGCTCCTCATCGACGCCATCGAGGGAGTGGACACCGGACGACCCGTGGAACAGGTCGTCCCGACCGAGCTCATCATCCGCACCTCGTCGCAGCGCAGGCAGCCCCGTACGACCGTCAGCCCGCCCCGATCGCCGGCACAGGACTGACCTCCGAGGAGATCGACAACGCCCATATCGGGAGAAAGCATCAGGAACGACTGGTTCCGCGCAGGATTCACCACCCCTGGTGCGTCACACAGCGCGAGCCGCATTCCTATGATGGGCGCACGACATCACGGACCCTCCGCCCCGGAGGTCAGGAGGGTCCGCAGGTGTACGGCAGCGCGACGGTGGTGGAGGGGTCGATGACTCAGGGGGCCGGTCAGGGACCCGTGATGCGGACGGAGACGCTGCGGGACTTCCGGGTGCCGGTCGACGAACCGGTCACCGCGTCCGCCCCGTACGCCGTGCCCACGGGAGTTCCCGGCGAGGCCCCCGTCTACGGCGAGTACCCCGCGTACTACGCCGACGGCGCCGGCGCCGGCGAGCCGCAGGCGGAACACTTCGCCGAGCCCGCCGCGGCCCCCCTCTCGGGACCCGTCGTCATGGTCAAGGCCCCCGAGGAGCCCGCGGACGCGGACCCGGAGGGCTACACCCCCACCTACCGCGATCTGCCGGTCATCGGCCGCGGCGCCCTCGGTGGCCCCGGCGACACCGTCCAGGTCCAGTACGTCCCCCAGGACGACCCGACCGGTCCCGGGCCGCTGTACGTCGTCGGCGACGTCCACGGCTACCTCGACGAACTCGTCACGGAGCTCCAGGTCCAGGGCCTGATCGACGCGAACGGCAGCTGGTCCGCCGGCAACGCCCGGCTCTGGTTCCTCGGCGACTTCACCGATCGCGGACCCGACGGCATCGGCGTCATCGACCTCGTCATGCGGCTCTCCGCCGAAGCCGCCGCCTCCGGCGGCTACTGCAAGGCCCTCATGGGCAACCACGAACTGCTGCTCATCGGCGCCAAGCGGTTCGGCGACACCCCCATCCAGTCCGGCGCCGGCACCGCGACCTTCCAGGCCGCCTGGCTCCTCAACGGCGGCCAGCGCACCGACATGGAACGCCTCCAGGACGTGCACCTGCAGTGGATGTCCCGCCTCGACGCGGCTGTGCTGGTGGAGGACCACCTCCTCCTGCACTCCGACACCACCGCCTACCTCGACTACGGCGACAACATCGAGGACGTCAACGACACCATCCACGAGCTCCTCAACCGCGGCGACGCCGACATCACCTGGGACCTCTTCCGCAAGTTCACCAAGCGGTTCGCCTTCCGCGACGAGGAGACCGGCCCGCAGGCCGTCCGCGAACTGCTCGGCACGTACGGTGGCAGCCGCGTGGTCCACGGCCACAGCCCCATCCCCTACCTCCTCGGCGAGGTGGGCACCGAGGACGGCGACGAGAACCGCGGCCCGGAGGCCATTCACGGCCCGCACGTGTACGCGGACGGCCTCGCCATCGCCATGGACGGCGGGGTCACGATGGCGGGCAAACTGCTCGTCCGACAACTCCCGTTGAACGACTGAGGGTTCCCCGCACGGGGTATTTCCGGAAAGCCCCTGTCAGCCTGTGGCGTGGGCCCTCTACCATCGCTCTATCCGTAGCAGGCTCTCCTCCGTTTGTGCCGGCGCCCGGGTCTACGCGGGTATCGGCCTCCACGGAGCATCGGGGGATGCACATGACCAGCGCTCCACACCTGCTGACCGAAGACCGACCGGAGTTCGATCGGCTCCTCGACGAGGCGCTGCGCACCGCGCACGAACGGCCCGAGCTCGCCACGCTCGGCGAACGTCTGAACGCCGAACAGCTGCGCACCATGGCCCTCGCGGCCCGCGCACTGCTCACCACCGCGGCCGCCGCCGAGTACGACCACTACGTGAAGATCCGCGGGGAATCGCGCGACGAGCTGCTGTCCACACCCGGCACCACGGGCGAGGAGGGCGCCGAGCAGGACACCGGCACGGGCGCCGGCATCAGCGCCGTGGTCGCGGTCCTCGCACCGGTCCTGGCGGGCACCGCCATGCTCATCTTCCTGCTCGTGGGCTACTGCCTGAAGATGATCGAGCCCGAACCCGCCTTCGCCGAGACGATGCTGACGGCCGGCTGGCTGTTCGGCGCGCTCACCGTGGCCGCGCTGCTCTTCGCCGTGATCGGACTGCTGGTGACGGCCGTCCGCAACGGCTCGACGGAGGTGGCGGCGGACGAGGCGGAGGCGATACCCGACGAGGTCGCACGGGCCCGGGAGGCCTGGCGCAACGCCCTGTTGGAGCGGGGGATCATGCCGTTCCTGCGGGACGCGCTGGCCGACCCGAGCTCGGGCCCCGGCCTTCCCGGCCCCCGCAGGCGCGGCGGTCGGATGCCCGAACTGGGCTACACCGCGCCTGATTTCACAAGTCCGGGGACCCCCCATGAGGGTCCCCGGCCCGGTTACACGTCACCGGACTTCACGAGCCCGGACTTCGGCGGCCCGGAGCGCGAGCCGGAGTAGATCCCTCCGGCGGCGCGCTCCGGGCCGCGTGGTTCAGTACCTCATCACAGGGTCAGTGCGTCCCTGCGCTCCCGCGTCCCTGCGTCGGCTCCCGCCGCTTCAGGGGCGCGTGATCCCCTTCGGGACGTCCAGCTGCGAGGCCGAGTGCCGCGGCTGCTGCGGCTTGGCCCCGGAACGGTTCAGCGGGACCACTCCGCTCGGGCCGGGGATCCTCTGGACCCAGGGACCGGCACCGTTGTCCTGCGGGGTCTCCGGATCGTCCGTGCAGTCGAGCTCGAAGTTGCGGGTGCCCGGCGTCATGCTGACGTTGGTGACGAAGCAGAGCGTCTCCCACAGCTCGTTGGACTCGGTGAGCACCTGGATCGAGACGTTGTTCGCCTGGTGCGCGATGGAGATCGCGCACGCGTCGGACGGGTAGTCCGTGTGCGGCGGGTCGATGGTGAGGTTGTGCCAGCTGAACTCGGTCGTGTTGTTGCCGTTGAACGAGCCCTGGGTGTCGCGGATGCCGACGAAGGCGGTGCGGTCCGCCGTCAGGGCGGCCTTCACCTCCCAGGCGTTGTTGTCCGCGATGGCGTCGACGTCGATGCACCGCGACGGGCCGGTGGGGCCGGTCGGACCCGTGCCGCCCGTCGGGCCGGTCGGACCCGTCGCACCCGTCGCGCCCGGACCGCCCGATGCGCCCGTCGGGCCGGTCGGACCGGTCGGGCCCGTTTCGCCCGTCGGACCGGTCGGGCCGGTCGGGCCGGTCGGGCCGGTGGGGCCCCGCTTGCCCTTGTCGCACTTGTCGTCGCCGCCACCCCGCATGCCGTCCTCGGAGACTCCGGCCCGCGGCTTGTGGTTCGGCTTGTGGGACTCGCAGCGGTCCTTGTCCCCACCCGCGGGACTCACCGCCGACCCGGCGGGCTGGATGGTCTGGGCCGCGCCGAGCGCGGGGCTGGAGATTCCCACCAGCACCAGGGCAAGCGATGCGAGGGTGCCGCCGGCCCGCCAGCCGTTACGCCTGGGCAGCGGGCCTAGGTTTGACCTGGTCTTGCGCTCGGGACTCATGTACGCCGCTCCTTCTCGAAACCGGATCGAACGATGTGCGTCGGGGCCATCGGGCCGCCTCAGTCATCGTGGGGATCGCGGTCTCGGACGCCGCGACGCCTCGCATACAAGTCCACTTATTGGACGAATGGCACGCCCCCGATGGGCTCTTGCCGGGTGGCGGCGTCGACCGGCGTCAGGCGCCCGGAAATGCCGACGGCCCGGAGCGCCGGCCGGACTGGATCGTCCGACGGTGCTCCGGGCCGCGGTGGCGCCGCGTGTCCGTTACTTCATGGTCTTCGGACGGTGGTTGAGCGCGTCGGGAGCCAGCATGCTGTGGGCGGCGCGACGGGTGGGGTTGTACGGAACCGGCGGGTCCGCCGGGGTCCACACGCCGTCGCACGTGAGCGTGGTCGGGTTGCCGTTGACCACGTCGCAGAAGGTCTCGTAGACGACGCCGCCGTCGGTCACCACCTCGACGACGATGCCGTTGGCCTGCTGCGCGATGGAAACGCCGCAGGCGTCAGCCGGGTAGGTCTCGCCCGTGCTGAGGTTGTACCAGATCCACGTGAACGGCGGCTGCCCCGACGTCTGGCGTACACCGACGTAGGTGTTCCCGTCGCCCGGAAGCACCGCCTTGAACTCGCGGCTGCTCTGGTCCGTGATGGCGTCGACGTCGATGCACTTCGCCGGACCGGTCGCACCCGTCGCGCCCTGCGGGCCGGTCGGACCCGTGGCACCCGTCGCTCCGGGCTCACCCTGCGGACCGGTCGGACCCGTCGGGCCGACCGAACCCGTTCCACCCGGACCCTGTGGACCGGTCGCACCCGTCGCGCCGGCCGGACCCGTCGGGCCCGTCGGGCCGACCGAACCCGTTCCACCCGAGCCGGGAGGACCGGTCACGCCGGTCGCACCCGTGGCGCCGGCCGGACCGGTGGCACCCGTGGCGCCGGCCGGGCCCGTCGGGCCCGTCGAACCCGTACCGCCACCGCCGGCCGGACCGGTGGGGCCGGTGGGACCGGTCGGTCCCGTCGGGCCCGTCGCACCGGCAGGGCACTTGTCGTGCTTGTCCTTGCCGTCCTCCCCGCCCCAGACCTCGTCGTCCCCGCCACCCAGGAACTTGTCCAGCAGCTGGGCGTGCAGCGGCTTGTCGTGCGGGGGCCGGCCGTCCTCCGACTTGCAGTCGTCGCCCCCGCCCGCCCGGTTCGCCGCGCTGACGGGGCCGGACGCCTGGACGGTCTGGCCCGCGGCGAGCGCGGGGCCGGCGACTCCCATCAAGACCAGGGCAAGCGATGCGAGGGTTCCGCCGGTCACCAGGCCGCTCCGCCTGGGCAAGGGACCGAGGGTTGACCTGGTCTTGTTCTCGGGACTCATATACGCCGCTCCTTCTGAACCGGATCGAACGATGCGTGGTGGGGCCGCTCGGGCCACCTCGGACATCGTGGTGATCCCGGTCGCGGGGTGACGGGGCGCCTCGCAGAGACGTCAACGGATCGGCCCAGTGGTTCACCCCCATTGGAGGAGCCTGCGTTTGACAGAACGTCGGCGGCCCGGAGGGCCTGCCGGACCATGTCCGACGGCACTCCGGGCCGCTTGGGTTCACTGTCTGATCATCGCGCTGCTTCCGCCGGGGTCACCCGGCCGGGCGTCAGCCGCGGTGCTTGTTCCCCTTGTCGGTCCTGTGATTGGCGACCGGCTTCTTGGCAGCCTGCTTCTTGACGGCGGGCTTCTTGGCGGGAGGGTTCTTGGCGGCGGACTGGTTCCGCAGCGGCGGGCTGTCCACCAGCGGGTTCACAGGAGTCCAGGCGGCGTTGCACGTGAGGCTCGGCGGGTTGCCGGAGTTCTCGGTGCAGGAGGTCTCCCAGACCCGCCCGTCGGGGGCCACCGTCTCGACGTTGGTGATTCCACTGTGGTCGCTGACCGAGACACCGCAGGAGTTGCCCGGGAAGTTGGTGTTGTCGGTCAGGTTGTTCCACTCGAAGTTGCCTACGGTCGGGGTGAGGCTGCGGATTCCGACCCACACCTGACCGTTGGTCGAGACCCCCTTGACCTCCTCGGACGCGCTGGGCTTGTAGGAGGCGACGCCACCGTTGCACGGGCCGGTGACGCCCGTGGCTCCGGTCGCGCCCCTGGCGCCCGTGGCACCCGTCGGACCCGTAGGACCGGTGACGCCCGTCGCACCCGTCGCACCCGTGGCACCGGCCGGACCCGTCGGGCCGGTGACGCCCGTGGCACCCGTCACACCAGTCGCGCCCGTCACACCAGTCGCGCCGGTCGCACCCGTCGCGCCGGCCGGACCCGTCGGGCCGGTGTCACCCGTGGCACCCGTCACACCGGTCGGGCCGGTGGCGCCGGTGGCGCCCGTCTCACCCGTGGCACCCGTGGCACCGGTGGCGCCCGTTTCGCCCGTGGCACCGGTGGCGCCGGTCTCACCCGTGGCGCCCGTCGCTCCGGTGGCGCCCGTCTCGCCCTGCGCTCCGGTCGGACCCGTCGGACCCGTCGGACCGGTCTCGCCCGTGGCACCCGTGGCACCCGTCGGACCGACGGAGCCTTCGCCGCCCGGACCGGTCGCACCGGTGGCGCCCGTCTCGCCGGTCGCGCCGGTCGCGCCGGTCTGGCCGGTCTCACCCGTGGCACCAGTGGCACCGGTGGGACCCGTCGGACCGGTCGGTCCGGTGTCACCGGTCGCGCCCGTCTCACCCGTGGCGCCCGTCGGGCCCACCGAACCCGTACCACCCGAGCCGGGCGGGCCCGTCACACCTGTGGCACCCGTGGCACCGGCCTCACCCGTGGCACCGGTGGCACCCGTCGCACCGGCCCCGCCTGTCGCACCGGTCGCACCCGCAGGGCCCGTCGGACCCGTCGGGCCCACCGAACCCGTGCCGCCCGTACCGGCCGGACCGGTCGCACCCGTCGCACCGGCCTGGCCCGTCGCACCCGTCGCACCCGTGGCGCCGGCCGGACCCGTCGGACCCGTCGACCCCGTCCCACCGCTGCCGGCAGGACCGGTGGCGCCCGTGTCGCCCTTCGGGCCGGTCGGGCCGGTCGGGCCGGTCGGCCCCGTTCCGCCCGCGGGCGGGCACTTGTCGTGTCCGTCGTGCGGGTCGCGCCCGTCCTCCTCGTCCCAGGTCTCGTCGTCGCCGCCCAGGTACTCGTCCAACAGCTGGGCGTGCAGCGGCTTCTCGTGCGGGGGCCGGCCGTGCTCCGGCTTGTCGTGCGGCTTGCAGTCGTCGCCCCCGCCGGCCGCCGGGGCGACGGCGGTCACGCTCGTACCGGCCGGCGAGACCAGCGCGACGACGGGGCTGGCCATGCCCACGAGCACGAGGGAGAGCGATGCCAGGGCACCTCCCGCCATCCAGGCCCGACTGCGGGGAACGGGGCCAAGCGGCGACCTGGTCCGGTGCTCACGACTCATCTGCAGCGCTCCTTCGGAACGGAATGCGGGCCGGAACGGGTGACGTCCCGACCGCGAGTTCGATCTTCCTTGGGAACTTACGGGCGCGAATCAGGGCATCTTGAGCAGTTCGTCTCGGACGTCAACAGATCGGCGTATCAGACCCGCACGAACGGATGCAGGCCCGGTCGCCCCGTGGTAGAGCCATCGGGTCACGCCACCGGCGAGCCGCCACCCCCTCGGCGGCCGGAATCCCTAACGTCGCCCGCGACCCGGCCGACGAGAGGGTGTTTGCGGTGAAGCCGACCATCTGTCTGAACATGATCGTCAAGAACGAGGCGCCGACGATCCGGAAATGCCTGGAGTCGGTGCGCCCGCTGATCGACACCTGGGTGATCGTGGACACGGGCTCCACGGACGGCACCCAGGACGTCATCCGGGACTGCTTCCGCGACCTGCCCGGCGCTCTCCACGAACGCCCGTGGAAGGGTTTCGACGGAAGCCGTACCGAGGCCATCGAGCTCGCCCGCTCCAGCGCCGACTACCTGCTGTTCATCGACGGCGACGACGTGATGCAGATCGAGCCCGGTTTCCGCATGCCCGACCTGACGCTCGACGCGTACCAGGTCGCGCTGCACGACGGCCCGATCATCCACTGGCGACCCGCACTGGTCTCCAACCGGCAGCCCTGGCGGTACGTGGGCGTCCTCCACGAGTACATCGAATGCGGCACCGACTACACCCGCGAGGCCATCGAGGGCTTCAACATCCTCTCGGTGGGCGGCGGGGCCCGGCTCCGGGAAGGCGGCCAGCGGGCGAAGTACCTGCGCGACGCCGAAGTCCTCACCGAAGGCCTCGCCAAGGAACCCGACAACACCCGGTACGCCTTCTACCTCGCCCAGAGCTGGCGCGACGCGGGAGAACCGGAGAAGTCCCTGGCCGCCTACGACCACCGCGTGGCCATGGGCGGCTGGGTCGAGGAGACCTACTGCGCCCGGCTCTACGCCGCGCGCCTCGCGGCCGGCCTCAAGCGGCCGGCGGCCGAGGTGATCGACCGGTTCCTGCGCGCGTACGAGAGCCGCCCCTCCCGCGCCGAGGCCCTCGGCGAGCTCGCCCGCCTCTGCCGCCTCGAAAGCCGCTGGCCCCTCGCCTACACGTTCGCCCGGCAGGCGGTGCGGATCCCGGCCCCGGACGACATCCTGTTCGTCGAGTTCGCCTGGCACGAATGGCGCGCGCTCGACGAACTCGCGGTGGCCTCCTACTGGGTGGGCGAGTACCAGGAATCGCTGGAGTGCTGCCAACGCCTCCTGGAGGAGGGCAAACTCCCCCTGGAGGAGCACGACCGGATCCTCGCGAACCTCGAATTCGCCCGACGCAAGCTCGGCCTGGCCGCCCAGGTCCCCGCCTGACGGCCACCCCCTCCCGAACAGCGGAAAAGGCCCGCGACTCCCCCCTCGGTGTCGCGGGCCTTCCCGTGTCGCCGCAGCGGAGGTCAGTCCGCCAGCGGCAGGTACACGCGGTTGCCCGAGGCGGCGAACTCGGCGGACTTCTCCGCCATGCCCGCCTCGATCTCCTCGGCCTTCAGGTCACCGCCGTGCTCACGACGGATGTCCTGCGAGATCTTCATCGAGCAGAACTTCGGACCGCACATCGAGCAGAAGTGCGCGGTCTTGGCCGGCTCGGCGGGAAGGGTCTCGTCGTGGAACTCGCGGGCCGTGTCCGGGTCGAGGGCCAGGTTGAACTGGTCCTCCCAACGGAACTCGAACCGCGCGTCCGACAGGGCGTCGTCCCAGTCCTGGGCGCCCGGGTGGCCCTTGGCCAGGTCGGCGGCGTGGGCCGCGATCTTGTACGTGATGACACCGGTCTTCACGTCATCGCGGTTGGGCAGACCCAGGTGCTCCTTGGGCGTCACGTAGCAGAGCATCGCGGTGCCCCACCAGGCGATCATCGCGGCGCCGATGCCCGAGGTGATGTGGTCGTACGCGGGCGCGACGTCCGTGGTCAGCGGGCCGAGCGTGTAGAACGGCGCCTCCTCGCAGATCTCCTGCTGGAGGTCGATGTTCTCCTTGATCTTGTGCATCGGGACGTGCCCGGGGCCCTCGATCATGGTCTGGACGTTGTGCCGCTTGGCGATCGTGTTCAGCTCGCCGAGCGTCTTCAGCTCCGCGAACTGCGCCGCGTCGTTGGCGTCCGCGATCGAACCGGGACGCAGACCGTCACCGAGCGAGTAGGTGACGTCGTACGTCGCGAGGATCTCGCAGAGCTCCTCGAAGTTCGTGTAGAGGAAGTTCTCCTTGTGGTGCGCCAGGCACCAGGCCGCCATGATCGAGCCGCCGCGGGAGACGATGCCGGTCTTGCGACGGGCGGTCAGCGGGACGTACGGGAGCAGCACGCCGGCGTGGACCGTCATGTAGTCGACGCCCTGCTCGGCCTGCTCGATGACCGTGTCCTTGTAGATCTCCCAGGTCAGGTCCTCGGCACGGCCGTCGACCTTCTCGAGCGCCTGGTAGAGCGGCACGGTGCCGATCGGCACGGGGGAGTTGCGCAGGACCCACTCGCGGGTGGTGTGGATGTTGCGGCCCGTGGAGAGGTCCATGACCGTGTCCGCGCCCCAGCGGGTCGCCCAGGTCATCTTCTCCACCTCCTCCTCGATGGAGGAGGTGACGGCGGAGTTGCCGATGTTGGCGTTGACCTTCACCAGGAACCGCTTGCCGATGATCATCGGCTCGATCTCGGGGTGGTTCACGTTGGCCGGAAGGACCGCGCGACCTGCGGCGATCTCCTCGCGGACGACCTCGGGGGAGACGTTCTCGCGGATCGCGACGTACTCCATCTCCGGGGTGATCTCGCCCCGGCGGGCGTACGCGAGCTGCGTGACGGCGGCGCCGCCGCGACCCCGGCGGGGCTGGCGGGGGCGGCCCGGGAAGACCGCGTCGAGGTTCTTGAGCCCGCCGCGCGGCGAGGTGTGCTTGATGCCGTCGTCCTCGGGGCGCACGGGGCGGCCCGCGTACTCCTCGGTGTCGCCGCGGCCGATGATCCAGTTCTCGCGCAGCGGGGGCAGGCCCCGGCGGACGTCGGTCTCGATCTGGGGGTCGGTGTACGGACCGGACGTGTCGTAGAGCGTGACGTCCTTGCCGTTGGTGAGGTGGACCTGGCGGACCGGCACCCGGATGTCCGGGCGGGAGCCCGCCAGGTATCCCTTGTGCCAGCCGGGCTGGCGCTCGGTCTGGCCGTCGTCGTCCTGGCTGACGGCAGGCGTGCGTGCGTCGTCCTGAATGGTCATGAGACCTGATCTCCCTACGCCGGCATTACCCGGTAACAGGTTCGGCGGTCGACGCAGCCTCTTCCCGTACACATCTGTGATGTGCGTACGGTGATCAGCGCCCTCTCAGCCCGGTGCTCCGAGCTCCCGCGTTGTGCAAAGTAGCCCCCACGTTAGCGTCGTGTGTGGCGTGCTGAACAGTGGGCCCCCCTCATCTCTTGCGATGATCTGCCGGTGACGTCTTCGCTGCATCCCCCCACGAAGCCCACCGAGCCCCATGACCACACCGGCCACGAGCACCCAGGTCCAGGGCACGACTCCGGTCATGCGCCCGGCCGGGGGCACGGCCATGGCCACGGCCATGGCGGGCACGGGCACGGGCACGGCCACGGTCCGGCGGCGCCCGGCTCGAAGCACTTGCGCAAGGTCATCGCGGCCGTACTGATCCCCTTCGCCGCCGCCGTGTTCGTCGGCATGGCGGTGCTCTGGCCCGGCGGAGCACCCGCGCACGAGCGCACGGGGGTCGGTTTCGACCGGCAGACCCAGCAGGCCACGGTCGTCTCGCTGGAGCGTGTCGACTGCAAATCCGTGAACGCCTCGCAGGTGCCCCCGACGGGTGACGCGTCCACCCCCGAGGGGCGCGAGGCGCAGGCTGCGCAGACGGGGGAGTGCAAGAAGGCGACCGTCGAGGTCGGTACGGGCCCGGAGAAGGGGCGGACCTTCGTGGAGGTCGTCCAGCCGGGTGCGCCGCGGCAGTTGGAGAAGGGCCAGGAGGTGGTCGTGGCCTACGCGCCGGACGCCCCGCACGACCTCCAGTACTCGGTGATCGACGTGAACCGCAAGCTCCCGATGGCGCTGCTGGCGGGCATCTTCGCCCTCGCCGTCGTGGTCGTCGGGCGGATGCGCGGGGTGTTCGCCCTGATCGCGCTGGTCGTCAGCTTCGGCGTGCTGACCCTCTTCATCCTCCCGGCCATCCTCCAGGGATCGAACCCGCTGCTCGTCGCCGTCATCGGGGCGAGCGCCATCATGCTGATCGCCCTGTACATGTGCCACGGCCTGACGGCCCGCACCTCGGTCGCCGTCCTCGGCACGCTGGTCTCGCTGCTGCTGATCGGGCTGCTGGGTTCGGTGTTCATCGACTGGGCGTTCCTCAGCGGCAACACCGATGACAACACCGGTCTGATCCACGGGCTCTACCCGCGGATCGACATGAGCGGTTTGCTGCTGGCGGGCGTGATCATCGGATCCCTGGGCGTGCTGGACGATGTGACGGTCACCCAGACCTCGGCCGTCTGGGAACTCCATCAGGCCGACCCGACAATGGGCCCGCGCAAGCTCTACCGGGCGGCGATCCGGATCGGCCGCGACCACATCGCGTCGGTGGTCAACACGCTCGTGCTGGCCTACGCGGGCGCGGCCCTGCCGCTGCTGCTGCTGTTCTCGATCGCGAACAGCAGCATGGGTTCGGTGGCCAACAGCGAGCTGGTCGCGGAGGAGATCGTGCGGACCCTCGTGGGATCGATCGGGCTCGTGGCCTCGGTCCCGGTGACCACGGCACTGGCCGCGCTGGTCGTATCGGCCGACCGACCGGGATCCCCGGTCGCCTCGCCGGCCTCGGGACCGGTCCGCGGCGGCCGGGGCCGGCGGCGCAAGCGCTGAAAGGCGGTTCTCGCGGAACGGCTGCTCTCGGGAAACGACTGTTCTCACGAAACGGCTGTGCTCACGAAACGGAAGCGGGGAGCGTCGGCGGACGCCGGCATTCCTGTGTTTCAGGTGTGGCCGGTGTTTCACATGTTGCAGGTGTAGCCCGTATTGCCCCTGGCGCCTTTGCCCGTACTGCCGTGCAAGAGGCGTCAGCCCGCGTTCTGTTCGTTCTGCTGCGACTCGGCGAGGATCTTGCAGAGCGCCTCGTCGAGGTTCTCCTCGAAATCGCCGAGGTTCCGCTCCTGACCGAGAGGAACGAGCCGGTCGGTCCGGTCGAGGAACGCGACGAGCGGGGCCGCGCCGGCGCGGAAGAGCGCCCGGTCACCGCCCACCTGCAGCCGGATGTGGACATCGGACAGGTCCTCGGGATCGGTGGGGGCGATGTGCACATCACCGTCACCGCACGGCTTGTTGATGCCGTCGAGGAGGAGTTCCCGGCCGAACGCCCAGGTCACGGGCGCGTCTCCGGGAAGGTGGAAGGTCAGGCGGACTGCGTAGGGGTCACGTGCGTCGTACCGGAGTTCCACCGGGATCCGGAACGAGAGCTCCTCGGAAACGAGGAAGCTCATCATGACCTCTGCCTGTACCGACTCGCGCATTGCCTACCCCGCTGTGTTGGAAGTGGCCAGGAATGATCCCCCAGGGCCCTCTTGACAAGGGTGGTGGAAGCGCTAGCAGATCACAAGGAGTGAGTTTTCAGATACTGATAGAGAACGAGAGGGTGCTCAACAGCGCGCCTACTTCACTCCGTAGCCGATCGACCACACAGGGCAATCGGTCTTGCTGGTGCAGAGGAAGGGAAATCGCCATGGTTGCGGCGGTATCGCCCGCCGTGATGGGGATCGCGGCGCAGACTGTGCCGAGGGCATATTCCTGGCGTTCGGTTACTGGCTGCATTCGCCCGAGGGCGCCGATCCTGTTCTCCAGGGAACGCAGATCCCTCACGGTGTGAGCGGTGATGGCCTCGACCGGATGACGGTCGTAGTGGTCCTGGCGGGCCTCTTCGTCGAGCTGACCGAGCAGGCACTGCCCGATGGCGTGCGCGTGGCCGGTCGCCCGGAAGTCGGCCCACTCCTCGCAGGCCGGGTTGGCCGGGGTGTCCGAGACGCCCACGACCTCGATCTCGCCCTCGCGGTAGATCGCGAAATAGACGGGAGCCCCGACCGCGTCGCGGAAGTGCGCGAGGGAGTCGAGGATCATGCTGCGACGTTTCTGCTGAAGTCCGCCACCAGCGAGCCGCCCGGCGGCGTCGCCCAGCACGAACACTCCGTTCTCTCTGCGCAGATAGCCCTCGTGCGTCAGGGTGCGCAGCAGGTGGTACGCGGTGGGAAGGGGGAGCCCGGCTTCGCGGGCCAGCTGTTTCGCCGGGGCCCCCTCGCCGTGGGACCCCACTGCTTCGAGCAGCCTCAACGCCCTCTGCACCGAACCGATCAGCGTCGGCACACCGGCATTGTGAACCGAAGACAAAGCTCACCCCCAGGCGTGGCGGCGGGCCTTCGGGGAGGCCCGCCCTGCGGGGGCCGCCCCCGCACATGCCATCGCTCCTGGGGTCGTACTCAGCGGCTGTGTGACAGAACCGCAGGTCAGAGCGGAATCGCCGGCTTTTCACGCCCAGGGAGCGGCATAGAATGCCACTCTATCCGCCGATTCCTGGCCTGTGAGCGGTTTACGGCCTCGTGTTCCCTCACCTGGCGCAATGACGGAATCATCCCGTCCGTACGGTCCGCGACGTCTACCACTCGCCGGCCGAGGACTTCGAACCGCCGCGGCCGATCTTCTTCACGACGAAGACCAGACCGCCGACGAGGGCCACGAAGAGCAGCACCTTGAAGACGAAGCCGACCAGGAAGCTGAGGAAGCTGGTGATCACGCCGCCGAAGACGAACAGCACCAGCAGCGGAACAGCGACCCACTTGACCCACCAGGGCATACCCGCGAACGTCTCCCGGATCCCGTTCATGTCTCCTCGACCTCTTCCTCGTTCTCGTCCTCGTCCGTGACTTCCTGCTCTCGATGCTAGGAGTCCGCGGACGCCTCCGGGGGCCCGCGAGCCCCCGGAGTCCCCTGATCCGCCCCCTAGGGGCCGGCCGCCGGATCGGGGCCTCGACCCTGATACCGCGAGGCGCTCAACCCTCCGGCGGGGAGAACACCACCATCACCCTCAAGTCCTCGCTGATGTGGTGGAACTTGTGCGGGACGCCCGCCGGGACGTAGACCACGCTGCCGCGCGCCACGCTCGTCGTCTCCTCCCCGACCGTGATCGAGGCCCGTCCGCTCACCACGAAGTACACCTCGTCCTGACGGTGCGGCTGCTGCGGATCGCTCTGCCCCGCGTCGAGCGCGTAGAGGCCGACCGACATGTTCCGCTCACGCAGGAACTGCAGATAGGCGCCGTCGTTGGCGGCCCGCTCCGCCTCGAGCTCGTCCAACCGGAACGCTTTCATCGTCCTTGTTCCCCTTGTGCTCGGTCGTTCCCGGGTCTCCGCTGATCTGCGGATGTTCCCCCAGGATCTTCTCTGCCACGATCAGACACATGACAAATTTCGTAGTCAAGACGATCGCCAACGCGGCCGCCCTGGCCGTCGCCATCTGGCTGCTCGCCGGCATCACCCTCGACGACGGCAGCAGCCTGGGCCACCGGACGCTGAGCCTGATCCTGGTCGCGCTGGTCTTCGGCCTGGTCAACGTCATCGTCAAGCCCGTGGTGAAGCTGCTCTCGCTGCCGCTGTTCGTGCTCACCCTGGGCCTGTTCACCCTCGTCGTGAACGCCCTGATGCTGATGCTGACTTCGTGGCTGGCCAAGCAGCTCGAGCTCAGCTTCCACGTCGACGGCTTCTGGACCGCCCTCGTCGGCGGCCTGATCATCTCCATCGTCAGCTGGGCCGTGAACATGGTCCTGCCCGACAAGAACTGAACAGGCCTTCCATGTACCGCGTGTGCTTCGTCTGCACGGGCAACATCTGCCGCTCTCCCATGGCCGAGTCCGTCTTCCGCTCCCACGTCGCCGACGCCGGACTCGACGCCCTGGTCGAGGTCGACAGCGCCGGGACCGGCGGCTGGCACGAGGGGGACCCGGCCGACCCGCGCACCATCTCCGTCCTGGAGGCCGCAGGGTACGAGCAGGACCACCGGGCCCGGCAGTTCCGGTCCTCCTGGTTCGCCGGCCTCGACCTCGTCGTCGCCCTCGACGCCGGGCACCTGAGGGACCTCCGGGCGCTCGCACCCACCCCGCGGGACGCCGCCAAGGTCAGGCTGCTGAGGTCCTTCGACCCGGCGGCACCGGCCGGCGACAGCGACGTACCCGACCCCTACTACGGGCCGCTCGACGGGTTCGAGGAATGCCTGGCGCTGGTCGAGGCCGCGAGCCCCGGCCTGCTGGAGGCCGTACGCGAGGCCCTGGCCCCGAAGGAGCAGACCGCATGAACGAGCACCCCGACTCCGACAACGGACCCGACTCCGGCGGCGGCGCGGCGCCCCGGCTCGGCGACGGCACCCTCGCCGTCCGCGCCGGACTGCCGGCTCCCGTCAAGAACGAACCGACCCTGCCCGGACCGGCCTTCGCCGCCCATTTCCACCTGCCCGGCGACGTCGAGGGCCCGTACACCTACGGCCGCGACACCAACCCCACCTGGACCCTGCTGGAACGGGCCATCGGGGAACTCGAAGCCCCGGGCGAGGACGTCCACACCATCGTCTTCGCCTCCGGGATGGCCGCGGTCTCCGCCGTGCTCCTCTCCCAGACCCGCAGCGGCGACACCGTCGTCCTGCCCGACGACGGATACCAGGCACTGCCGCTGCTGCGCGAGCAGCTGGAGGCGTACGGGGTCCACGTGCGCACCGCTCCGACCGCGGACGAGGCCCAGCTCACCGTCCTCGACGGGTCCCGGCTGCTCTGGATCGAGACCCCCTCCAACCCCGGGCTCGACGTCTGCGACGTACGCCGCCTCGTGGAGGCCGCGCACGCCGGCGGGACCCTGGTCGCGGTCGACAACACCCTGGCCACACCGCTCGGACAGCGGCCCCTGGACCTCGGGGCGGACTTCTCCGTCGCCAGCGGCACCAAGGGCCTCACCGGCCACGGCGACCTGCTCCTCGGCTACGTGGTCTGCCGGGACGCCGCCCTCGCCGCCCTCGTCCGTCGCTGGCGCAAGATCGTCGGCGCGATCCCGGGACCGATGGAGGCCTGGCTCGCCCACCGATCGCTGGCCACCATCCAGTTGCGCGCACAGCGCCAGTGGGCCAACGCGCTGGCCGTCGCCGAGGCCCTGACCGGCCGCGCCGAGGTGACCGGGGTGCGCTACCCGGGGCTCCCCACGGACCCGTCGCACAAAACGGCCGCCCGCCAGATGCGCGCTTTCGGCTCGATCGTCTCCTTCACGCTGCCCGACCGCGCGCACGCGGAACGCTTCATGAACGCTCTGCACTTGGTCGAGGACGCCACGAGTTTCGGCTCCGTACGGTCCACCGCGGAACGGCGCGGACGATGGGGCGGGGACGCGGTGCCGGAGGGCTTCATCCGCTTCTCCGCCGGCGCCGAGGACACCGAGGACCTGGTCGCGGACGTCCTGCGAGCACTCGATTCCGCCGCCGGCGGCAACTGAACGGGCCCTGGAAGCGGTCCGAGCCTCCCCCCTCATGGCTCGGACCGCCCGGGTTCATCGCGGGAGAAACACCGTCGAGAACCACGCGACAAGGCTAATTGACTCTGCGTCAGAGTCCAATCACGGTAGCGACAGGGTGCTATCCGCATATTTATAGTTGAAGGCCCCCACCGAGAGGTCGAGGTGCCGCGATGGACCTGGCTCTGCTGCGCACCTTCGTCGCCGTCCACCGCGCCGGCTCCTTCACCCGCGCCGCCGCCCTCCTCGGCCTGTCCCAGCCGGCCGTCACCTCGCAGATCCGCACCCTCGAACGCCAGTTGGGGCGACCCCTCTTCCACCGCCGCGCCCGCGGCGTCACCCCCACCGCCGTCGGCGACGAACTCGCCCACAAGGCCGCCCCGCACCTCGACGCCCTGCTGCGGATCACCGAGACCGAGCGGGAGGTCGCCGGCGCCTTACGCACCCTCCACGTCGCGGGCCCCCCGGAATTCCTGGGTCTGCGGGTACTGCCCGCCCTCGCACCGCTGGTCGGCCGGGGCCACACCCTGCGCGCCACCCTCCAGCCCGGGGCGGAGGAGGCCCTCGACGGGCTCGCCGCCGGCCACCACGACCTCGTCGTCACCACCGCCCGCCCGCGCGGCGGGCTCTTCACCGCCACCGCCCTGTGCGACGAGGAGCACGTCCTGGTCGCGGCGCCCTACTGGGCCGCCCTCGTGGACCGGGACCGGCTGCGCGAGGAGGGACCCACCGCACTCGACGGCATCCCGCTCGTCGAGGTCCACGAGAGCCTGCCCCTCGTCACCCGCTACTGGGCCACCGTCTTCGAGGCGGCGCCCGACGCCGCCGCCACCGTGGTCGCACCCGATCTGCGCGCCGTACTGGAATGCGTACGATCCGGCGCCGGGCTCGCCGTGATCCCCCGCTACCTGTGCCAGGACGCCCTCGACGGCGGCGGGATCGTGGCCCTGGCGGAGCCCCCGGTACCGCCGCTGCGCACCTGGTTCCTGGTCACGCGGGCCGGCAGCCTCTCGCTCGCCCACCTCGCGCGCGCCCACGAGCTGCTGCTGCACGCCGCCGCGCACTGGTGAGTTCCCGTTCGAGACCCTTGGCGCGTTTCAGAAGCGGAGCGGTGGGCCACTCTTCTCCCATGACCGAACGTCCCGTGGTCAAACGCACCGCCCGAGCGATCCTGCTCGACGGTGACGACCTGATCCTCATCAAGCGCACCAAGCCCGGCGTCGATCCCTACTGGCTCACCCCCGGCGGCGGAGTGGAGTCCTCGGACGCCACCGTCGTCGACGCCCTCCACCGAGAGGTCCACGAGGAACTCGGCGCGAAGATCACCGATGTGGTGCCCTGCTTCGTCGACACCGTCGAGCACATCGCCGACGGCGGAGTGACCGGCGTGAAGGTGCAGCACTTCTTCGTCTGCCACCTCGAATCCATGGACCCCAGCCAACGGCACGGCCCCGAGATCGACCAGCCGGAGGGCGAGTACGAGATCGTCCGCGTGCCCTTCAGCCGGGTCGGCATCGCCGCCGTCCACCTCGTCCCGCTGTCCCTGCGGCACTACCTCGACGGCAACATCGAGGGAGTCCGCGCCATGCACGCCTCCGACCTCGGCTGAAACGGCGGCCCGAGTCCGAGAGCGACCCCCGGGACCGGCGGGACGTCCCCCGCCGGTCTCACACCGCGACGCCCGCCAGCTCCTCCACCGCGTCGTGCCGGATCCGCTCGTCGGGGATCCCGATCCGCTTGAGCTCGTCCACCCCGTTGCGGATCATCGCGGGCGGCCCCGAGATGAACGCGTCGTACGAACTCCACGGCCCGTGCTCGCCCACCGCCTGCGGAAGCTGCCCGGCCAACGCGTCGCCGACCACCGGGCGCACCGACAGCCACGGATGCGTGCGCTGCAACCCCAGCAGGGTGTCCTTGTCGTAGAGGTCGTGATCGCTGCGTGCCCCGTAGAACACCTCCACGGGCCGCCGCTCCCCGTGTTCGGCCACGTCCTCGATGAGTGCCTTGATCGGCGCGATTCCGGTACCGCCCCCCAGGCACAGCATCCCGTTCTCCGTGGTGTGGTCCACGATCATCGACCCGGCCGGCGGACCCAGCCGCAGCACGTCTCCCGGGCGGGCGTGGCGCACCAGCGCATTGGAGACCCACCCCGCCGGAACGGCCTTGACGTGGAAGGACAGCAGCCCGTCGGCGCGTGGCGCCGACGCGAAGGAGTAGTGCCGCCAGACCCGCGGCCACCACGGGGTCTCCAGGCTCGTGTACTGGCCGGCGAGGAAGGCGTACGGCTGGTCGGGGCGGACCGTCAGCACCGCGATGTCCGGGGTGCGCAGATCGTGGGAGACCACCTCCGCGTGCCACCACGCCGGCGCCTTGGCCTCGTCCTCGGCCGCCGCGTCGATCATGATCTGGGAGATCGCGGTGTACGCGCGCACCCACGCGGCCTCGGTCTCCGGCCCCCAGGTCTCGTGCGCGTACCGGGCCAATGCCCCGATCAGGGCCTCGCCCACCGCCGGGTAGTGCCCGGCCATGGTGCCGTACTTGCGGTGCCCCGTGCCCAGTCGGCGCAGGTAGGGGGCGAGCACATCCGGATTGTCGATGTGCTCGGCGGCGGTGAGCAGCGCCTTCAGCAGGCGGTCCCGCTGCACGTCCATGGCCGCGGGGAACATGCCCCGGACCTCCGGGTGTCCCGTGAACACCAATGCGTAGAAGTAGGAGGTGACCCTGCCGGCCACCGGTGCGATCTCCGCGAGGGTCCGGCGGATCAGCACGGCGTCGGGCGAAGCCTCGGGCACCTCGCCCTCACCGGGTATCCGGGCCGTTCCCCGTCTGGCCGATCTGGTGTGCGGAGCGTCCATGCGGTGCCTCGCTTCGAGCATCTCGGTCGGGTTTGCACACGCCACGGCCTGTGAATCCGTGGATCCGGGCTTCACAGCGTGCCGGCCGACTCAGAGGCCTGGGGGGAATTGCGGAAAATCCGCGTTTCGAACCCACTTTCCCCTTAAGATGCTGCAACTCCCGGGCGTGCCGACCCCGCGAGCTGATACGCCTCTCTCAGGTCCCTGCCCTCGTACACATGGGTCGCGCGCTCCGCCAGATAGGGCCGCGCATTGACCGCCACGGAGACCGCCACCGCCTCGAACAGCACGGCGTCGGTCCTCGAATCCCCGTACGCCACACAGTCGCCCCGGCTCACCCCGAACTGCTCGCACAGCCGGTCCGCCACCGTGACCTTGCCCTCCGGCGTCAGGATCCCGGCCGCTTCCACGGGCCGAGTGAACGGCACCTCCGGGAAAACCGAACCGTGCGCGGCGTGCGCTCCCCACTCCAGCAGCAGTTCCACGAAGAACGACGGCGACAGGGAGACCACCGCGCAGTAGTCCCCCCGCTCCCGGATCTCACGCCACACGTCCCGGATGCCCGCGAGCCAGGGCGCCCCCTCGAAGGCCGCCCGGACATGGGCGGGCGTCAGGTCCGCCCAGAGGGCGTGCGCCGCCACCGAGAACTCGTGCGGACCGATCTCCCCGGCGCCGAAGGCCCGCTCCAGAGCGGCGATCTCGGCGCCCACGCCGAGCTGACGGGAGATCTCGACCGGAGCCGCCGAGCCGTACATCAGCGTTCCGTCGAGGTCAAAGAGGTGCAGGAGGGTCATGGCGATCGAGGCTAGCCGGTGCCCTCCCGGCGAGACACGTGTTTCCCGGTCGATGTTTCACGTGAAACATCGCCACGTTTCACAGGGGGCACCGCCCAGCGGCAGCCAGGGGAGAAACATCAGCCCAAATCCCCTGGACTGACCCCCATCGATGATCCAGTCTGGGCCGGGTGACACCACCACACATCACCGATCTGCCGATCCGGGCGCTGAGCGTGGACGATCTCCGCCACTGCGCCGACCTGTCAGAGGACCGCGGCTGGCCACGCGAGGACCACAAATGGGGACTGCTCCTCGCCGCCGGGAACGGCTACGGCGTGGACGCCCCGGACGGCCCCGGGCTCGCGGCCGCCTGCGTCGTCACCCAGTACGGCAACACCCACGCCGGACCGGAGCTCGCCGCCATCGGGATGGTCCTGGTCGCCGACCGTTACGCCCGCCAGGGCCTGGGGCGCCGCCTCATGGAGCACGTCTGTGACGACGTGCTCAAGGGCATCCCCCTCACCCTGCACGCCACCCCCAACGGCCGCCCCCTCTACGAGCAACTCGGCTTCGACACCACCGGACGCGCCGAGATGCTCAAGGGCACCTTCCGCCCCGAAGACGCCCGCAGCACCCCCGGCGCCCACGGCACCCCCCGCGTCCGGCCCGCCAACGCCGAGGACCTCCAGCGGATCCTGCACCTGGACGCCGAGGTCTTCGGCACCGACCGCACCCACCTGATCATCCGGCTGCCCGCCTTCGCCGATCAGCTGCTCGTCGCCGAGGACCCCACCGGCGACGGCACCCTCACGGGATACGCCGCGGCCTGGCCGAACATGGACACCCATGTCATCGGCCCACTCGTCGCCCGCGACATCGGCACCGCCCGGTCACTGATCACCGCGCTCGCCCAGGGCACCGACCGGCCGCTGCGCACCGATGTCGACGTCCGCCACGAGGAACTCCTCGGTTGGCTCAAGGACCGCGGCCTCGAATCCATCGCCTTCAACGCCGTCATGACGCGCGGCATCCCCGGGCTCCCCGGTGACTGGACCCGCCGCTGGGCACCGCTCACCGTGGCCGCGGGCTGAGAAAGGAAACCCACCGCGATGAACGAGAACCCGAACGACCCCGCGAACCCGGCGGACCCCTCCGATCCCTCCGGGCTGTCCATCCGCCCGGCCGGCGAGGCCGATCTGTCCGCCATCGTCGCCATGCTCGCCGACGACCCGCTCGGCGCCACCCGCGAATCCCCCGACGACCTCACCCCGTACCGCACGGCCCTCAAGCGGCTGGCCGACGACCCCAACCAGCACCTGGTGGTCGCCGTCCGCGCGGAACGGGTCGTCGGCACCCTCCAGCTGACGATCGTCCCGGGCCTCTCCCGCAAGGGATCCACCCGTTCCATCATCGAAGGCGTCCGCGTCCACGCCGACGAGCGCGGCAGCGGCCTCGGCACCCGGTTCATCGAATGGGCGATCGAGAAGTCCCGCGCCGAGAACTGCGACCTCGTCCAGCTGACCTCCGACGCGACCCGGACCGACGCCCACCGCTTCTACGAGCGACTCGGCTTCACCGCCTCCCACGTCGGCTTCAAACTCCAGCTCTGACGGACCGGACCGGCAGGCCGGGCCGCACTGTCCGTGGCCCGGCCTACGATCGGGAGGATGAGCCCGAGCCTCCCCCTCGTCACCACCGCCGAGCGCCGCGACCGGCTCGGCCGGCGTCACCGCCTGGCCCCCTCGGCCCACGCCACCACGGTGACCCAGGCCGCCGACGCCGTCGTCGCCCTGCACGCCACCGACGCCGCGACCGTCTTCCTCTCCGCCCGCGCCCGACTGGCAGGGGGCGGCCCCGACACCATCGAGCAGGCCCTTTACGAGGACGTCAGCCTCGTGCGGCTGCTCAGCATGCGCAACACGCTCTTCGCGGTCTCCACCGAACTGGCTCCGTACGTCGACTCCTCCACCGCCCGCGCGATCGCCGTCAAGGAACGACGCACCCTCCTCAAGCACCTCGACGAGGACGGACAGGGCCTCGATGCCGACTGGCTGGCCCGCGCCGAGGCCTCGGCCCTCGACGCACTCGACGCCCGCGGCCCCTCCACCGGCGGCCAACTGTCCGCGGCCGTGCCCGCCCTGCGCCAGAAGATCACCATCGGTCGCGGGAAGAAGTACGAGGCCGAGACCGGCGTCGCCACCCGGGTCATCCGCCTGCTCGCCGCCGACGGCCGGATCCGCCGCGACCGCCCGCGCGGATCCTGGACCTCCAGCCAGTACCGCTGGGTCCACACCGACCCGTGGCCCCCCGTGCCCGCGCCCGAGGCACGCGCCGAGATCGCCCGGCGCTGGCTGCACGCCTACGGCCCCGCCACCGAGGCCGACCTCAAGTGGTGGACCGGCTGGACCCTCACCGACGTCCGTAAGGCCCTCGCCGCCGTCGGCCCGGAACAGGTCCGCCTCGACAACGGCACCACCGCCCTCGTCTGCCCCGGCGACACCGCGCCCGAGCCCGCCACCGAGCCCTGGGCGGCCCTCCTGCCCTGCCTCGACCCGACCGCCATGGGCTGGGCCGACCGCGGCTTCCACCTCGACCCCGCCCACAGGAGCGCGCTCTTCGACTACGCCGGCAACATCGGGCCCACCGTGTGGTGGAACGGCGAGATCGTCGGCGGCTGGGCCCAGCGGACCGACGGCGAGATCGTCTGGCGACTGCTGGGCAGCCCCGGGCGGGCCGCCGAGAAGGCGGTCACGGCCGAGGCCGACCGGCTCGCCGGATGGCTCGGCGAGGCCCGCATCACCCCGCGTTTCCGTACGCCGCTGGAACGCGAACTCGTGGCCTGAGCCGCGGCGACCACCGACGGCGACGACGACGCGTCAGCCGATGCCCCGCCAGCCCTGCGGGTCCACCCCGCCGGGCACCGGTGCACCCGCGTCGTACGGCTCCCGCGTGAACACGAAGGACGCCAGGTCGAGGTGGCTCACCGAGCCGTCCTCCCCGCGCACCGCCCGCAGCGTCTCCCCCGCGTAGTAGCCGGACAGCCCCGTCCAGCTGCCGTCCGCCTCGGGGCGGAACCGCGCCGACCGCCCGTTCCCGCCCAGCGGCGCCAGCTCCAGCGACCCGTCCGACTTCAGCCGCACCACCTGCGCCGAAGTGCCCCAGTACCAGGGGCCGCACAGTTCCAGTGGCACCCGGTCGGACTCCCGAAACGGCTTCCACGGCTCCGGGAACCGGGGCTCGGCATCCGCCACGATCGCCACCAGGTCCGCGGCCACCGTCGCCGCCGGCAGCCCCGACGTGCAGTTCGCGAGCACCACCGCCGCCACGTCGTCCGCCTCGCTCAGCCAGAGCCCCGCCACGAACCCGGGCAGTGAACCGCTGTGTCCCGCCAGCCGGCGCTCGCCCTGGACCGTCAGCTGCATCCCCAACCCGTACCCGACCTCGGCGAGGCCCGGCTCCGGCGGCGCCACCGCGGTGCGCATCTCCCGTACGGACTCCGCGCTCAGCACCCGCTCGTCACCGCGCAGCAGGAAGTCCGCGAACCGGGCCAAGTCCCTCGTCGTGGACCACAACTGACCGGCCGGAGCCATCAGACCCAGGTCCTCCAGCGGCTCCGGCATCATCACGTCCGCCCACGGGTGCACCGCCCAGCCGCCCGCGTTCGGCGCCTGCGGCGCCCCGCTCGTACGGCTCAGCCCCAGCGGCTCCAGCACCTCGGACCGCAGCGCCTCCTCCCACGGCCTGCCGCGCAACGCCTCGACCAGCGAACCCAGCAGGGTGTAACCGGGGTTGGAGTAGTGGTGCCGGTGTCCGGGCGCGTGCTTGAACGGCTCCGCACCCAGTACGTCGGCCAGCTCGGGCCGCTGGTCGCCCGGGGTGCGCTCCCACCACGGTCCCGGCGTCTCCGCGGCGAGTCCGCCGGTGTGCGCCAGCAGTTGGGCGATGGTCACCTCGCCGGCCCCGGTCCCGGGCAGGTGCCGCTCCAGCGGATCCGCGAGCGACAGCAGACCCTCGTCCCGCAGCCGCAGCACCAGAACAGCGGTGAAGGTCTTGCTGATCGACCCGATCCGGTACTGGACGTTCCCGTCCGGGCCGTGCCCCTCGACGGAGGTCCGGGAGCCCTCCCAGACCACCTCCCCGCCCCGCACGACGGCCGCCACCACCGACGGCGCCCGCCCGGCGCTCTGCGCCACGGCGATCCGGTGCCTCAACGCACGTCGGGTGGCAGGGAGAAGTTCCAGGTCTTCGGCAAGCTCATCCATGATCGGATGCTACGTGTTGGCCATGTCCACGAACCGCGAATAATGGCCCTGGAAGGCCACGGTGATGGTGGCCGTGGGGCCGTTGCGGTGCTTCGCCACGATCAGGTCCGCCTCGCCCGCGCGCGGGGACTCCTTCTCGTACGCGTCCTCGCGGTGCAGCAGGATCACCATGTCGGCGTCCTGCTCGATGGAGCCCGACTCACGCAGGTCGGAGACCATCGGCTTCTTGTCGGTGCGCTGCTCGGGACCACGGTTCAGCTGGGAGAGCGCGATCACCGGTACCTCGAGCTCCTTCGCCAGCAGCTTGAGGTTTCGGGACATGTCCGAGACCTCCTGCTGACGGCTCTCGGGACGGCGCGAACCACCCGACTGCATCAGCTGGAGGTAGTCGATGACCACGAGCGAGAGGTCGTTGCGCTGCTTGAGCCGACGGCACTTGGCGCGGATCTCCATCATCGACAGGTTGGGGGAGTCGTCGATGTACAGCGGGGCGGCGGAGACGTCCGGCATCCGGCGGGCCAGCCGGGTCCAGTCGTCGTCCGTCATCGTTCCCGAGCGCATGTGGTGCAGGGCCACGCGGGCTTCGGCCGACAGCAGGCGCATCGCGATCTCGTTGCGTCCCATTTCGAGGGAGAAGATCACGCTCGGCAGGTTGGCCTTGATGGAACAGGCGCGGGCGAAGTCCAGCGCGAGCGTCGACTTGCCCATGGCGGGACGGGCGGCGATGACGATCATCTGGCCGGGGTGCAGGCCGTTGGTGAGCGAGTCGAGGTCCGTGAAGCCGGTCGGGACACCCGACATCTGGCCGCTGCGGGAACCGATCGCCTCGATCTCGTCGAGCGCGCCCTCCATGATGTCGCCCAACGGCAGGTAGTCCTCGGAGGTCCGCTGCTCCGTGACGGCGTAGATCTCGGCCTGGGCGCTGTTGACGATCTCGTCGACGTCGCCGTCGGCCGCGTATCCCATCTGCGTGATCTTCGTACCGGCCGCGACCAGCCGGCGCAGCACCGCGCGCTCGTGCACGATCTCCGCGTAGTACTCGGCGTTGGCCGCCGTCGGCACGGACTGCACCAGCGTGTGCAGGTACGACGCCCCGCCGACCTTGCCGATCTCCCCGCGCCGGGTCAGCTCGGCGCCGACCGTGATCGGGTCGGCCGGCTCGCCCTTGGCGTACAGGTCGAGGATGGCCTGGTAGATCGTCTCGTGCGAGGGCCGGTAGAAGTCGTGGCCCTTGATGACCTCGACGACGTCGGCGATGGCGTCCTTCGACAGCAGCATGCCGCCGAGGACGGACTGCTCTGCGTCGAGGTCCTGCGGAGGGACGCGCTCGAAGCCGCCGCCACCGCTGCCGCCGCCGTCCCAGGAGCCGCCCTCGCGGCCCCGGTCGTGCTGATCGTCCCCGCGGCCGCGGCCTTCGCTGTTACGGCGCGGACGGGCGGGCAGACGGTCGCTCGGACCACTGTCGGCCCAGGGGTCGTCCATGGGCTCGGGCATGCTCACCGGGCCGCCTCCTCCCGTCCGCAGAGCGGACCTCGCCGTGCCACTCTTTCTACGACACGGCTCTGACATTTGGGGCACCCGAATCGGCTGTCGGCGAGTCGGGCAACGCACCACGGTAGGGCCGCGAGCGGCGTCAGCCAATCTTGTTATCCACAGGCTGTGTGGATGAGATGTGGACGACGGCGCCAATGCTGTGGGTAAGTCCCCGGAAGCTGTGCACGGACCGGGGGACGACGCTGTGGACAAAATCACCTGCCACACCCATACACCGCACCTGACCTGCAGATTCTCCTGTCACGCGGACCTTGTGGGAAAAATCTTGGCCACTGTCTCAAGATCGCCACCAATGAGGCTGCGGGAACGCCCTGATCGACGCCACGGTAAGGATCCAAAGGACCTTGCATCTATTACCTGTGGAAGATTAGATTGAGCGCATGACACAGGCCCCCACAGCGCCGAAGGCTGCGCCGAGACGACACGACCGGGAGATACTCGCCCTCGCCGTCCCCGCCTTCGGCGCGCTCGTCGCCGAACCCCTCTTCGTGCTGGCCGACAGCGCCATCGTGGGGCACCTCGGCACGTCCCAACTGGCCGGCCTCGGCATCGCCGCCGCACTGCTCACCACCGCCGTGAGCGTCTTCGTCTTCCTCGCCTACGCCACCACCTCGGCCGTCGCCCGCCGGGTCGGCGCCGGCGACCTCCAGGGAGCCATCCGGCAGGGCATGGACGGCGTCTGGCTCGCCCTCCTGCTCGGCGCCGCCGTCATCGCCGTGGTCCTGCCCACGGCCCCCTCGCTCATCTCCCTCTTCGGAGCCTCCGACACCGTCGCCCCGTACGCGGTCACCTATCTGCGGATCTCCGCCCTCGGCATCCCGGCCATGCTCATGGTCCTCGCCGCCACGGGCGTCCTGCGCGGCCTCCAGGACACCCGTACGCCGCTCTACGTCGCCGTCGGCGGCTTCGCCCTCAACGGCGCCCTGAACGCCGCCCTCGTCTACGGCGCCGGGCTCGGCATCGCGGGCTCCGCCTGGGGCACCGTCCTGGCCCAGTGCGCCATGGCCGCCGCCTACCTCGTCGTGGTCGTACGCGGAGCCCGGCGGCACGGCGCCTCCCTGCGCCCCGACGCGGCGGGCATCCGGGCCTGCGCACAGGCGGGAGCGCCGCTGCTCGTCCGCACGCTGTCCCTGCGCGCCATCCTGCTGATCGCGACCGCCGTGGCCGCCCGGCTCGGCGACGCCGACATCGCCGCCCACCAGGTCCTGCTCTCCCTGTGGAGCCTGCTCGCCTTCGCCCTGGACGCCATCGCCATCGCCGGACAGGCGATCATCGGCCGTTACCTGGGCGCGGGTGACACCGAGGGCGCCCGGGCCGTCTGCCGGCGCATGGTCCAGTGGGGCATCGGCTCCGGCGTCGTGCTCGGCCTGCTGGTCGTCGTGGCCCGCCCGGTGCTGATCCCGCTGTTCACCAGCGATCCCGCCGTCGAGAACGCCATCCTGCCCGCCCTGCTGGTCGTGGCACTCTCCCAGCCCATCGGCGGCGTGGTCTTCGTCCTGGACGGCGTCCTCATGGGCGCGGGCGACGGGCCCTACCTGGCCCGGGCGATGCTGCTGACGCTCGCCGTGTTCACCCCGGCAGCCCTGCTCGTCCCCGTCCTGGGCGGCGGCGTGACGGCCCTGTGGGGCGCCATGACGCTCATGATGCTGGTCCGCATGGCCACACTCCAGCTGCGCGCCCGCTCGGGCCGCTGGCTGGTCGCGGGAGCCACTCGCTGACCGATGTTTCACGTGAAACATGACGAAGGGCCGCACCCCGTGGGGTGCGGCCCTTCGTTTCGCGGCCCTTAGGCGGCGACGACCTCGATGCCCACGTTCGCGGCCACGTCGGCGTGCAGACGCACGGAGACCTGGTACGAACCGAGGGTCTTGATCGGGGAGCCCAGCTCGACGCGGCGCTTGTCGACCTTCGGGCCACCCGAAGCCTCGATCGCCGTGGCGATGTCGGCCGGGGTCACGGAACCGAAGAGACGACCGGCGTCACCCGCGCGGGTGGCCAGACGGACCTTCACGCCCTCGAGCTTGGCCTTGACCTCGTTGGCCTGCTCGATGGTCGCGATCTCGTGGATCTTGCGGGCGCGGCGGATCTGCGCCACGTCCTTCTCGCCACCCTTGGTCCAGCGGATCGCGAAACCACGCGGGACCAGGTAGTTGCGAGCGTAACCGTCCTTGACGTCGACGACATCGCCGGCGGTGCCGAGGCCAGAGACCTCGTGGGTCAGGATGATCTTCATTGGTCGGTCACCCTTTCCTTATCGCGCGGTGGACGTGTAGGGCAGCAGCGCCATCTCACGGCTGTTCTTCACGGCCGTGGCGACGTCACGCTGGTGCTGCGTGCAGTTGCCGGTAACGCGGCGGGCACGGATCTTGCCACGGTCGGAAATGAACTTCCGCAGCATGTTCGTGTCCTTGTAGTCCACGTACGCGGTCTTGTCCTTGCAGAACGCGCAGACCTTCTTCTTAGGCTTGCGCACAGGCGGCTTCGCCATTGTGTCTCTCCTGTGTGATCAAGAAGTTTGGATGCGAGCTGCCCTAGAAGGGCGGCTCGTCCGAGTAGCCACCGCCGGAGCCGCCGGAGTTTCCACCCCAGCCGCCCCCGCCGCCGCCCTGCTGCTGGCCACCGGCCGGCGCGCTGGACGCCCACGGGTCGTCGGAGGGAGCTCCGCCGCCCTGCTGGCCGCCGCCGCTGGGGGCTCCGCCCCAGCCACCGCCGCCGCCACCCTGCTGCTGACCGCCGCCGCCGTACCCACCCTGGCCACCGCGACCCGTGGTCTTGGCGACCTTGGCCGTGGCGTTCTTCAGGCTGGGGCCGACTTCCTCGACGTCCAGCTCGTAGACCGTGCGCTTGACACCCTCACGGTCCTCGTACGACCGCTGCCTCAGCCGGCCCTGCACGATGACGCGCATGCCTCGCTGGAGGGACTCGGCGACGTTCTCCGCCGCCTGCCGCCACACCGAGCAGGTCAGGAACAGGCTCTCGCCGTCCTTCCACTCGTTCGTCTGACGGTCGAAGGTGCGGGGGGTGGACGCGACACGGAACTTCGCGACCGCCGCACCCGAGGGGGTGAAGCGCAGCTCGGGGTCGTCGACGAGATTGCCGACGACCGTGATGACGGTCTCGCCTGCCATGGATGAACCTCTCGGCGGGGATTGCTGCTGGGCTGCTGTGCTACTCGATCCCGATTACCGCTGAACCGAAGTTCAGTGGGTCTCGGGGCGAAGGACCTTGGTCCGGAGAACCGACTCGTTCAGGTTCAGCTGTCGGTCAAGCTCCTTGACGACCGCAGGCTCGGCCTGGAGGTCGATGACCGAGTAGATGCCCTCGGGCTTCTTCTTGATCTCGTAAGCGAGACGACGACGGCCCCAGGTGTCGACCTTCTCGACCTTTCCGTTGCCCTCACGGACGACGGAGAGGAAGTTCTCGATCAGCGGGGAGACAGCGCGCTCCTCGAGATCGGGGTCGAGGATGACCATCACTTCGTAGTGACGCATGTGGAACCCACCTCCTTTGGACTCAGCGGCCACGGTCGTTCCGTGGCAGGAGGGTCGTGATGCGTGCGCACGGTGTCCGAGAACAGACACCGCGCAGCTGTACAGACTACCTGCTCGACTCCTTCCGGTTGAAATCCGGCGCCGGGGGGACACAATCTGTATCCATCGGGTGTGCTCGGTGCTATGCCCCCGGCCCCTGCCGGAGGCGGGCCCGAGCGCCGCTCTGCTTCAGCCAGGAGGTGCCTTCCGATGGCACAGGCCATGCAACCGCAGTCCCAGCCCCCTCCGATCTCGCTGCTGTCCACCGACGGCAAGCCCCACCCGCTCCAGGACACCCTGATGGCGGTCACCCTGGTCCTCGGAGCCGTGGCGTTCATCACGGCGTTCTTCCACAACCTGCACCTGCTCACCACGTGGGCGGGGCTGATCGGGATCCTGACGGGTCTGTACGGACAATTCGTCTCCGTCACGACACGCGAGCGCTTCGCACTGATCATCGGCCTTGGCGCGTCTGCCATCGGCTTCTTCATCGGCATGTTCCACGGCGGCCTCTTCGGCGGCTGACGGGGACCTGCGGGACACTCCTGCGGCGGGGCGCCGGCCGAGCAACGGCCCGGGCCCCGGCACGTCCCCCAGATGGGTGGCGCCCCTGTCGCAGTAGGCTTCGCGCCATAGCCAGCGAAGTCGCCGGAGGAGCACCCCGCATGAGCCTGTCCCTGAGGACCATCAGCCGAGAGCAGCATCTGGCGTACCTCCAGAGCCTGCCGTCGGCTAGCCACTGCCAGGTCCCGGCATGGGCCGACGTCAAGAACGAATGGCGTTCGGAAAACCTCGGCTGGTTCGACAAGTCCGACGAACTCGTCGGAGCCGCGCTGGTGCTGTACCGGCAGCTGCCGAAGGTGAAGCGGTACCTCGCGTACCTGCCCGAGGGCCCGGTCATCAACTGGTACGCCCCGAACCTGGAGGAATGGCTCCAGCCGATGCTGGCGCACCTGAAGAACCAGGGCGCCTTCACCGTGAAGATGGGCCCGCCCGTCGTCATCCGCCGCTGGAACGCCGCCGCCATCAAGGCCGGCATCCAGGACCCCGAGGTCAAGCGACTGCGCGACGTCGAGGCCTCGCACATCGAGCCCCGCGCCTTCGAGGTGTCCGACAAGCTGCGCCGCATGGGCTGGCAGCAGGCCGAGGACGGCGGCGCCGGCTTCGGCGACGTCCAGCCGCGCTACGTCTTCCAGGTGCCGCTGGCCAACCGCTCGCTGGACGACGTCCTCAAGGGCTTCAACCAGCTGTGGCGCCGCAACATCAAGAAGGCCGAGAAGGCCGGCGTCGAGGTCGTCCAGGGCGGCTACGACGACCTGCCGACCTGGCAGCACCTGTACGAGATCACCGCCGAGCGCGACAAGTTCCGCCCGCGCCCGCTCAGCTACTTCCAGCGCCAGTGGACGGCCCTCAACTCCGAGGACCCCAACCGGATGCGGCTGTACATCGCCAAGCACGAGGGGGAGCCGCTGGCCGCCGCCACGATGCTCACCGTCGGCCAGCACGTCTGGTACTCGTACGGCGCATCCGCCAACCACAAGCGCGAGGTCCGCCCGTCGAACGCGATGCAGTGGCGGATGCTCCGCGATTCGTACGCACTCGGTGCCGGCGTCTACGACCTGCGCGGTATCTCTGACACGCTGGACGAGAACGACCACCTGTTCGGGCTGATCCAGTTCAAGGTCGGCACGGGCGGCGAGGCCGTCGAGTACGTCGGTGAGTGGGACTTCCCGCTCAACAAGGTGCTCCACAAGGCGCTCGACATCTACATGTCGCGCCGCTGACCCCCACCCCACCCACACGAGAGGCACCGGACGGGCATGGCGCTCACGCTCTACGTCGACACCGCGCGCTGGCGTACGCACCAGAAGCAGGTCATGGACCAGTTCCCCGGACTGATCCCGGTCTGCAAGGGCAACGGCTACGGCTTCGGCCACGAGCGGCTGTGCGAGGAGGCCACCCGGATGGGTGCCGACGTCCTCGCCGTCGGCACCACGTACGAGGCCGCGAGCATCAAGGACCTGTTCGGCGGTGACCTGCTGGTCCTGACCCCGTTCCGGCGGGGTGAGGACCCGGTGCCGCTGCCGGACCGGGTGATCCGCTCGGTGGCCTCGCTGGACGGGGTCCGCGGCCTGGTCGGCGCCCGGGTGGTCATCGAGTGCATGAGCTCGATGCGCCGCCACGGCATCTCCGAGCAGGACCTGGGGCAGCTGCACGCCGCGATCGAGGACGTCCGGCTGGAGGGCTTCGCCCTGCACCTGCCGCTGGACCGCCCGGACGGCTCGGACGCCGTCGAGGAGGTCATCGGCTGGATGGACCGGCTGCGCGTGGCCCGGCTCCCGCTGCACACCATGTTCGTCAGCCACCTGCGGGCCGAGGAACTGGCGCGGCTGCAGCAGCAGTTCCCGCAGACCCGCTTCCGGGCCCGCATCGGCACCCGGCTGTGGCTGGGCGACCACGAGGCGACCGAGTACCGGGGTTCGGTCCTGGACGTCACGCGCGTCGCCAAGGGCGACCGCTTCGGCTACCGCCAGCAGAAGGCCGCCTCCGACGGCTGGCTCGTCGTGGTGGCCGGCGGTACCTCCCACGGGGTGGGCCTGGAGGCCCCCAAGGCCCTGCACGGCGTGATGCCGCGGGCCAAGGGCGTCGCCCGGGCCGGTCTGGCCACGGTCAACCGGAACCTGTCGCCCTTCGTGTGGGCGGGCAAGCAGCGCTGGTTCGCCGAGCCGCCGCACATGCAGGTGTCGATCCTGTTCGTGCCCTCCGACACGACCGAGCCGAAGGTCGGCGACGAGCTCGTGGCGCACCTGCGGCACACCACCACGCAGTTCGACCGGGTTCTCGACGCCTGAGACGCCCGGGACGCCCGAGACGCCCGGTTCGGGTCACGGTCCGTCGGCCGTGACCCGAACCGCTCAGGCTCCGGGGCCTGCGCCCCAGTCGACCCGCTGTCCCTCCGAGGGCGCCGCGTCCCGCGGCGCCCTCGCCGCGTCCGACAGCACGAACACGTCCTCGGCGCCGTCCAGGACGCCTCCGGAGGGGTCGTCCGAGCCGTCGCGGCGCACGACGTCGCGTTCGGGCATCAGGATGTCGCGGACCACGACCGCGCACAGGTACAGGGTGGCCACCAGGTGGGCGGCGATGGCCAGCTGGTAGCCCTCCGTGGGAAGCCCCTGGTGCTTGTCGGCGCTGGTCGTGTAGGCGAGGTAGAACCAGATCCCGAGGAAGTAGACGACCTCGCCGGCCTGCCAGATCAGGAAGTCGCGCCAGCGGGGCCGGGCCAGCGCGGCGAGCGGGATGAGCCACAGCACGTACTGCGGCGAGTAGACCTTGTTGGCCAGGATGAAGGCGGCGACGACGAGGAAGGCCAGCTGGGCGAAGCGGGGACGCCTGGGGGCGGTCAGGGTCAGCAGTCCGATGGCCCCGCACATCAGGAGCGTCAGCCCGGTCGCGTACGTGTTGGCGTCGTGGAGGGGGTTGCCCGTGCGCTGGGAGATCAGCAGCCACACGGAACCGAAGTCGATCGGCCGTTCCTGGCTGAAGGTGTAGAACTTCGACCAGCCGTCCCAGGCGAGGAGCATCACCGGCAGGTTCACTGCGAGCCAGGCGGCGGCCGCGCCGAGGGCCGCCGCGCCGAAGTCACGCCATTTCCCGGCGCGCCAGCAGAGCACGAAGAGCACCCCGAGGAGCAGCACGGGGTAGAGCTTGGCGGCGGTGGCCAGGCCGATGAAGACGCCGAAGAGCACCGTCCGGCCCCGGGACCACATGAGCATTCCGGCGGCGGTCAGGGCGATGGCCAGCAGGTCCCAGTTGATCGTCGCGGTGAGGGCGAAGGCCGGCGCGAGGGCGAAGAGCAGGGCGTCCCAGGGGCGGCGGCGGTGGGTGCGGGCGACGCACACCGCGATGACGGCGGCGCAGGCCATCAGCATGCCCGCGTTGACCATCCAGTACATCTGCTCGCGGTGCTGCATGGAGCCGCTGCCCGGCGTCAGCCAGGAGGCGACCTCCATGAAGAGCCCGGTGAGCACCGGGTACTCCAGGTACTCCATGTCACCGGGGAGCCGGTCGAAGTAGGGCGTGAGGTTGTCGGCGAAGCCGCGTGCCGCGAACAGGTGCGGGATGTCGGAGTAGCAGGCGTGCGTGTACTGCGAGCCCGCTCCCCGGAACCACGCCCAGTCGTAGCAGGGCAGCTTCTGCACCATGCCGAGGGCGAACATGCCGAGGGCGAGCAGGACCACGACGCGGACGGGCCCCAGCCAGTGCCCGCCGAGCCGTGCGTAGCGGCCGAGGGGGCCGCCGATGAACTCGCTTCCGGCTGCGGCGACCTCGTCCTGCTCCGTGGGCAGTACGGGACGGTCCTCGTGCACCTTGGTCATGGGGGTCATCCTGCCGTACCGGGCCGGACATGGGGGAAGGCCGTCGCACCGGGTGCGACGGCCTTCCTCTGTCCACGTGCCCGGGCGGGCCGGTCCCCTCACCGGGGCATCGACCGCTATCCCCCGGTGAAGCCTCCCGGCCTGCCGGGTCTGCCGCTGGTGGGCGTCGACGTCGGCGTTCCGCTGGGTCCGCCGTCACTGCCGCCGATCAGCCCTCCCGGGTCGCCTCCGCTGGGGGTCGGGGTCGGGTCGCAGTACAGCTCCCACCGCTTGCAGGGCTTGCCGCCCTTGGAGGGGGAGGGGCTGCCCGACGGCGTGGGCGACGGCGTCATCGACGGGGTCTGCGACGGCGACGGCGGGGCCGAGGGGGTCGGGGAGGGGGCACCGGAGGCGTTGGCGACGACGCCGACGTCATCGGGCTCGGGGAACTTCGACGGCTGCGTGCCCTTGACCGCTTCCATCATGTACTCGGTCCAGATCTCGGCCGGGATGTCACCACCGTGGATGGAGGGGATGTCGCCGACGCCCTTCATGGACTGCAGGGCCTTGTCGGCCGAGTTGGGGTCGCTGCGGAAGAGGACCACGGAGGTGGAGAGCTCCGGGGTGTAGCCGACGAACCAGGCCGACTTGTTCTCGTCCGTGGTACCGGTCTTGCCCGCGGCGGGCCGGCCCAGCTTCTTGACCTTGGTCGCGGTGCCGTTCTGGACCACGTTCTCCAGGACCTTGGTCACGTTGTCGGCGACGGAGTTGTCCATGGCCCGCTGGGCCTTGATCTGATCGAAGCCGGACAGCGGCACGCCGTCCTTCTCGACCTTGGTCACGGAGAACGGCTCGTGGTGCGTGCCGGAGGCCGCGAACGTGGCGTACGAGTCGGCCATGCGGATGGCGCTGGGGGTGGAGGTACCGAGCGCGAAGGAGGCGTCGTTGGCCTTGCTCATCGAGTCCGGGAGCAGGCCCGTGGACTCGGCCACCTTGCGGACCTTGTCGTGGCCCACGTCGAAGACGAGCTGGGCGAACGGGACGTTGATGGACTTCTCCATCGCCTCGTTGAGGGTCACGTACCCGTAGGCGGTGGGGCTCTCGTTCTTCTGCTTGAAGGGGGTGCCGTCCTTGCCGCGCAGCGGCACGCCGTCACGGTTGTTGATCACGGTGAGGTCGTTCGCCTGGTACTTGCTGTCGGCGGAGATGCCCTTGCCGTTGGAGTTCTGCGTGCCGTACTGCATGGCCGCGGCGAGCACGTAGGGCTTCCAGGTCGAGCCGACCGGGACACCGGTGGTGTTGGCGTTGTTGCTGAAGTACTTGTGGTCCCAGCCCGGGCCGCCGTACAGGGCCACGAGCGCGCCGGTCTTGGCGTTCACGGAGGCCGCGCCGAACTGCACGAAGGTGTCGGTGTCCGGGCGCTTCTTCTCGTCGATCAGGCCGGCGCGGGTGTCCTCGACGGCCTTGGCCAGGGCGTCCACCTTCGGCTTCTCGAACGTGGTCGTGATCTCGTACCCGCCCAGGGCCATCTGCTCGGCGGTGATGTTCTTGGTCTTCATCACGTACGCCTTGGCCGTGTCGACCAGGTAGCCGATCTGGCCGGTCATCCCGCGGGCCTGCGCCGACTCGACGCGGGCGGGGAAGTCCTTGTCCGCGTACTTCGCGCGCTCGGCCTTGTCCATCCGGCCCACCTCGACCTCGCGGTCCAGGACCCAGGCCCAGCGCTTGCGGGCGCGCTGCTCGTTGAGCTCGGGGGTGGCCGCGGTGCCGATGCCGCCGTCCGGGTTGTACAGGTTGGGGCCCTTGAGCACGGAGGCCAGGAAGGCGCACTCCGACGGGTTCAGGTCCTTGCTGTCCTTGCCGAAGTAGGCGCGGGCGGCGGCCTGGATGCCGTAGGCGTCCCGTCCGTAGTAGGCGGTGTTGAGGTAGCCGGCGAGGACGGTGTCCTTCTCCTCGGTGGTGCCCAGCTTGATCGCGATGAAGAGCTCGGTGACCTTGCGCTTGAGCGTCTGCTCGGAGTCCAGGTAGGTGTTCTTCACGTACTGCTGGGTGATGGTCGAGCCGCCCTGGGTGGAACCGCCCGTGGCCATGTTCCACACGGCGCGGGCGATGCCCATGGGGTCGACGCCCTTGTCCGTCTCGAAGGACTCGTTCTCCGCGGAGATCACCGCGTCCCTCATCGACCGGGGAATGCTGGAGATCGGCACGATCTGCCGGTTCATCGAACCGCCGGTCGCCACCATCTGTTCGCCGTCGGCCCACTTGAAGACGTTGTTCTGCGCCTGCGCGGCCTTGTTCGGGTCGGGCGTGTTCACCATGGCGATGCCGATGCCCGCACCGGCGATGATGATCGAGAAGAAGCCCAGGGCCGTACCGCAGACGAGCTTCCAGGACGGCAGGAACCGCTTCCAGCCCTCCCGGTCCGACCGCGGGTAGTTGATCAGCCGCTTGTCGGGACGGGCGCCACCGCGACCGGCGTTCCCGGCGCCCCGGCCCGCGGTCCCGGAGCCCCTGCCGCGCCCTCCGGACCCTCTCTGGCCGGCCCGGCGGGCTCCCGGTCTGCCGCCGTGCGCGGAGGGTTCCGTATAGGGGCCGCTGTGTGACGCCGCAGGGACGTCACGTCCGGTCCCGGCGCCCCTTCCGGGGCGCTGCTGGGCGGCTCGGCGGGCCTCGGCCCGCCCGCCACTCTGGGGCTGCGACGGTTTGCGGCGGTGCTCGCTCATCGAACGACTACTCCTCGGGCAGGCGAGTGGCCTGGAAGCGGCAGGTGAATTCCGGTTCCCCCGGTGTCATGGCGCACAGACTACGCACGGTCAAAACCCGACTAGTGCCGAAGTTCACCCCAAATCAGGCAACTTGCCTCGCGCGAATTGGTGATGTGATGCCGGTCACCACGTCGCCACTTGTCGACCGACTCGGCCCGTTCTATCGTCTGGATGTATCGAGCCGATACATCAGCTCGGTATAAAGACACAGGGTCGAAGGAGAGGCAGGCGGATGAGCAGGCGCTCAGGCATCCTCGAATTCGCCGTCCTCGGCCTGCTCCGCGAATCCCCCATGCACGGCTACGAGCTGCGCAAGCGGCTCAACACCTCGCTTGGGGTCTTCAGAGCCTTCAGCTACGGAACGCTCTACCCCTGCCTCAAGACGCTGGTCGCCAACGGCTGGTTGATCGAAGAGCCGGGCAACGCTCCGGAGGACGCCCTCGCCGCTTCACTCGCAGGGCGCCGCGCCAAGATCGTCTACCGGTTGACGGCCGCCGGGAAGGAGCACTTCGAAGAGCTCCTCTCCCACACCGGCCCCGACACCTGGGAGGACGAGTCCTTCGCCGCCCGCTTCGCCTTCTTCGGTCAGACCGAACGCGAGGTGCGCATGCGGGTCCTGGAGGGCCGTCGCAGCCGGCTGGAAGAGCGCCTGGAGAAGATGCGCGCCTCACTGGCCCGCACGCGGGAGCGACTCGACGACTACACGCTCGAGCTGCAGCGGCACGGCATGGAGTCCGTGGAGCGCGAAGTGCGCTGGCTGAACGAGCTCATCGAGAGCGAGCGGGCGGGACGGGATCAGAGACGACCCGGTCCGTCCGACGAAACTGCAAAATGAGGCCTGCATCTCGCAGCCCTCGTCCGAGAACAAACAGGGAGCAACCGGAATGGGTTCGGTTCGCGTAGCCATCGTCGGCGTAGGCAACTGCGCCGCCTCGCTGGTGCAGGGCGTCGAGTACTACAAGGACGCCGACCCGGCGTCCAAGGTCCCCGGTCTGATGCACGTCCAGTTCGGCGACTACCACGTGCGTGACATCGAGTTCGTCGCCGCGTTCGACGTCGACGCGAAGAAGGTCGGCCTCGACCTTTCGGACGCCATCGGCGCCAGCGAGAACAACACCATCAAGATCTGCGACGTCCCGAACGCGGGGGTGACCGTCCAGCGCGGCCACACCCTGGACGGCCTGGGCAAGTACTACCGCCAGACGATCGAGGAGTCCGCCGAGGCCCCGGTCGACGTGGTCCAGGTCCTCAAGGACCGCGAGGTCGACGTCCTGATCTGCTACCTGCCCGTCGGTTCCGAGGCTGCGGCGAAGTTCTACGCCCAGTGCGCCATCGACGCCAAGGTCGCCTTCGTCAACGCCCTCCCGGTCTTCATCGCCGGCACCAAGGAGTGGGCGGACAAGTTCACCGAGGCCGGTGTCCCGATCGTCGGCGACGACATCAAGTCGCAGGTCGGCGCCACCATCACGCACCGCGTGATGGCGAAGCTGTTCGAAGACCGCGGTGTCCGTCTCGAGCGCACCATGCAGCTCAACGTCGGCGGCAACATGGACTTCAAGAACATGCTGGAGCGCGAGCGCCTGGAGTCGAAGAAGATCTCCAAGACGCAGGCCGTCACCTCGCAGATCCCCGACCGTGAGCTCGGCGAGAAGAACGTCCACATCGGCCCGTCCGACTACGTCGCGTGGCTCGACGACCGCAAGTGGGCCTACGTCCGCCTCGAGGGCCGCGCCTTCGGCGACGTCCCGCTGAACCTCGAGTACAAGCTCGAGGTGTGGGACTCCCCGAACTCCGCCGGTGTCATCATCGACGCCCTGCGCGCCGCGAAGATCGCCAAGGACCGCGGTATCGGCGGCCCGATCCTGTCGGCGTCCAGCTACTTCATGAAGTCCCCGCCGGTGCAGTACTTCGACGACGAGGCCCTGGCCAACGTCGAGAAGTTCATCAAGGGCGAGGTCGAGCGCTAGTCGAACCCCCAAGGGTCCTCACGGACACCTGGACTTCGGCAGTTCTTCGCGGAGGGTCCCCGGGCAATGTGCCCGGGGACCCTCCGCGTATGTGACCCTTGCCCTCATGCCTGTCGTACGTGATCTGCGCGTACTCCTGCGCCTGAGGGACTTCCGCAACCTGCTCGCCGTACGGCTGCTCTCCCAGGCCGCCGACGGCGTCTACCAGGTCGCGCTGGCCACGTACGTGGTCTTCTCCCCGGAGAAACAGACCTCGCCCGCGGCCATCGCCTCGGCCATGGCGGTACTGCTGTTGCCGTACTCGCTGATCGGGCCCTTCGCCGGGGTGCTGCTCGACCGGTGGAGGCGCCGCCAGGTCTTCCTCTACGGCAACCTGCTGCGGGCCTTCCTCGCCTGCCTCACCGGGATGCTGATCGTGATCCAGGTCCCCGACTGGCTGTTCTACGCCTCGGCCCTGTCCGTGACCGCGGTCAACCGCTTCGTCCTCGCCGGACTCGCCGCCTCCCTGCCCCACGTCGTCGGCCCCGACCAGTTGGTCACCGCGAACGCGCTCTCCCCGACCGCCGGCACCCTCGCCGCCACCGCCGGCGGAGGACTGGCCTTCCTCGTCCGGCTGCTGGCCTCCGATTCCAACGCGATCGTCGTCCTGCTCGCCGCCGCCTTCTACCTGTGCTCGGCGCTGGTCTCGCTGCGCCTGGCCATCGGCCTCCTGGGACCCGACCACCCGCCGGGCGCGACCCACCCGTCCTTCACCGAGGGAATCGCCCTCACCGTCCGGGGCATGGCCGCAGGCCTGCGCCACCTCGCCTCGCGCAGGGACGCAGCCCGGGCGCTCACCGCGATGACCGTGATGCGGTTCTGCTACGGAGCGCTGACCGTCACCCTGCTGATGCTCTGCCGCTACTCCTGGTCGCAGACCGAGGCCGAGGGGCTGGCCCTGCTCGGCATGGCGGTCGGCGCCTCCGCCGCCGGATTCTTCGCGGCCGCCGTGGTGACCCCCTGGCTGGTGGGCCGGCTGGGCACCCTCGGCTGGATCACCGCATGCTCCGCGGCCTCCGCCGTCCTCGTCCCGGCCCTCGGCCTCTTCTTCGACTTCGGACCGATGCTGGTCGCCGCGTTCGTCCTCGGCCTCACGACCCAGGGAGCCAAGATCGCCACCGATACGGTCGTCCAGTCCCAGGTGGACGACGACTACCGCGGCCGCGTCTTCTCCGTCTACGACGTGCTGGTCAACGTCTCGTTCGTCAGTGCCGCGGCGGTGTCCGCGCTCATGCTCCCCGCCGACGGGCGCTCCGCGGTCCTGCTCCTCGGCGTGGGCGCCCTCTACGCGGCGACCGCACTGCTCCTGGGCCGCCAGACGCGACGTTTCACGTGAAACAGTCCCGGCCCCAGACCGGCGGGGGCGATGTTTCACGTGAAACATCGCCCCCGCCGGTCCTGGATCAGGCCTGCGCGGCCCACCACTCCTTGAGGGCGGCGACCGCCGCCTCGCGCTCCATCGGGCCGTTCTCCAGCCGCAGGTCCAGCAGGAACGCGTACGCCTTGCCGATCAACGGCCCCGGGCCCACGTCCAGCACCCGCATGATCTCGTTGCCGTCCAGATCGGGCCTGATCGCATCCAGCTCCTCCTGCTCCTTCAGCTGGGCGATGCGCACCTCCAGCCCGTCATAGGTACGGGAGAGCGCATTGGCCTTGCGCTTGTTGCGCGTGGTGCAGTCGGAGCGGGTCAGCTTGTGCAGACGCTCCAGCAGCGGGCCGGCGTCGCGGACGTAGCGGCGCACCGCGGAGTCGGTCCACTCCCCGTCGCCGTAGCCGTGGAAGCGCAGGTGCAGCTCCACCAGCCGGGACACGTCCTTGATCATGTCGTTGGAGTACTTCAGAGCGGTCAGCCGCTTCTTGGTCATCTTCGCCCCCACCACCTCGTGGTGGTGGAAGGAGACCCGGCCGTCGCTCTCGAAGCGGCGCGTCCGCGGCTTGCCGATGTCGTGCAGCAGCGCCGCGAGCCGCAGCACCAGGTCCGGGCCGTCCTCCTCCAGCGCGATCGCCTGCTCCAGCACGATCAGCGAGTGGTCGTAGACGTCCTTGTGCCGGTGATGCTCGTCACGCTCCAGCCGCAGCGCGGGCAGCTCGGGCAGCACCCGGTCGGCCAGCCCGGTGTCCACGAGCAGACCCAGACCCTTGCGCGGGTTGGCGGACAGGAGCAGCTTGTTCAGCTCCGCCTGCACCCGCTCCGCCGAGACGATCTCGATCCGGTCGGCCATCGCCTTCATCGCGGCCACGACCTCGGGGGCCACCTCGAAGTCCAGCTGCGCCGCGAACCGCGCCGCCCGCAGCATCCGCAGCGGGTCGTCGGAGAACGAGTCCTCCGGCGTACCGGGAGTGCGCAGGACGCCGGCGGCCAGATCGTCCAGGCCGCCGTGCGGGTCGATGAACTCCTGCTCCGGCAGAGCCAGGGCCATGGCGTTGACCGTGAAGTCACGCCGGACCAGGTCCTCCTCGATGGAGTCGCCGTAGGAGACCTCGGGCTTGCGCGAGGTGCGGTCGTACGCCTCGGAGCGGTACGTCGTCACCTCGATCTGGAAGCCCTCCTTCTGGACGCCGATGGTGCCGAAGGCGATGCCCACGTCCCACACCGAGTCGGCCCAGGGGCGGACGATCTTCAGCACGTCCTCGGGACGGGCGTCGGTGGTGAAGTCGAGGTCGTTGCCGAGCCGCCCGAGCAGCGCGTCGCGGACGGACCCGCCGACCAGGGCGAGGCGGAAACCCGCCTCCTGGAACCGGCGGCCGAGATCGTCGGCGACAGGAGCGACCCGCAGCAGTTCACTGACCGCGCGGCGCTGCACCTGACTCAGGGCACTGGGGTTGTCTTCATTGGCGTTCGGCACAACAGAAAAGGGTACGTGCCCGGCCCGCCAGGGGCTTCCCCGTTTCACGGCGCCCCGGTGCACCGGGAACCCGGGGCCGAGCCGATCATGTGGAGCAACCGCGCGGCACTCGCGCACAGCGGGCCTCGTTACCATGCGTGGACGCACAAAACGACGACCACTGACTTCGAGGGACGGCTAGCGCGTGGCGGAAGCGGCAGACATCCAGGGGGCGTCCCCCGCCCCTGCCCGGCGCCGCTGGCTGCGGCGCACGATGATCCTGCTCGCAGGGACCCCGGTACTCGCCGCTCTGGTCTACGCCCCCGCCCCGAAGGCCGAAGCGGCCACGGGCCCGTCGGTCGACGTCCAGCTGCTGTCCATGGCTCCCACCGCACCGGTCAAGGGCGACACCCTCACCATCGAGGGCGTCGTGGTCAACAACGGCTCCGAGACGATCAACGACGCCCACGTGGGCCTGCGCGTCGGGCCCGCGCTCGCGGACCGCTCGTCCATCGGCGAGGCCGCGGAGCGCAGCGGTTTCCGGGCGGGCAACGACCCGGGTGAGATCGACCCGGCCTACGCCGTGAAGATCGACCGGCTGGCCTCGAAGGTCAGTCGGCCGTTCACCCTCTCCGTCCCGGTCAACAAGCTCGAACTGGACAAGGACGGCGTCTACCAGCTCGGCGTCTCCCTGTCCGGCGTGAGCGACAGCCGCCCCTCCGAGCAGGTCCTCGGCATCAAGCGGACCTTCCTGCCCTGGCAGCCCGAAGCCGCAGCCAAGCGCGCCCAGCTCACCTACGTGTGGCCGCTGATCTCCACCACCCACCTGACCGCCGAGACCGGCTCGGACGAGATCCAGACCCCCGTCTTCCTCGACGACTCCCTCGCCGAGGACCTCAAGCCCGCGGGCCGCCTGGGCCAGATGGTCTCGCTCGGCAAAGAACTCCCGGTCACCTGGGTCATCGACCCCGACCTGCTGGCCACGGTCGACGCGATGACCAAGGGCTACCGGGTCCGCGTCCCGGGCGGCAAGCCCGTCCAGGGCAAGAACAAGGCCGTCGCCGAGCAGTGGCTGAGCGCCTTGGAAACCGCCGTACAGGGCAAGAAGGTCGTCGCCCTGCCCTTCGCCGACCCCGACCTGGCCTCCCTCGCCCACCGCGGCAAGGACGTCTCGGGCAGCCTGGGGCAGCTGCGACCCGCCACCGACAAGGCGAAGCAGGCCGTCGAGACGGTCCTGCACGTCCCCACGACCACGGACTTCTCCTGGCCCGTCGACGGCGCCATAGACCCCTCGATCGTCAACGTCGCCACCTCGGCCGGTGCCCACAACGTCCTGGCCCGCAGCGACAGCCTCCAGGAGAGCGGCGCCCTCGGCTACACGCCCTCCGCCGCACGGCCGATCGGCGCCGGAGCCACCGCGATCGTCGCGGACGCCGAACTCTCCACCGCCTTCGAGGGCGACATGCTGAGCGCCACGAACTCGACGCTCGCCGTACAGCGCTTCCTCGCCGACAGCCTCGCCCTCAACCTGCAGAAGACGGGGGAGCAGCGCAGCTTCGTCGTCACCCCCCAGCGGATGCCCACCGTCAGCCAGGTGCAGACGATGGCGGCAGCCCTCCGCGGCCTCCAGGCCGGCCGCTGGACCCAGCCGGCGGACCTCGAAGCCGCCGCCGCGGCCAAGCCCGACCCCGGGGCCACCACCCAGGTACCGGGCGCCGGACAGTACCCCGAGGCCCTCGCCAAGCAGGAAATGCCGGTATCGGCCTTCGAGAAGATCCGCACCACCCAAAACACCCTCGACCACTTCAAGGTGATCCTCGCCGCACCCGACCGCGTGGAGATCCCCTTCGGCAACACCACCAACCGGGAGATGTCCACCTCCTGGCGCGGCCGTCCCGAGGCGGCCGGCCCCTACCGGGACCAGGTGCAGGAGTACCTGCTCGGCCTGACGCAGAAGGTCAAGGTCGTCCCGAAGTCCGACGCCACCCTGTCCGGACACAGCGCCACCATTCCGGTCAGCGTCCAGAACAGCCTCGTCCAGGACGTCCACGACCTCGTCCTGCGGGTCAAGTCCGCCAACCCGACCCGCCTGATGTTCGGCGACAGCGGCCAGACGGAACAGCAGGTCTCCGTCCAGGGCGACCACACCCAGACCGTGAAGTTCCCCGCCAACGCCACCGCGAGCGGCCCCGTCGAGGTCACCGCGCAGCTCTTCACCAAGGACGGCATCCCCTACGGCGAACCGCGCAAGTTCACCGTCGAGGCCACCGAGGTCACCCCCACCGTCATGCTCGTGATCGCCGGCGGTGTGCTCCTCCTCGTCCTGGCAGGCATGAAGATGTACGCCAGCCGCAAGCGCGTCGCGGCCCGCGCGGCCGCCGAGGAGAGCACGCAGCCGAGTGACGAGTCCCCGGACACCGGACCGCAAAGCGTGGACGGGTCCGGCACGGGTGAGACAGTGAACCGTTGAGCGATACCGTGGCCGGCCGGCCTGGGGACGATGAGGTGGGGTTTCGATGAACGCGCCGTACGACGGTGACCGCGCGCAGGGCACTGGTGGGCCCTCGCCCGCCCAGGGCACTGCCCCGGGCACTCCGGTGCCGGGGCAGGTTCCCGCGCCCGCGCCCGCGCCGGAAAACGACCCTTATGTCCAGGACGCCTACGACAACGACCCGTACCGGGCTCAGGACCTCTCCGCCCAGGACCCGGTCGCCGAGGTGCTCTACGACCGCGCCTCGCACCCGCCGCCGCCCCCCGGCACCTTCCAGGAGCCGGGCCCGCTGTACGCGGCGCCGACCGCACCCTCCTACGCGCCCGACTCCCGCGTGTGGGCCCAGACCCCGCCGCCCGAGCCGGACGGCCCCTCCCGCCACCTGCCGTACGGCGACCACGCCACCACCACGCAGTTCGTCGGCGTGGACTCCCTGGTCACCAATGCCGCGGACGAGCAGCCCGAGCCCGACGCGTTCGCGCACCTCTACCGCGACCAGGAGGCGGCCCCCCGTACCCCCGCCGAGGACGCCCCCGTCGCGACCCCGGCACCGAGCAAGCCCGCCGGCCGCGCCGCGAGCCTCCTCAAGTCCAGCGCGCTCATGGCCGCCGGCACGATCGTCTCCCGCATCACCGGCTTCCTGCGGACCCTGGTCATCGCCGGCGCCATCGGCGTCGGCACCTTCAACGACACCTACCAGGTCGCCAACACCCTGCCCACGATGATCTACGTGCTGGTCGGCGGCGGCGCCCTCAACGCCGTCTTCATCCCGCAACTGGTCCGGGCCATGAAGAACGACGACGACGGGGGAGAGGCCTACGCCAACCGGCTGCTGACCCTCGTCGTGGTCCTGCTGGCCGCCGTCACCACCATCTGCGTCCTGGCCGCCCCGGTGTTCATCACGATGATGTCGCCGAAGATCGCCTCCGACCCCGCCCAGATGGACGTCGCGGTCGCCTTCGCCCGCTACTGCCTGCCCACGATGTTCTTCATGGGCGTCCACGTGGTCCTCGGTCAGATCCTCAACGCCCGGGGCCGCTTCGGCGCCATGATGTGGACCCCGGTCCTCAACAACATCGTCGTCATCGCCACCTTCGGCGCCTTCATCTGGGCCTTCGGCAGCTTCACCACCTCCGGCGTCAGCGCCACCACCGTCACCCCCGAAGGCGTCCGCCTGCTGGGCCTGGGCACCCTGCTGGGCCTCACCGTCCAGGCCCTCGCGATGCTCCCCTACCTGCGCGACGCCGGCTTCTCCCCCCGCCTGCGCTTCGACTGGAAGGGCCACGGCCTCGGCAAGGCCGCCCGCCTGGCCAAGTGGACGTTCTTCTTCGTCCTCGCCAACCAGGTCGGCCTCGTCGTCGTCACCCAGCTCGCCACCTGGGCCGGATCCGTCGCCGAGAAGCAGGGACACCCCGGCACCGGCATCACCGCCTACAACTACGCGCTGCTGCTGTGGCAGATGCCGCAGGCGATCATCACCGTCTCCGTCATGACGGCCGTCCTGCCCCGCATCTCCCGCTCCGCCCACGACGGCGACGCCGCCGCCGTCCGCGACGACATCTCCTACGGCCTGCGCACCTCGGCCGTCGCGATCGTCCCCTGCGCCTTCGCGTTCCTCGCCCTCGGCGTCCCCATGGCCACCCTGCTCTACGCGGGCTCCGGCGCAGGCGCCCAGAACATCGGCTACGTCCTGATGGCCTTCGGCCTCGGACTGATCCCCTACTCCGTCCAGTACGTCGTCCTGCGCGGCTTCTACGCCTACGAGGACACCCGGACGCCCTTCTACAACACCGTCATCGTCGCCGCCGTCAACGCGGCCGTCTCCACCGCCGCGTTCTTCGTGCTCCCCGCACGCTGGGCCGTCGTCGGCATGGCCGCGGCCTACGGCCTGGGCTACGCCGTGGGCGTGGGGGTCGCCTGGCGCCGCCTCAAGACCCGCCTCGGCGGCGACCTCGACGGCGCCCACGTGGCCCGCACCTACGCCCGCCTGACGGGCGCCTGCGTCCCCGCCGCCGCGGTCGCGGGAGCGGTCGCCTACGGGGTCACCCAGGCACTCGGCAGCGGAGTCGCCGGCTCGGCCGCGGCCCTCACGGCCGGCGGCATCGCCCTGGCCGCCGTCTTCCTCCTCGCCGCCAAGCGGATGCGGATCGAAGAGCTCAACGCGATGGTCGGAATGATCCGCGGGCGTTTGGGGCGCTGATGCGCACAACCGTCGCCCCCTTTCGTGTGTCGTGCATAGCGTCGGACTGTGGGCACAATTGGCATGGCTTCGCAGACTGGCCGACAGCGCGTAACGGATGGGGAGGCGGGAACGACGGTGGCGGAACGTAGCACGGCTGCCGTCGACGTGGCCGACAACAGCGGCGACGAGCCGCTGGCCGCTCAGGCGGCACAGGCCACGGCCGACGGGGTGGACACCCAGAACGGACAAGCCGCGGACGGACCCATGCCCGAAAAGGACGGCGAACGCAGCAGCGCGGCCCCCGCGGCCGCACCCGAACTCCACAGCGGCCACAAGCTCGCCAGACGCTACCGGCTCGAGGAGTGCGTCACCCGTCTGGACGGATTCAGCAGCTGGCGTGCGATGGACGAGAAGCTGCGCCGCGCCGTGGGCGTCCACCTGCTCCCCGCCGACCACCCCCGGGCCCGCTCCGTCCTGGCCGCCGCCCGCTCCTCCGCCCTGCTCGGCGACCCCCGGTTCGTCCAGGTTCTCGACGCCGTGGAGGAGAACGACCTCGTCTACGTCGTCCACGAGTGGCTCCCCGACGCCACCGAACTCACCGCGGTGCTCGCCGCGGGCCCCCTGGAACCTCACGAGGCCTACCAGCTCGTCCACCAGATCTCCCAGGCCATGACCGCCGCGCACCGCGAGGGTCTCGCCCACCTGCGCCTGACGCCCAGCGCGATACTGCGCACCTCCACCGGCCAGTACCGCATCCGCGGCCTCGCCGTGAACGCCGCCCTGCGCGGCATCACCAGCGAGACCCCTCAGCGCGCCGACACCGAGGCCATCGGGGCACTCCTGTACGCCGCCCTGACCCAACGCTGGCCGTACGAGAACGACGCCTACGGCCTCACCGGCCTGCCCAAGGGCGTCGGCCTGATCGCCCCCGACCAGGTCCGCGCCGGCGTCCACCGCGGCCTGGGCGAACTCGCCATGCGCGCCCTCGCCAACGACGGGGCCACCGCCTCCAGCCAGGAACCCGCCTGCACCACCCCCGAGGAGCTGGCCAAGGCCGTCGCCGCGATGCCCCGCATCCGGCCCCCGGAGCCCGCCTTCACGGCCCCTCCCGAGTACCAGCAGACCACCTACCAGCAGGGCAGCTACGGCCGCCCCGTCCCCGCGGGCGTCACCACCGTCCAGAGCCGCCCCGTCGTCCCGCCGCCGCCCCCGCTGCAGAGCCGCACCGGCCGCGCCCTGAAGTGGGGCGTCGCGGCCCTCCTCATCGCCGCCCTCGGCCTGGGCAGCTGGCAGCTCGCGGACACCCTCCTGGGCCGCGGCACCCAGGGCGAGAGCGGCAGCAGCAACAACCAGCCCAAGAACAACGACGCCCCGAAGGCACCGGAGCTCGTCACGCTGCCGATCAAGAAGGTCGAGGAGTACTACCCGGACGGCAAGCCGCAGAACATCGAGGGTGCCGAGAACAGCATCGACGCCGACGAAAACTCGTTCTGGCGGACCTACAAGTTCGACGACGGTCCCGACATGGGGGCGTACAAGGCGGGCCTCGGCCTCGTCTTCGACCTGGGACAGGAAGAGGAAGTGAGCGCCGCTTCCATAGCGCTCAGGTTCTCCGGCAACCGCACGACCGCGACGATCTACGCGGCACCCGACATGTCGTCGTCGACCCAAGTCAAGAGCATGCAGAAGATCGCCACCGGCACCACCTCCGGCAAGAAGCTCGACCTCGTGGCCGAGACTCCGGTCAAGACCCGCTACGTGGTCCTGTGGTTCACGGCCATGCCGCATTCCGGCGCTTCCGAATTCAGCGGCGCCGGCTACAAGCAGGGCGTCTCGAACGTCGTCTTCTCCAGAACCTCATAGCAAAACAGGCCTGCGGGGAGGCAAACCCCGCAGGCCCGCAGTACCGCCTCATGTCCGGTCAGTACGAGGCAGTCCGCGTGTTCAGGCTCGTGTTCGAGTACTGCGACCAACCCTCGGCAAACGAGTTGAGCGGATCCTTGTCATACACCATGGACGTGTAGCAGGTGTAGCTGCCGAGGGAATCGCTGTAGCTCAGGTTCGAGCAGTTGTAGGCTTTTCCATCGTTGTTACGATTGATCTGAGCCTTTCCCCAAGCGTTATCAGAAAGCCTGATGCGCGCCCACGCGGTGTGGCACTTGACGCTGTACCGCAGTTCAACCACGCCGAGCGTCCAATTCGAAGTACCGATGTACGCCGACTGCTTGGTCGTGGCGTCGGCTGCGCATCCAGCCGATGACGGGTCCTGCCCGTCCATGGAGTAGGAGGCAGCATAAGCATTACCCGGAATTGCCGCCGCCAGAAGCGGCGCCGCTATGAGAGCAGGAACGAACTTCCCAAGCTTTCGCATCGAGTCTCCCCATACCTGAATATCAACCAAAAGCAGATCCCGCAGAAGATGATCTTCGTCGTAGGGTTGCAGAATCAAGTCCGATGAGGTTGAAATGTCCGGTTACTCCTATTTACTTTCAGGGGGGAAACCGGTTCAATACCTGCACGCCGCCAACCAGAGGGGAATCATGAGGCCGTCGGCTGACGATCCCGCCTCGATCCCGGATCAGAAGCTCCTCGCGCTGCACGTCGCAGGGGATCCCGACGCCTTCGGGGAGATCGTGCGGCGGCACCGGGACCGGCTGTGGGCCGTGGCCCTGCGGACGCTCGGCGACCGTGAAGAGGCCGCCGACGCCGTGCAGGACGCCCTCGTCTCCGCCTACCGGGCCGCCCACACCTTCCGCGGGGAATCCGCCGTCACCACCTGGCTCCACCGCATCACCGTCAACGCCTGCCTCGACCGCGCCCGCAAGGCCGCCTCCCGCAGGACCGCGCCCCTCGACGACACGGACCGCCTGGAGCGCCTCCTCGAACCCCACGAGTCCGCCGAGGCCCCCGCGGAGCGCCAGGACCTCCACCGCCAGCTCCTGGCCGCCCTCGGCACCCTCCCGGCCGAACAACGGGCCGCGCTCGTCCTCGTCGACATGCAGGGATACTCCGTCGCCGAAGCCGCCCACGTCCTCGACGTACCCACCGGCACGGTCAAAAGCAGGTGCGCACGCGGCCGCGCGAAACTCGTCCCGATGCTCACTCATCTGCGCACCAATGCCGGGGATAACACCGCCACCGAGCGGGGAAGGAACCGGACGCCGGGGACTCCCGTCCCACCTGCGACAGAACCCCGGCAACCAGACCAAGACGCAGACCCAGTGAAGGGCGGAGGTGGACGACCGTGAGCCCCACAGCCGACACGACCGGCACGATCCGACACCCGGACGTCTCGGAGATCTCCGACCTCACCGAAGGCCTCCTCTCTCCGTCCCGCACCGCCGAGATCCGCAGCCACCTCGGCGACTGCTCCCTGTGCGCCGACGTCCGCGCCTCCCTCGACGAGATCCGCTCCCTCCTCGGCACCCTCCCCGGACCGGCCCGGATGCCCGCCGACATCGCGGGCCGCATCGACGCCGCCCTCGCGGCCGAAGCACTCCTCGACGCCACCCGCGACAAGGACAGCCGACGGCCCGCCCCCCGGCCCCACACCCCCGCACCCACCGATGTTTCACGTGAAACATCGGCCCCCCACCGCCCCACCGGTCACCCGACCGGCCCAACCGGACCGGGGCGGCGCCGCGCCCGCCGGCGCATCGCCGTCATCACGGGACTCGCCTCGGCCGCCGCCTGCGCCCTCGGCATCTTCCTCTTCGGCGATTTCTCCGGCCCCGCGCAGCACGACACCACCGCCAGCAGCCGGGCCTCCAGCTCCGACACCGGAGCAGCCACCGGCGCGTACACGGCACAAGGCCTCCAGGACAGCGTCCGGCGCATCCTCCCTCCGGAGCCGGGCGCCAAGACCGCGCCCGAGGAGCAGAACAACACCCTGGGCCACGAGGACTCCCCCGCCGCACCCGTCGCCCCCGGCGACCGGCGCGCCCCCGGGCCCGTCCCCGCCTGCGTCCAGCACGCCACGGGCCGCCCGGACACCCCGCTCGCCTCCGAGCGCGGCAGCTACCAGGGTGCCCCCGTCTACCTCCTCGTCCTGCCCCACCCCGGCAACCCCGCGAGCGTCGACGCCTACCTCGTCGACAGCTCCTGCGAGAACACCGGTTCGCCCACCGGAAAGCTCCTCCTGACGAACACCTACCCCCGAACCTGACCCGTTCAGGTCCACGGGGGACAGCCGGGGAATGCATGCGCCGTAGGATCCGTTGGGTGGGGTGAGAGTCCGCACCGGCCCCCGGTAGGCAACACGCAGTCCGCAGAGACGAGGAAGAAACCCGTGAGCGACGTACGAAACGTGATCATCATCGGCTCCGGGCCGGCCGGTTACACCGCCGCCCTGTACACCGCACGCGCTTCGCTCAAGCCGCTGGTCTTCGAAGGTGCCGTCACCGCCGGTGGCGCACTGATGAACACCACCGAGGTGGAGAACTTCCCCGGCTTCCAGGACGGGATCATGGGCCCGGACCTCATGGACAACATGCGCGGCCAGGCCGAGCGGTTCGGCGCCGAGCTCGTCCCGGACGACATCGTCGCCGTGGACCTCACCGGTGAGATCAAGACCGTCACCGACACCGCCGGCACCGTCCACCGCGCCAAGGCCGTCATCGTCACCACCGGCTCCCAGCACCGCAAGCTCGGCCTGCCCAACGAGGACGCCCTCTCCGGCCGCGGTGTCTCCTGGTGCGCCACCTGCGACGGGTTCTTCTTCAAGGACCACGACATCGCCGTCGTCGGCGGCGGCGACACCGCGATCGAGGAAGCGACCTTCCTCTCCCGGTTCGCCAAGTCCGTCACGATCGTCCACCGCCGCGACAGCCTGCGCGCCTCCAAGACCATGCAGGACCGCGCCTTCGCCGACCCGAAGATCAAGTTCGCCTGGGACAGCGAAGTCGCCGAGATCCACGGCGAGCAGAAGCTCTCCGGCCTCACCCTGCGCAACACCAAGACCGGTGAGACCACCGAGCTGCCCGTGACCGGCCTCTTCATCGCCGTCGGCCACGACCCGCGCACCGAGCTGTTCAAGGACCAGCTGGAGCTCGACGAAGAGGGCTACCTCAAGGTCGACGCCCCCTCCACCCGGACCAACGTCACGGGCGTCTTCGGCGCCGGCGACGTCGTGGACCACACCTACCGTCAGGCCATCACCGCCGCGGGCACCGGCTGCTCCGCCGCCCTCGACGCCGAGCGCTTCCTCGCCGCCCTCGCGGACGCCGAGAAGGCCCACGCCGCGGTCTGACCCTCACACCAGCCCCACCCCAACACCCCGCAGGAATGAAGAAGGAGGCCGCAGTGGCCGGCACCCTCAAGAACGTGACCGACGCAGACTTCGACGCCGAGGTCCTCAACAGCGACAAGCCCGTACTGGTGGACTTCTGGGCCGCCTGGTGCGGTCCGTGCCGCCAGATCGCGCCGTCCCTCGAGGCCATCGCCGCCGAGTACGGCGACCAGATCGAGATCGTCAAGCTCAACATCGACGAGAACCCGGCCACCGCCGCCAAGTACGGCGTCATGTCCATCCCGACGCTGAACGTCTACCAGGGCGGCGAGGTCGCCAAGACCATCGTCGGCGCGAAGCCGAAGGCCGCCATCCTGCGCGACCTCTCCGACTTCGTCGAGGTCAAGACCGCCTGACGCGTCACCGCTCCACGTGAAACGGGGCCGCCCCTCCCGGGGGCGGCCCCGTTTCGCGCGTTCCGGGACTCACAGCGGACGCAGCGCCGGCTCCTTCCGCGCCCTCGCCCCGCCCAACAGACGGTCCAGGGCCAGCTCGACGTCCTCCTTCCAGGACAACGTCGTGCGCAGTTCAAGCCTCAGCCGGGGATGAGAGGGATGCGGACGGACGGTCTTGAACCCCACCGACAGCAGATGGTCGGCCGGCAAGAGACAGGCAGGCCCTTCCCACCTCGCGTCGCCGAACGCCTCGATCGCCTTGAACCCCCGCCGCAGGAGGTCCTTCGCCACCGTCTGGACCATCACCCGCCCCAGCCCTTGCCCCTGATACCCCGGCATGATCCACGCCGTGATCAACTGCACCGCGTCCGGAGACACCGGACTCGTCGGAAAAGAAGCGGCTCTCGGTACGTACGCCGGCGGCGCGTACAGCACGAACCCCACCGGGACCTCGTCCACGTACACCACCCGGCCACAGGAACCCCAGTCCAACAGGACGGCGGAGATCCAGGCCTCCTTCTCCCCCTCCGAGGTCCCCGCCTTCACGGCGGCCCCACCGGTGACGGGATCCAGCTCCCAGAACACACAGCTCCTGCAACGCCTGGGCAGGTCCCGGAGGTTGTCCAGAGTGAGCGGTACCAGCCGACGACCCATGACCACATCGTAAACACAGCCCCCTGCTTCTTCGAGTGCGGACATCTCGAAGAAGCAGGGGGCTGCAAAAGGAACCTGCGGGAACTACTCCTCGGAAAGACCCTGCTCCAGCACCCGGCCCTCGCCCGGCGCCAGCGTCCCCAGAATCCGCTCCAGATCCTCCATCGAGGCGAACTCGACGGTGATCTTGCCCTTCTTCTGGCCCAGGTCCACCTTCACCCGAGTCTCGAACCGGTCCGACAGCCGCGTCGCCAGCTCACTCAGAGCCGGAGCCACCCGGGCACCCGCACGCGGGCCCTTCGGCTTCACCTTGCTCGGAGGCTCCGCCGCCATCAGCGTCGTGATCTCCTCGACCGTACGCACCGACAGCCCCTCGGACACGATCCGCTGCGCCAGCAGATCCTGCTGCTCAGAGTCCTCCACCTTCAGCAGCGCCCGCGCATGCCCCGCCGACAGCACACCCGCCGCCACCCGGCGCTGCACCGAAGGCGACAGGTTGAGCAGCCGCAGCGTGTTCGACACCTGGGGACGCGAACGTCCGATCCGGTCGGCCAGCTGGTCGTGCGTGCAGTTGAAGTCCCGCAGCAGCTGGTCGTACGCGGCAGCCTCCTCCAGCGGGTTCAGCTGCGCCCGGTGCAGGTTCTCCAACAGAGCGTCCAGCAGGAGCTTCTCGTCGTCCGTCGCCCGGATGATCGCCGGAATGCTCTCCAGGCCCGCCTCCCGGCACGCCCGCCAGCGCCGCTCACCCATGATCAGCTCGTAGCGGCCCGGCGTCGACTGCCGTACCACCACCGGCTGGAGCAGACCCACCTCCTGAATGGAGGTCACCAGCTCGGCCAGCGCATCCACGTCGAACACCTCACGCGGCTGCCGCGGGTTCGGCGTGATCGCATCCATCGGGAGCTCAGCGAACATCGCTCCCGCCACCACGTTCGCCTCGGGCACCGCCACCGGCTCGCTCACCGGCTCGACGGCAACCGATGTTTCACGTGAAACATCCGCCTGCGCCAGCGAAGCGAGCTTCGCCGCCGCGACCCCCCGCTCCGAAGGCAGCACCGGCACCGCAGACGGAGACGTCGACCCCGCACCGATCACCGGCGGCGTCTTCTCCTGCGGAGCCGCGGGGATCAGCGCACCCAGCCCCCGCCCCAGGCCTCTACGTCGATCGCTCACTGGATCCCCTCCGCCACACTCTGCGTGCTGTTCAGGCCCGCGCCCATATGGGCTTGCTGGGCGTCGTACTGCATTCCGACCCCGCGATACGCGATCTCCCGCGCCGCCTCCAGGTAGGAGAGGGAACCACTGGAACCCGGGTCATAGGTGAGCACCGTCTGCCCATAGCTCGGCGCCTCCGAGATGCGCACCGAGCGCGGGATGCTCGTCCGCAGCACCTCGTTGCCGAAGTGCGTGCGCACCTCCTCCGCCACCTGCGAAGCCAGCCGGGTCCTGCCGTCGTACATCGTCAGCAGGATCGTCGACACGTGGAGCGCCGGATTCAGATGGGCCCGCACCAGATCCACATTGCGCAGCAGCTGGCCCAGACCCTCCAGCGCGTAGTACTCGCACTGGATCGGGATCAGCACCTCCGCGCCGGCCACCAGCGCGTTCACCGTCAGCAGTCCCAGTGAGGGCGGGCAGTCGATCAGGATGTAGTCCAGGGGCTGCTCGTACGCCTGGATCGCGCGCTGCAGCCGGCTCTCCCTCGCCACCAGCGACACCAGCTCGATCTCCGCACCCGCCAGGTCGATCGTGGCGGGAGCACAGAAGAGGCCCTCCACGTCCACCACGGGCTGCACGACCTCCAGCAGGGGCCGGCTGTCCACGAGCACGTCATAGATCGACGGCACGTCCGCGTGGTGGTCGATGCCCAGCGCCGTGGAGGCATTGCCCTGCGGGTCGAGGTCGACCACCAGGACCCGCGCCCCGTGCAGGGCCAGCGAGGCCGCCAGGTTCACGGTCGTCGTGGTCTTGCCCACGCCGCCCTTCTGGTTGGCGACCACGATGACCCGGGTCTGCTCCGGCCGGGGAAGCCTCTCACCGGACCGCCCCAGCGTCTCGACCGCCAGCTGAGCGGCTCGGCCGATCGGGGTCTCGTTGTCTACAAGGGGCGCCGATGTTTCACGTGAAACATCCTCGCCCGGTGATTCAGAGCGGGGACCGGGGACCGGGTCGGCCATCGGCCCCGCGAGGTTGGCGTCGGACCGCACGGTGTCACTCTCCTCGACATCAGGCTCGCGATGAACAGAGCCTGCCATGTCACCCGGCTCGCGAACCAGCGGGGCCCTTACTCCTGTGGATGAATCCACCGATGTGGACAACTCCGTCCCCCTCGCGTCCTTCTTCTCGCGGGGGGACGCAGCCGCGCGACCGCGGCTGATGATTCCGTGCAGCAGAGAGCGACGTTTCACGTGAAACACGATGCCCGGACGGAGTCTTCAGGCCCCTACGACACTCCGAAATCCATACCTATAGGGCCCAACACCGCAGAAATCGATGCCGAACCCCAGAGGACCCCGTCACATCAGCGGCGCCGGCGCGCCCGACTCACCCGGGCGGCCTTAGCCCGCTTGGCCGCAAACCTCACCCCACCGGGGCTTTCTCCGACCTCGACCCGCACCACCGTGGACAGGGGATCCACGACACCCTCACCGACGTGAAGCACCGAGGTCTTCACCACACCGAGCTTCGCCAGCGCGGTCTTCGCGCTCACCAGCTCCTCCTCGGCGGTATCACCCTTGAGCGCCAGCATCTCCCCGTACGGACGCAGCAGGGGCACGCCCCAGCCGGCCAGCCGGTCCAGCGGAGCCACCGCACGAGCCGTCACCACATGCACCGGCTGCACCTTGCCGAGGACCTCCTCGGCACGCCCGCGCATCACCGTGACGTGGTCCAGCCCCAGCAGCTCGACCGCCTCCTGGAGGAAGTTCGTCCGCCGGAGCAGCGGCTCCAGCAGCGTGATCTTCAGATCCCGGCGCACCAGAGCCAGCGGGATACCGGGCAGACCGGCCCCCGAACCCACATCGCACACGGTGACGCCCTGCGGCACCACCTCCGAAAGCACCGCGCAGTTCAGCAGGTGCCGCTCCCACAGCCGCGGCACCTCACGCGGCCCGATGAGGCCACGCTTGACTCCCGCGTCCGCCAGCAGCTCCGCATACCGCACAGCTTCCGGGAAAAACTCACCGAACACCGCACGCGCCTCTTCGGGCGCCGGGGGAAGCTCAGCTGCCTCCGTCACGGGGACCGTCCTTCCGTACCGCATGGTTTCTCACATGCCAGGCTGACAAAGATCGGCCCCGCCTGCGACACAGACGGGGCCGAAACACTCTCGCTACCGATCAGGCCGGGAGCACAACGACGAAGCGCTGCGGCTCCTCGCCCTCCGACTCGCTGCGCAGACCCGCGGCCGCCACGGCATCGTGGACGACCTTCCGCTCGAACGGCGTCATCGGGGCCAGCTTGAGCGGCTCACCGGACGCCTTCACGTCCGCCGCCGCCTTGGCGCCCAGCGCCGCCAGCTCCTCGCGCTTCTTCGCACGGAACCCGGCGATGTCCAGCATCAGCCGGCTGCGGTCCCCGGTCTCCCGGTGCACCGCGAGGCGGGTCAGCTCCTGCAGAGCCTCCAGAACCTCACCGTCACGGCCCACGAGCTTCTGCAGGTCGCGGCTGGCGGAGTCACTGACGATCGACACCGCGGCCCGGTCGGCCTCGACGTCCATGTCGATGTCCCCGTCCAGGTCGGCGATGTCCAGCAGACCCTCGAGGTAGTCGGCCGCGATCTCACCCTCCTGCTCGAGGCGGGTCAGGGTGTCGCCACCCTCAGCGGCGGCGGTGGTGGTGCCTTCCGTCACGGGAGGGACTCCTTCTTACTTCTTGGGAGAGGGCTTGTTGGGCGACTGGCGCTGCGACTTCGACTGCCGCTTCGGCTGCTGCCGCTTCGCGGCAGCGCTGCTCGCCGCGTCCGCATCCGAAGTGGCCTCGGAACTCTTGACCACAGAGCCGTCCGCCTGGGCGGCCATCCCCTGCTTGGTCAGAGCGGTGATGAACTTGCGCTCGTTGTCGTTGCGGTCCGGGCCCTTGGCCACGATCGCCGCGACGACCTTCTTCTTGGCCTTCCCCTTGACCGCACCGTGCGTGCTGATCTGCTTCAGCAGACGGGTCAGGTACTGGTCCTGCGCCTTGCTGCCCGGGGTCGGGTTCTGGTTGATCACGTACATCTGCTGACCCATGGTCCAGACGTTCGTGGTGAGCCAGTAGACGAGGACACCGACCGGGAAGTTGATGCCCATGACGGCGAAGATCAGCGGGAAGATGTACATCAGCATCTTCTGCTGCTGCATGAACGGCGTCTTGACCGACAGGTCGACGTTCTTCGCCATCAGCTGACGCTGGGTGTAGAACTGCGACAGCGACATCAGGACGATCATGACCGCGGTCACGATGCGCACATCGGTGATCGAGGCGCCCAGGGAAGCGACCTTCTCGGCGCTGTCCGTGAACTTGGCCGCCAGCGGAGCGCCGAAGATGTGCGCCTGCTGGGCGCTCTCCAGCAGCTGCTGGTTGATGACACCAATGGTCTTGCCGTTGGCGATGCTCGACAGAACGCTGTACAGGGCGAAGAAGAACGGGGACTGCGCCAGGATGGGAAGGCACGAGGAGAGCGGGTTGGTACCCGTCTCCTTGTACAGCTTCATCATCTCTTCGGACTGACGCTGCTTGTCGTTCTTGTAGCGCTCCTGGATCGCCTTCATCTTCGGCTGGAGCGCCTGCATGCCGCGCGTCGCCTTGATCTGCTTCACGAAGAGCGGGATCAGACAGATGCGGATCAAGATCACCAGGGAGACGATGGACAGGCCCCAGGCCGCCCCGCTGTCCGGTCCGAAGACCGCCCCGTACAGGCTGTGGAACTGGACGATGATCCACGAAACAGGTGTGGTGATAAAGCTGAACAGATTGGCAATCGTGTCCACTAATCAGGCTCCTTGAGCATTGCGAGATCTACGCAACGCACTGCGCAGCTGCTCGTGCCAACGCGGGCGTTTACGGGGTGGGACATGATCCACACCACCCGGGGACCACGGATTGCACCGCAGGATCCGCCAGGCGGTCAGAACCGTCCCCTTCACCGCACCATGCCGGTCGATGGCCGTGTACCCGTAGTGCGAACACGAGGGGTAATAGCGGCACACCGGCCCGAGCAGCGGACTGATCGTCCACTGGTACAGCTTGATCAAAGCGAGCAGCGGGTACTTCATCGAGCCACGCCTCCCAGAAGCCGCGCCAGAGCGGCATCCAGGTCCCGGGCGAGTTCGTCAGGGCCGGCATCACCCGCTCCGGGCAACGCTCGTACCACCACCAGGCTACCGGCGGGCAGCTGAGACAGCCGCTCCCGGACCAGATGGCGCAGACGCCGCTTCACCCGGTTACGTATGACGGCATTGCCGACAGCCTTGCTGACGACGAAACCCGCACGCGTCGAGGGATCGATCTCCCCCGGCCCGTGCGGGTCCGTTGCACCGCTTGTACGTAGGTGGACGACAAGGAGCGGGCGACCAGCCCGGCGTCCTCGGCGTACCGCGCTCGCGAAGTCCTCGCGCCGCCTCAGCCGATTTTCGGGAGACAGCACGACGTCACGACTTCCGCGTAATTACGCGGAAAGGGCGGCGCGGCCCTTGCTGCGACGGTTCGCCAGGATCGCGCGACCGGCACGGGTACGCATCCGGAGACGGAAGCCGTGGGTCTTGGCACGACGGCGGTTGTTCGGCTGGAAGGTGCGCTTGCTCACTCGGGGGCTCCAGAGAATGAATCGTTGTGGCGGGACATCGCCTGGCTGTCACCGTGCGCCCACGAGGAGAAACTCGCGTGTTCGCCCGAGTGGCACCGCTAAATGATCACAATCAGTGATCTTCGCCCATCGGTAGGCAGGCGGCAGCAGCCATCGACAACTCGACCTCGTTACGGTACGCGCGGCTACGCCATCCGGTCAAACCGAGCCGGCCAGGCCCCACACTGTGCACAGGCTGTGGACAACGACTTGAACCGTACCCGTAGGCCTGACTACCGTTGCCTGATCCCGGTTTTTTTGTCCCGACCGTCCCAAAGAACCACACATTCGTGGGACCCCTGTGAGAGAGCGTGCCCTGTGGCTGACGTACCTGCCGATCTTGCCGCAGTGTGGCCCAGGGTGCTCGAAAAGCTCCTCGGTGAGGGACAGCCGGGCATCGAGCCCAAGGACAAGCAGTGGGTCGAACGATGCCAGCCCCTGGCACTCGTCGCCGACACGGCCCTCCTCGCCGTCCCCAATGAATGGGGAAAGCGCGTCCTCGAAGGCCGGCTCGCCCCCCTGATCAGCGACGCGCTCAGCCGCGAGTGCGGCCGTCCCATCCGCATCGCCATCACCGTGGACGACTCCGCGGGCGAGCCCGCGCCCTCCGCCCCGCCCGCGGCCCAGCCCGGCGGCTACGAGCCCTACGGCGACCGGCGCCCCGGCGGCGGCCCTGGCAACGGCGACGACCAGCTCCCCACCGCCCGCCCCGCCTACCCGGACTACCAGCAGCCGCGCCCCGAGCCCGGCGCCTGGCCCCGCGGCGGTCAGCAGGACGACTACGGCTGGCAGCAGCCCCGCCTCGGCGGCTTCCCCGAGCGCGACCCGTACGCCTCCCCGCAGCCGGGCTACCTCCAGCAGCCCGAGCCGCCCGCCTACGACCAGGGCTCCTACGAACCCCAGGGTCAGTACGAGCAGTCCCCGTACGACCAGTCGAAGTACGAACAGCAGGGTTACGAACAGCAGAAGTACGAACCCCAGCAGTACGAGCAGCAGCAGTACGAGCAGCCGGCCCCCCGTCAGGCTCCCGGCCGGCCCGCGCCGCCGCCCGCCCCGTCCGGAGGCTCCACCTCGGGCCCGCTCGAACCGACCGCCCGGCTGAACCCCAAGTACCTCTTCGACACCTTCGTCATCGGCGCCTCCAACCGCTTCGCGCACGCCGCCGCGGTGGCCGTCGCCGAGGCGCCCGCGAAGGCGTACAACCCCCTCTTCATCTACGGGGAGTCGGGACTCGGCAAGACCCACCTGCTGCACGCCATCGGGCACTACGCGCGCAGCCTCTACCCGGGCACCCGCGTGCGCTACGTGAGCTCGGAGGAGTTCACCAACGAGTTCATCAACTCCATCCGCGACGGCAAGGGCGACGCCTTCCGCAAGCGGTACCGCGAGATGGACATCCTGCTCGTCGACGACATCCAGTTCCTCGCGAGCAAGGAGTCGACGCAGGAGGAGTTCTTCCACACCTTCAACACGCTCCACAACGCCAACAAGCAGATCGTGCTCTCCTCCGACCGGCCGCCCAAGCAGCTCGTCACCCTGGAGGACAGGCTCCGCAACCGCTTCGAGTGGGGCCTGATCACCGACGTCCAGCCGCCCGAGCTGGAGACCCGTATCGCGATCCTGCGCAAGAAGGCCGTCCAGGAGCAGCTCAACGCCCCGCCGGAGGTACTGGAGTTCATCGCCTCCCGTATCTCGCGCAACATCCGCGAGCTGGAGGGAGCGCTGATCCGGGTCACGGCCTTCGCGAGCCTGAACCGGCAGCCCGTCGACCTGGGTCTGACGGAGGACGTGCTGAAGAACCTGATCCCGGGCGGCGAGGACAGCGCGCCCGAGATCACCGCCACCGACATCATGGCGGCCACCGCGGACTACTTCGGGCTGACCGTGGAGGACCTGTGCGGCTCCTCGCGCAGCCGGGTGCTGGTCACCGCCCGCCAGATCGCCATGTACCTGTGCCGGGAGCTGACCGACCTGTCGCTGCCGAAGATCGGGGCCCAGTTCGGCGGCCGGGACCACACGACCGTCATGCACGCGGACCGCAAGATCCGGGCCCTGATGGCGGAGCGGCGCTCCATCTACAACCAGGTCACCGAGCTCACCAACCGCATCAAGAACGGCTGAGCCGGGGCCTCAGAGGGCTTCATCGGGCTCTTCAAACCCATCGAGAGGGCGCTCCCGGACCACAACGGGGGCGCCCTTCTTCGTTCGTGCGCCCCTGGCTTGTTCGAATACGCCCCCTGGGAGCCAACTCATCCACAGATTCGGCGACTTTCTTCCGTCCACACCCTGGGGACGCTCCCCATCACCCACAATCTGTCCACAGGGGTGCTGGTTGAGGCCCCATCAGGGCAGGTCAGGACCCTGTGGAATTGTGCGCAAGCCCCGTCCACAGGCTGTGGACAAGATTTTCATCCACAGGACTGTCCACCACGTTGTCCACCGTCGACCCACAGGTTCGCGGATCCTGTGCACAGGATCCGATGTCTTCTCCACACCGTTGTCCACTGTTCGGCAACGCGCCACCCCCTCTCACCACCCGGAGTGAAAGCCGTCACACGGATGTGGACGTTTGGCTTGTGGAGTACCGGGGGAAAGCTGGGGACACACCTGTGGAGTAGTCGGGGGTCCCTGGGGACAGCCTGTGCAGAAGTTTTCGTTCTCCACAGAGACACCGTGTTGTCCACCGGTGCCACCCACAGGCTGTGGGGATAAAAAACCAGCCTTGACCTGGGCAGACGAGGTTTTCCACCGTTTCCACAGGCCCTACTACTACCCCCATGGAGAGTTAGGCCGGTTTCGGTTTTCAAGCAGGTCCTGTGCACAACTCGGTGGGCAGGCCTCCCCGACACCTCGCTCCCGACTTGACCGCCGGCAGCAACGACTGTCGGCGCCGTACGTCAGACTGGTCCCCGGCATCGGTCGAGGCATCGACGACCGACGACGAAGGCCGGCAGACGAGCGAGCAACAGCAGGAGGCGGTTCCGGTGAAGATCCGGGTGGAGCGCGACGTACTCGCGGAGGCGGTGGCCTGGGCCGCACGCAGCCTCCCGGCCCGGCCGCCGGTCCCCGTCCTCGCGGGCCTGCTGCTCAAGGCCGAGGAGGGCACCCTGTCCCTCTCCGGCTTCGACTACGAGGTCTCGGCCCGTGTCTCCGTCGAGGCGGACGTGGAGGAGGACGGCACCGTCCTCGTCTCCGGCCGGCTCCTCGCCGACATCTGCCGCGCCCTCCCCAACCGGCCGGTGGAGATTTCCACAGACGGTGTACGGGCGACCGTGGTCTGCGGCTCCTCGCGATTCACACTCCACACCCTGCCTGTGGAGGAGTACCCGGCACTGCCGCAGATGCCGACCGCGACCGGCACCGTGCCCGGTGAGGTCTTCGCCTCCGCCGCCGCCCAGGTCGCCATCGCCGCCGGCCGTGACGACACGCTGCCCGTGCTGACCGGTGTCCGCATCGAGATCGAGGGCGACCGCGTCACCCTGGCCTCGACCGACCGCTACCGCTTCGCGGTCCGCGAGTTCCTGTGGAAGCCGGAGAACCCGGACGCCTCCGCCGTGGCCCTGGTGCCCGCGAAGACGCTCCTCGACACCGCCAAGTCGCTGACCAGCGGTGACACGGTCACCCTGGCGCTCTCCGGCTCGGGCGCGGGCGAGGGCCTCATCGGTTTCGAGGGCGCGGGCCGCCGCACCACCACCCGTCTCCTCGAAGGCGACCTGCCGAAGTACCGCACGCTGTTCCCGACGGAGTTCAACTCCATCGCCGTGATCGAGACCGCCCCGTTCGTCGAGGCCGTCAAGCGCGTGGCCCTGGTCGCCGAGCGCAACACCCCGGTCCGCCTGAGCTTCGAGCAGGGCGTGCTGATCCTGGAAGCCGGCTCCAGCGACGACGCACAGGCTGTGGAGCGCGTCGACGCCACGCTGGAGGGCGACGACATCTCGATCGCCTTCAACCCGACCTTCCTGCTGGACGGCCTGAGCGCGATCGACTCGCCGGCCGCGCAGCTGAGCTTCACCACGTCCACCAAGCCGGCGCTGCTCAGCGGCCGCCCGGCGGTCGACGCGGAAGCGGACGAGGCCTACAAGTACCTGATCATGCCGGTGCGTCTGTCCGGCTGACGCGCTCACGTCGGGCCCGGTCTCGCATCCGCGGGGCCGGGCCCGACGGCGTCCGCCCCCGTACGCGCCTCACGGCCGGGCCGGGGCCTGACCTCGTACGGAGCCCGCCGGAGCCGGTTCGTCCACCCGGGAGCGCCCGTGGGGCCGGGTGGCACGCCCCGGCGTAGGCTCGGATCCGGTGGGCGGCCCGCGCGTTCTGAGAACACGGTCGGGGCGCCCCGGCACAGACGGCCACAACGCTTAAGGAACCACCTGATGGAGCTTGGTCTCGTCGGTCTCGGCAAGATGGGCGGCAACATGCGCGAGCGCATCCGCCGCGCAGGCCACACCGTCATCGGATACGACCGCAACCCGGACCTCGCCGATGTCCACAGCCTGCGGGAACTTGTGGACAGCCTGCAGGCCCCCCGCGTCGTGTGGGTGATGGTCCCGGCAGGTGCGGCGACGCAGTCCACGATCGACGAGCTCGCGGAGCTGCTCTCGATCGGCGACATCGTGGTCGACGGCGGCAACTCCCGCTGGACCGACGACGAGAAGCACGCCAAGGAGCTGGCGGCCAAGGGCATCGGCTTCGTCGACTGCGGTGTCTCCGGCGGCGTCTGGGGCCTGGAGAACGGCTACGCGCTGATGTACGGCGGCGAGAAGGACCACGTCGCCCGGGTCCAGCCGGTCTTCGACGCCCTCAAGCCGGAGGGCGACTTCGGCGCCGTACACGCCGGCAAGGTGGGTGCGGGCCACTTCGCGAAGATGGTCCACAACGGCATCGAGTACGCCATGATGCAGGCCTACGCCGAGGGCTGGGAGCTGCTGGAGAAGGTGGACTCGGTCACCGACGTCCGCGAGGTCTTCCGTTCCTGGCAGGAGGGCACGGTCATCCGTTCCTGGCTGCTCGACCTGGCCGTGAACGCCCTGGACGAGGACGAGCACCTGGAGCGGCTCAAGGGCTTCGCGCAGGACTCGGGCGAGGGACGCTGGACGGTGGAGGCGGCGATCGACAACGCCGTGCCGCTGCCCGCGATCACGGCCTCGCTGTTCGCGCGGTTCGCGTCGCGTCAGGACGACTCCCCGCAGATGAAGATGATCGCCGCGCTGCGCAACCAGTTCGGCGGCCACGCGGTCGAGAAGAAGTAGCTCCACCGCTCCACCACAGCAGCACAGAGCAGAGCAGCAGGAAGCCGGGGGAGGTCGGCGCCGTATGCATGTTTCGCATCTCTCGTTGGCCGACTTCCGCTCGTACGCCCGGGCCGAGGTTCCCCTCGACCCGGGCGTCACGGCTTTCGTGGGCCCCAACGGCCAGGGCAAGACGAACCTGGTCGAGGCGATCGGCTACCTGGCGACGCTGGGCAGCCACCGGGTCGCCTCGGACGCCCCGCTCGTGCGGATGGGGGCGGACCGGGCGATCGTCCGTGCCGCCGTCGTCCAGGGCGAGCGGCAGCAGCTGGTGGAGCTGGAGCTGAATCCGGGGCGGGCTAACCGGGCCCGGATCAACCGGTCCTCGCAGGTCAGGCCGCGTGACGTGCTGGGGATCGTACGGACGGTGCTGTTCGCGCCGGAGGACCTGGCGCTGGTGAAGGGCGATCCGGGGGAGCGCCGCCGGTTCCTGGACGACCTCGTCACGGCGCGCTCGCCGCGGATGGCGGGTGTCCGTTCGGACTACGAGCGGGTGCTCAAGCAGCGCAACACCCTGCTGAAGTCGGCGGCGATGGCCCGTCGGCACGGGGGCCGGTCGATGGACCTGTCGACCCTCGACGTGTGGGACCAGCACCTGGCGCGGGCGGGTGCGGAGCTGCTGGCGCAGCGGCTGGACCTGATCGGGACGCTGCTGCCGCTCGCGGACAAGGCGTACGAGCAGCTCGCGCCCGGCGGTGGTCCGCTGGGGCTGGCGTACAAGTCGTCGGCGGGCGAGGCCGTGGACAGTGGTGCGGCGCGGACCCGTGAGGCGTTGTACGAGGTGCTGCTGGCGGCGCTGGGCGAGGTGCGCAAGCAGGAGATCGAGCGTGGGGTGACCCTGGTGGGGCCGCACCGCGACGATCTCGTGCTGCGGCTGAAGGAGCTGCCGGCGAAGGGGTACGCGAGTCACGGGGAGTCGTGGTCGTACGCGCTGGCGCTGCGGCTGGCCTCCTACGAGCTGCTGCGCTCGGAGGGTGCGGAGCCGGTGCTGATCCTGGACGACGTGTTCGCGGAGCTGGACGCGCGGCGCCGGGAGCGGCTGGCGGAGCTGGTGGCCGGGGGCGAGCAGGTACTGGTGACCGCGGCCGTGGACGATGACGTTCCGGGTGTGCTGGTGGGAGCGCGGTTCGGGGTGTCCGGCGGTGAGGTGACCCGGCTGTGAGCGGTACGAGGGGTACGGGCGGTTCGGACGGCGAGCGGGCTTCGGAGCCCCGTCGGGCGGCGGAGCCCTCCGGGGTGGATCTGGCGCGGCAGGCGCTGGCGGCGGCGCGGGAGCAGGCGCGGGCTCGGGGGAACGCGGCGGGCGGGAAGAAGCGGCAGCAGGGTCCGGGGCTGCGTTCGGGGGCGCGTGCGGACGGCCGGGATCCGATGCCGTTGATGGCGGCGCTGGACCGGCTGCGCACGGAGCGCGGGTGGGAGATGCCGATGGCGGTGGCGGGCGTGATGGAGCGCTGGCCGGAGATCGTCGGTCCGGAGATCGCGGCGCACTGTGAACCGGAGCGGTACGAGGACCGTGAACTGGTCGTGCGGTGTGATTCCTCGGCGTGGGCGGCGCAGCTGAAGTTGTTGGCGCCGCAGTTGGTCGCGCGGTTGAACGCGGATCTGGGGCAGGGGACGGTGCGGGTGCTTCTCGTGCGGGGGCCTGGGGGGCGGCCCAAGCGGCACGGGCCGTGGCGGGCGCCGGGGAGCACCGGTCCGGGGGACACCTACGGGTAGGCCCCGGCGGCCGGGCCCGGTCGGGCTCGGCCCCGGGTGGGGTGAGCCCGGCTTCGCCGGGACCCGGGGCTCCGCCCCGGACCCGCGCCTCAACGCCGGCGGGGCTGGAAGTGTCCCCGGCGGGGCTGGATGTGTCCTGGTGGGCTGGATGCGTTCCGGAGGGGCGGGTTTACGCCTGGTTGAGGTGGGCTTTGCCCTTGGATGGGGCCGGATCGGGCGCGTGGTGCGGGTGGTGTCCCTCACGGTAGTGGGAGGTTGACAGGCCGAAGCGCTGGATGCCCGCGTGAGCCTCTTTGAGCCCCGTCCCGGATATGGGGAGTCGGAGAGTGGCGGTTCAGGGCGGCACATGCGGACTCAGGTACCGGCAAACCCCCATTCATGTCCGTGGTACCGGTAGACTGGAGGAGAATCCCGCCCGATTCGCGGGGGGACACCCGACAACGCAGACAACGCAGATCGACGCGGCCGCTCCTCCGGCGCACACGCTGGTCCGGAGTACGGGCTGCGCTGTGCCAGAGAGGGCGCTTCGTGGCCGATTCCGGCGACTCCAACGAGAAGAATTACGACGCCAGTGCGATCCAGGTCCTCGAGGGCCTGGACGCGGTCCGCAAGCGGCCGGGTATGTACATCGGCTCGACGGGTGAGCGTGGTCTGCACCACCTCGTCTACGAGGTCGTCGACAACTCGGTCGACGAGGCGCTGGCCGGGCACGCGGACACCATCGACGTGACGATCCTCGCCGACGGCGGGGTGCGCGTGGTCGACAACGGTCGCGGTATCCCCGTGGGCATCGTTCCGTCCGAGGGCAAGCCGGCCGTCGAGGTCGTCCTGACGGTCCTGCACGCGGGTGGCAAGTTCGGCGGCGGCGGCTACGCCGTCTCCGGCGGTCTGCACGGTGTCGGCGTGTCCGTCGTGAACGCGCTGTCGACCAAGGTCGCGGTCGAGGTCAAGACCGACGGGTACCGCTGGACCCAGGACTACAAGCTGGGCGTCCCGACGGCGCCGCTGGCCAAGCACGAGGAGACCGACGAGCACGGCACGTCGGTGACGTTCTGGGCCGACGGCGACATCTTCGAGACCACCGAGTACTCCTTCGAGACGCTGTCGCGGCGCTTCCAGGAGATGGCCTTCCTCAACAAGGGCCTGACCCTGACGCTGACCGACGAGCGCGAGTCGGCGAAGGCGACGGCGGGCGCCGACGACCCGGACGCGGACACGGCAGAGCCCAAGGCGCGCACGGTCAAGTACTACTACGAGGGCGGCATCGTCGACTTCGTGAAGTACCTGAACTCGCGCAAGGGCGAGCTGATCCACCCGACGGTCATCGACGTCGAGGCCGAGGACAAGGAGCGGATGCTCTCGGTCGAGATCGCGATGCAGTGGAACTCGCAGTACACGGAGGGCGTGTACTCCTTCGCGAACACGATCCACACGCATGAGGGCGGTACGCACGAGGAGGGCTTCCGTGCGGCGCTGACGGGTCTGGTCAACCGCTACGCGCGTGACAAGAAGCTGCTGCGCGAGAAGGACGACAACCTTGCCGGCGAGGACATCCGCGAGGGTCTGACGGCGATCATCTCGGTGAAGCTGGGCGAGCCCCAGTTCGAGGGCCAGACGAAGACGAAGCTGGGCAACACGGAGGCGAAGACCTTCGTGCAGAAGGTCGTCCACGAGCACCTGAACGACTGGTTCGACCGGAACCCGGTCGAGGCGGCGGACATCGTGCGCAAGGCCATCCAGGCGGCCACGGCGCGCGTGGCGGCCCGCAAGGCGCGCGACCTGACGCGCCGCAAGGGTCTGCTGGAGTCGGCGTCGCTGCCGGGCAAGCTGTCGGACTGCCAGTCGAACGACCCGACCAAGTGCGAGATCTTCATCGTCGAGGGTGACTCCGCCGGCGGCTCCGCGAAGTCGGGCCGCAACCCGATGTACCAGGCCATCCTGCCGATCCGCGGCAAGATCCTGAACGTCGAGAAGGCGCGTATCGACAAGATCCTCCAGAACACCGAGGTCCAGGCGCTGATCAGCGCTTTCGGCACCGGTGTGCACGAGGACTTCGACATCGAGAAGCTCCGGTATCACAAGATCATCCTGATGGCGGACGCCGACGTCGACGGCCAGCACATCAACACCCTGCTGCTGACGTTCCTGTTCCGCTTCATGCGGCCGCTGGTCGAGGCGGGTCACGTGTACCTGTCCCGCCCGCCGCTTTACAAGATCAAGTGGGGTCGTGACGACTTCGAGTACGCGTACTCGGACCGTGAGCGCGACGCGCTGGTCGAACTCGGCAAGCAGAACGGCAAGCGGATCAAGGAAGACTCGATCCAGCGCTTCAAGGGTCTGGGCGAGATGAACGCCGAGGAGCTGCGCGTCACCACCATGGACGTGGACCACCGCGTGCTCGGCCAGGTCACGCTGGACGACGCGGCGCAGGCCGACGACCTGTTCTCGGTGCTGATGGGTGAGGACGTCGAGGCGCGACGGTCCTTCATCCAGCGCAACGCCAAGGACGTCCGCTTCCTCGACATCTGAGTCGGTCTCTGCTGACCGCCTGAAAGGATCTTTGACCAGCGATGGCCGACGAAAACACTCCCACCGCCGAGAACACCGAAGAGGAGCAGCCGCAGCTGCGGATCGAGCCCGTCGGGCTCGAGACGGAGATGCAGCGCTCCTACCTCGACTACGCGATGTCCGTCATCGTCTCGCGTGCGCTGCCCGACGTGCGGGACGGTCTCAAGCCCGTCCACCGTCGTGTGCTGTACGCGATGTACGACGGCGGCTACCGGCCCGAGAAGGGCTTCTACAAGTGCGCCCGCGTCGTCGGTGACGTCATGGGCACGTACCACCCGCACGGTGACTCCTCGATCTACGACGCCCTGGTCCGTCTGGCCCAGCCGTGGTCGATGCGGATGCCGCTGGTGGACTCCAACGGCAACTTCGGCTCTCCGGGCAACGACCCGGCGGCCGCGATGCGCTACACCGAGTGCAAGCTGATGCCGCTGGCCATGGAGATGCTCCGGGACATCGACGAGGAGACCGTCGACTTCCAGGACAACTACGACGGCCGCAACCAGGAGCCGACGGTCCTGCCGGCGCGCATCCCGAACCTGCTGGTGAACGGCTCCGCCGGTATCGCCGTGGGTATGGCGACGAACATTCCGCCGCACAACCTGCGCGAGGTCGCGGCCGGCGCCCAGTGGGCGCTGGAGCACCCGGACGCCTCGCACGAGGAGCTCCAGGACGCGCTCATCGAGCGCATCAAGGGCCCGGACTTCCCGACCGGCGCGCTGGTCGTGGGTCGCAAGGGCATCGAGGAGGCGTACCGGACCGGCCGCGGCTCGATCACGATGCGCGCGGTGGTCGAGGTCGAGGAGATCCAGAACCGCCAGTGCCTGGTGGTCACGGAGCTCCCGTACCAGACCAACCCCGACAACCTGGCGCAGAAGATCGCCGACCTGGTGAAGGACGGGAAGATCGGCGGCATCGCCGACGTCCGTGACGAGACCTCGTCGCGGACGGGTCAGCGCCTGGTGATCGTGCTCAAGCGCGATGCCGTGGCGAAGGTCGTGCTGAACAACCTGTACAAGCACACCGACCTGCAGACGAACTTCGGCGCGAACATGCTGGCGCTGGTGGACGGCGTGCCGCGCACGCTGTCGATCGACGCGTTCATCCGGCACTGGGTGCAGCACCAGATCGAGGTCATCGTCCGGCGTACGCGGTTCCGCCTGCGCAAGGCGGAGGAGCGCGCGCACATCCTGCGCGGTCTGCTGAAGGCGCTGGACGCGATCGACGAGGTCATCGCGCTGATCCGGCGCAGCAACACGGTCGAGATCGCGCGCGAGGGCCTGATGGGTCTGCTGGAGATCGACGAGATCCAGGCGAACGCGATCCTGGAGATGCAGCTCCGCCGCCTCGCGGCCCTGGAGCGGCAGAAGATCGTCGCGGAGCACGACGAGCTCCAGGCCAAGATCAACGAGTACAACGCGATCCTGGCCTCGGAGGAGCGCCAGCGTTCGATCGTGAGCGAGGAACTGGCGGCGATCGTCGAGAAGTTCGGCGACGACCGTCGGTCCAAGCTGGTGCCCTTCGACGGTGACATGTCCATCGAGGACCTGATCGCCGAGGAGGACATCGTCGTCACGATCACGCACGGCGGTTACGTCAAGCGGACCAAGACCGAGGACTACCGGTCGCAGAAGCGCGGCGGCAAGGGCGTGCGCGGCACGAAGCTGAAGCAGGACGACCTGGTCGACCACTTCTTCGTGTCCACGACCCACCACTGGCTGCTGTTCTTCACGAACAAGGGCCGGGTCTACCGGTCCAAGGCGTACGAGCTCCCGGACGCGGGTCGTGACGCGCGCGGGCAGCACGTGGCGAACCTGCTGGCCTTCCAGCCGGACGAGAAGATCGCGCAGATCCTCGCGATCCGCGACTACGAGGCGGCGCCTTACCTGATCCTGGCCACGAAGGCCGGCCTGGTGAAGAAGACGGCGCTCAAGGACTACGACTCGCCCCGTTCGGGTGGTGTGATCGCGATCAACCTCCGGGAGACCGGGGACGGTAGCGACGACGAGCTGATCGGCGCCGAGCTGGTGTCGGCCGAGGACGATCTGCTGCTGATCAGCAAGAAGGCGCAGTCGATCCGCTTCACGGCGACCGACGACGCGCTGCGTCCGATGGGCCGTGCGACGTCGGGCGTGAAGGGCATGAGTTTCCGCGAGGGTGACGAACTGCTCTCCATGAGCGTGGTCCGGCCCGGTACGTTCGTCTTCACCGCGACCGACGGCGGCTATGCCAAGCGGACGCCGGTCGACGAGTACCGCGTCCAGGGTCGCGGCGGTCTGGGCATCAAGGCCGCGAAGATCGTGGAGGACCGCGGGTCCCTCGTCGGCGCGCTCGTGGTGGACGAAAGCGACGAAATCCTTGCAATCACCCTCAGCGGTGGTGTGATTCGTACGCGCGTCAACGAAGTCAGGGAGACCGGCCGTGACACGATGGGCGTCCAGCTGATCAACCTGGGCAAGAAGGATGCCGTGGTGGGCATCGCTCGTAACGCCGAAGCGGGCCAGGAGGCCGACGAGGTGGACGAGACCGAGACCGACGACACTGGGACCGACGTGGCCGAAGGACAGGCCGCGGAGGCCGCCGAAGGCACGCAGCCTTCGGTCGGGGAGCACGAGGAGTAAGTCGTGAGTGGAGCCACGGGCGCCGGACCGGCCAAGACTGGAGCGAACGGTGCCCGTGGCCCCGCCGCGGACTCCCAGGGGGGAACCGTGACGGACACCCGAGAACCGAAGCCGGCCGCCGGCGACGGTCCCGCGCAGCCGCCGTACCAGCCGCCGCAGGCCTACACGGCCCCCCAGGGCCCCGGCGCGCCGCGGACCGGCGAGGGGCCCTCCGCGCAGCGCAAGCCGCGCACAGGGGTCCGTACGGCCCCCAGGACGCGCAAGGCGCGCCTGCGGGTGGCCAAGGCCGACCCGTGGTCGGTGATGAAGGTCAGTTTCCTGCTGTCGATCGCGCTGGGCGTCTGCACGATCGTGGCCGCCGTGGTGCTGTGGATGGTCATGGACGCCATGGGCGTCTTCTCGACCGTCGGCGGCACGATCAGCGAGGCGACCGGTTCGAACGAGAGCAACGGATTCGACCTCCAGTCGTTCCTGTCGCTGCCGCGCGTGCTGATCTTCACGTCGGTGATCGCGGTCATCGACGTGGTGCTGGCGACGGCGCTGGCGACGCTCGGCGCGTTCATCTACAACCTGTCGGCGGGCTTCGTCGGCGGTGTGGAGCTGACGCTCGCCGAGGACGAGTGACCTGCGCAGACGCTGCGTGAGAACCGATTTTGGAGCTACCGCGTCTGTGCGCTAATCTTCAGGAGTCAGCGCGCGGCGCGGTAAGCGCAGCGAAGGCGGATGGGGCTATAGCTCAGTTGGTTAGAGCGCATCCCTGATAAGGATGAGGCCACAGGTTCAAATCCTGTTAGCCCCACAGTGTCGAAGACCCCCAGGCCCAAGGCCTGGGGGTCTTCTTCGTTGGGCCGATTGGTGGGCCGGCAGGTCACCGAACGGTATCGGTCCGTGTGTATTGTTGGGCGTCAGGAAGTCCCCTACGTCAACGAAAGACGAGGTCGCGCGGTGAAGAAGCTGCTCCTGGTCGCACTGGCCGCCATCGGCGGGCTCCTCGTGTACCGCCAGATCCAGGCGGACCGCGCCGAGCAGGACCTGTGGACGGAGGCAACCGACTCCGTGCCCTCTGGTTCCGGTGTGTGAGACCGAAGGCTGATCCCATGAAGCCCCGGCTGCCGCTGCGGCCGGGGCTTTGTGCTGTTCTGTGACGAAAACTTACGTTATGCAAAGATTTCGCTTGCGCTAGCAAAATCGGGGTGGACGTGGTGGGTCGGGTGCGGACGACGGCGTTGGCGGCGGCCCTGGGACTGGTGTCGGCGGCGGCCCTGCCGGCGGCGGCCCTCGCGGCCCCGGTGCCCGCGGCCCCGGTGCCCCAGCCGCTGCAGGCCTACCGCCCCGCCGACGACGCGAAGCCCGTCGAGGGCAAGCCCTCCACGGCCGACGCCCCGCAGCTGCAGGCGGGGAGCACCTACGCGGACAGGATCGCTCCGGGGGATCGCGTCTACCGGCTCGTCCTCGAACAGGACCAGTCGAACGTGTACGTCTCCGCCGTGGTGCGGCCCGACGCCGGAGCCAAGGTCTCCTACGGCGACGGCATCCAGGTGGAGATCATGACCACCGCCGGACGGTCCTGCCCGGACTCCTCGGGCCGCGCCGGCTTCGGCTACGACCCGGTGCCGATCAGCGCCGTCGGCGTGCGGTGGGGCGCGGAGGACCTCGACTGCGCGGCGGGCGGCGTCTACTACGTGAAGGTCACCCGCACCTCGGCCAAGGGCTCCGACCCGCGCGAGTGGCCGCTCGAACTGCGCGTGCAGCGCGAGCCCGGCCGCGCCCCCGGCGGCCCCACGGCCGCACCCAGCGCCTGGCCCTCGGGGCCCGCGCCCCTGCCCGGCACCGAGGCCGTGGGGCGCGGCGGCGGCACCGGCTTCAACGACGCCCGGGCGCTGGGCGCCGGGGTGTGGCGTGACGAGCTGCGGGCGGGGCAGACCCGCTGGTACCGGGTGCCGCTGGACTGGGGGCAGCAGTTGGGCCTGGGCGCCGAGCTGTCCGCGGCCACGATGACCAAGCCGTCCGGCTCGGCCTCGGGCGGGCTCGTCGTCTCGCTCTACAGCCCCTTCCGGGGACTGGTCTCCGAGAAGGACACCTCCTACGACGGCAAGCAGGCCGGGGTCACCCTGGGGAAGACCCCGCCCGTGGCCTACGAGAACCGCTTCTCCAACGACAAGGACGTGGAGCACGCGTCGATCGCCGGCTGGTACTACGTCGCGGTCACCATGGGCGCGAAGGCCGCGGAGTTCACCGCGGACGGGACGACGGTGCCGCTGACGCTGCGCGTGGACGTCGCCGGAACCCCGGGCAAGGCGCCCGCGTACAAGGAGGAACCGGCCGCGGGCGGTTTCGGGGTCGGGGCGTCGGACCGTGAGGCCGCCAAGGCGGGACTGACCGCCCCGGAGGCCGCGGAGGCCGCCGACAACGCCTCGGTGATGCGGGTCGTGGCGGGGGCCGGCTTCGGGACCGGGACGGTGCTGCTGCTGGTGCTGGGCGGCTGGACCCTGCTCGGGCGGCGGGGCCGCGGCACTACATCTGCGTGAGCGCCCAGACGCCGGCCGCGAAGCAGAGCAGCGCGGCGGCGAGCAGGGCGGCGACGGCCTTCGGGGGTGGCGGGGCGATACCGGTCCGGCGCGGCGCCGGGGCCGGGGCCGGGGCGACCGGTGGCGCGAGGTGGAATCCGCCCGTCTGGGAGGGGCCGTACGGGGTTGCCTGCGCGGGGAGTTGCGGTGGGGTGGGCGCGTACTCGTACGGGGACCCGGGCGCGGGCCCGAAGCCGGCGGAGGGTCCGGCGCCCGTCGCGGGCTCCTGCACGGGGCGGGCCGGGTAGGGGGTCGCGGGTACCGGGGCCGGGGGCGTCGCCGGGCCACGAGGGTCGGCGGGAGCGGGCCCCGGGGCCGGCAAGGGCGCGGCATGGGCGGGGCCGGAGGCGGCCGGCGGGGTTGCGGCGGCCGTGTCGGAGGCGGAGGCGATCGGTGGGGCTGCGGCCGTCGTGCCGGAGGCGGTCGGTGGGGGAGGGGCCGCGGCGCCGGGCATGCCCACGGTCGGCGACTCGGGGGTGACCGCGGCGGTGGTGTGCGGGCCGTCGGGGCCGAAACCGGCGGGGAGCGGCCCGAGTTGGTCGAAGACCTCCACCGGATCCTCGTCCGGGGCGGGCGGCGGGAGGAGCTCCACCGCCTCGGCGAGGGCCTTGCGGGCCCCCGTGGCGGTCTTGAACCGGCTCTGCGGGTCGGGCCGCAGCAGCGCGGCGAGGACGTCCCACAGCGGTGCGGGGACGCCTTCGGGGGCGTCGGGCGTCCCGTGGGCGAGGAAGTGCTCCACCAGGGCCCGGGAGTCGGGTTTGCGGCCCAGCATCAGGTACAGCCCGACCAGGCCGACGGCGAACAGGTCGGCGGGGAAGTCGGGTTCCGCGCCGAGGAGTTGTTCGGGGGCGAAGTAACCGGGCGTGCCGACCACGTAGTCGGTCTCGGTGAGCCGCGGCTCGCCCTTGCGCATGGAGATGCCGAAGTCGGACAGCCGCAGGTGCGGCCGCCCGGTTCCGGTGGCCTCCATCAGGATGTTGGCCGGTTTGATGTCGCGGTGCACGACGCCCTCCGCGTGCACCGCCGCCAGGCCCGACAGGAGCTGGTCGAGCAGCACGGACACGAAGCGGGGCGGCAGGGGCCCGTAGTCGCCGATCACGTGGGCGAGGGAGCCTCCGGCGACCAGGTCCATCGTGAACAGGACCTTGTCGTCGTCGGCCGCCCAGCTGGCCGGGGCGAGGACGTGCGGGTGATCGATGCGCAGGGCCTGCTCCCGCACGAACCGCAGCAGGGTGTGGGCGTCGCTCTGCAGGAGCACCTTCGCGGCGACGTACCGGCGACGGCGGTGGTCCCAGGCCCGCCAGACGGCACCCGCGGCACCGCGTCCGATCGGATCGATCAGCTCGTACCGGCCGGCGAAGATCTCACCCATCGCTGCGCCCGTCCCCCGTCACCCGTTGTCCCCCGCCCGCCCGCCCGCCCGCCCGCCCGGCCGGCCGTCCGCCCGGCTGTCCGCCCGCCCGGCTGTCCGACCGCCCGGCTGTCCGACCGTCAGTTCTGGTGCGCCTCGTAGTGGGCGACCGCGTCGGCGGTACGGCCCGCTCCGTACACCCGGAGGAACTCTGCCAGTTCCGGATGGCTGGGGGCCAGGGAGTCCGCCGCGTCGATGATGTCGCCGGCCGCGGAGACCGAACGCAGCAGCGACTGGATCTCGCGGACGACCCGCTTGACGGTGGGAGCGCCCGAACTGGTGGGCGTCTGGCCGCTGTTGCTGAGGACGGAACCCCCCTGGGTCTTCTTGATCTCGTCCATCCGGTCGGTCGCCTCCACGGCGCTGACGCTTCCGTCGGCCACCTGGCCGGCGAGATCCTGGAGTGCCTGGACGCGCTGCACGACGGCAGGGTTGCCGATCTTGGCGCGCTGGCCGCTCATCAGCTGGGACAGCATGGGTGCCGACAGTCCGAGCACCGCAGCGAGACGCGCCTGGTTCAAGCCGAGGTCATCTATGAGCCGGCGGAAGAGCGCGCCGAGCGGCTCCCCGTACCAACTGCGCTGAAGCTCCCTGGCTCTGGCCGTGGCCTCTTGCTGAACAGCGTCCACTCTTACTACTCCCCTTCGCTGGTGCGAACCTCGCGAGCATCTTACGGAGAGTGGTCGCGGGGCGGGAGTCCCTATCATTTTGCGAGATGAGGGGGTACACCCGGTACTCTGTTCTGCGGAACGACCCCCTTTTTTCGGGGGACAGGTGCGTCCAGTTCCGAGGGGCCTTAGCTCAGTTGGTAGAGCGCTGCCTTTGCAAGGCAGATGTCAGGAGTTCGAATCTCCTAGGCTCCACAGCAAGAGACCTCCCCGACCTGCGGAAACGCGGTCGGGGAGGTCTTTTTTCGTTGTGCCGGGCTCGTGTCAGCGCCCCGGGACGAGCTCGATCCAGTAGCGGAGCTTGGGGCCGATCAGGGTTTCGCGGAGGTCTTCCAGGACCCCGCCGTTCGCCTCGATCGTGCGTACGGACGCGGTGTTGTCCGGGTCGCAGGTCAGCAGGACCCGGTCCAGGCCCAGCAGTCGCGCCTCGTACAGGACCTCGCCCAGCGCCCAGCCGGCCAGCCCCCGGCGGCGTGCGGAGGGGCGGATGCCGTAGCCGATGTGGCCGCCCGCGTCGAGGAGGAACGCGTTGAGGTGGTGCCGGAGGTCGATGGCGCCCAGGTAGGTGTCGCCCTCGGCGATCCACCGGTACGTGGCGTGGACACGGCCCTGCTCGACGGGGGCCGTGCGGTCGGACTGGCGGTGCAGCTTCTCCACCCAGGCCGCGAACCCCTCGGAGCTCTCCACGTCGTCGTCGGAACCGAGGCCGGCCCCGTCCATGTGGGCGTCCGGGCCCCACTCCTCCTGCGCGTCGAGCCAGGAGGCGTGCAGACGGGTGGTGGGGGTGACGAGTTCGGGCATGCTCCGGACGATAACCCCGGTCGATGTTTCACGTGAAACATCGACCGGGGTCGGCCGGGCCGCGGCTGCGATCCGGAAGAGGCGGCCTAGCGCCGGGAGGCGCCACCCGCGCGGAGGAGGGTCACGGCCAGGACGATGCCGGCCAGGAGGAGTGCGGCGCCGATGCCGAACGCCAGGTGGTAGCCGCCCGTGAGGGCCTCGGCCGGTGAACTGCCGCTCCCGGTGAGGGACTCCGTGCGGGAGGCCGCGAGGGTCGAGAGGACGGCCACGCCCAGGGCCATCCCGATCTGCTGGGTGGTGTTGAACAGTCCCGAGGCGAGCCCGGCGTCGGCCTCGTCGGCGCCGGACATGCCCAGTGTGGTGAGCGCCGGCAGCGCCAGACCGATGCCGGAGACCAGCAGCATTACCGGCAGCAGGTCGGTGACGTAGTCGGCGTGCACCGGCAATCGGGTCAGCAGCCCCAGGGCCGCGACGAGCAGGCCGAGGCCGGACACCAACACGTTGCGCTCGCCGAAGCGGGCGTTCAGCCGGGCGGAGACACCGAGGGAGACCGCGCCGATCAGCAGGGCGGCGGGAAGCATCGCCAGGCCGGTGGCGGCGGCCCCGTACCCCTGCACCTTCTGGAGGTAGAGCGCGACCAGGATCTGGAAGGAGAACAGGGCGGCCACCAGCATCATCTGCACCAGGTTCGCGCCGGTCACCGTGCGGGAACGGAAGATCCGCAGCGGTACCAGCGGGGTGCGGGCCTTCGCCTGGCGCAGGGTGAAGCCGGTCAGCAGGGCCAGGGAGAGCGCCCCGAGGCCGAGGGTGCGCGCGGAGGTCCAGCCGTACTGCTCCACCTTGACCACCGTGTAGATGCCGAGCATCAGCCCGCCGGTGATCAGGAGCGCTCCCAGTACGTCGGCGCCCGCGCCGAGTCCCGGGCCCCGGCCGCCGGGCAGGGCCGGCAGTGCCAGCAGCAGGGCGGCCAGCCCGATGGGCAGGTTGATGAAGAAGATCCAGTGCCAGTCGAGGGCCTCGGTGAGCACACCGCCGAGTACCTGGCCGAGCGAGGCACCGGCCGCGCCGGTGAAGGAGAACACGGCGATCGCCCTGGCCCGCTCCCGGGTTTCGGTGAACAGGGTGATCAGGATGCCGAGGCTGACGGCGGAGGCCATCGCACTGCCGACCCCCTGGAGGAAGCGTGCGGCTATGAGGACGGTGGAGGAGCCGGCGAAACCGGCGAGCACCGATGCGCCGGTGAAGACGGCGGTCCCGGCCAGGAACATCCTCTTGCGGCCGATCAGGTCGCCGAGGCGTCCGGCGAGCAGCAGCAGGCTCCCGAAGGCGATCAGGTAGGCGTTCACGACCCAGCTGAGACCCGCGGGGGAGAAGCCCAGGTCGTTCTGGATGGCGGGCATGGCCACGGTGACGATGCTGCCGTCGAGGACCGTCATCAGCATGGCCGTCGAGAGCACGGCCAGGGCGGTCCAGCGGGAGCGCAGCCCGTGCGGCCCGCCCGTGGGCGCGGGGGGCGTGTCGGGAAGAGCGGAGGTGAGCGCGGCAGGCATCGGACTCTCCAGTCATGGGGCGGCAGTGGCCGCAGGTGCGGTGCGGCAGCTGGTGTGACCGTACCAGATGGTTTTGTTGCAGACTATTTTCTTCGGATCGAATCGCTACAGTGGATCCATGACAGCCATGGCACCCACCCGGCCCGAGCCCGACCTCTCCTTCCTCCTGGACCACGCCGGCCATGTCCTGCGCACCCGCATGGCGGCCGCCCTCGGCGAGATCGGTCTCACCGCGCGCATGCACTGCGTCCTGGTCCACGCCCTGGAGGAGGAGCGCACCCAGATCCAGCTCGCCGAGATCGGCGACATGGACAAGACGACGATGGTCGTCACCGTGGACGCCCTGGAGAAGGCCGGACTCGCCGAGCGCCGCCCCTCCGCCAAGGACCGCCGGGCCCGCATCATCGCCGTCACCGACGAAGGCGCGGCCGTCGCCGTACGGAGCCAGCGCATCGTCGACCAGGTCCACGCCGACGCCCTCGCCGACCTCGCCGAAGCCGACCGCGCCGCCCTCCTGCGCGTCCTCGGCCTGCTCGTCGAAGGCGACCTCGCCACCCCCTCCGAGACCCCCCGCCCCGCCCGCCGCGCCCGCCAGTGACGACGGTCCCCCGAACGGCCCAGTCACACGGCCGCCCGCCGCCCCGTGACGGACAGTGGGGGAAGGCACCGAGCCGAGGGGGGCAACACCCACGCCGGAGGCGTACAGACATGGGACTCTTCGACTTCCTGAAGTCCGACAAGAAGAAGCACGACGAGGCCGCCGAGAAGGCGAAGGGGCAGGGCGAGCACCGGATGGAGAGCCAGGCGGCCGACGCCGCCTCGGCCACCCGGGCCGCCGCCGAGCGCATGGCCGCCGCCGCTCCCCCCAAGCCGGCTCCTCCCAAGCCCGCGCCCCCCAAGCCCGCGGCCCCGACCCCGGGGTCGGCCGCGCACAAGGCCGTGCCCGTCGCACCCGGCCCCACCCCCATGCCGCCGAAGCCCATGGCCGCGGGCGCCGTGCCGGGCGCCCCGCACACCCCGACCCCGATGTCCGCCGCGCACAAGGCCGTCCCCGCGGCGCCGGCGTCCAAGCCGCCGGCCGCGGCCAAGAAGCGCACCTACACCGTCCAGGCCGGCGACTCGCTCTCCGCGATCGCCCGCCGCGAGCTGGGCAACGAGGCCCGCTGGCGCGAGCTCTACGCGATGAACAGGGGCGTCATCGGCGCCAACCCCGACCTCATCCGCCCGGGCCAGATCCTCACCCTCCCCAGTTGAGGGCGCGGCCGACGAAACGGGCGAGGGGCCCGGATCCCATCGGATCCGGGCCCCTCGCCCGTGCGCTGCGGTCCGTCAGGTCTGCTCGTCGTCGAAGGACGACCCCGCCTCGCGCTCCTTCTCCGCCAACTCGTCGTCGAAGCTCGCCGGTTCGGCGTCGCTCGCCGACAGCTCCGTCGCCGCCGGCGGTTCGACGAGCCAGTCCGGGTTCGCCTGCTGGTCCCACCACTTCCACGCCGCGAAGGCGCCGATCGCGACCACACCGGCGATCACGAAGCCCTTGACCCACTTGCCCGCACACGCCCGGCGCTCGTGGCGCCGCACCAGCTGCTGCACCTCCTTGGCCGACACCTGACCGCGCAACGCCGCCAGGGCCGCCACCGACCGCGAAGCCGCCTCCTCGGCCACCGGGGTGGCCGCCGCGATCGCGCTCTCGATGCGAGGCTGCGTGTAATCGGCGGCCTGGCGAGCCGCCAGCCGCGTCTGCTCGACGGCCCTCGTCGCGGCCCGGTCGACGTTCGGCGGCACGTGCGTGCGCGCGGCCCTGATCCGGGGCTGCACGTGGCATTCGTACGTCGCGCGCGCCTGCCGCGCGGCCTCCTGGGCGGCGGTTGACACCTTCGGCGCCAGGAACTCATTCGTTTCGTGCGCGTACTGCACCGCCGCGTCCCTGGCGGATCCGGCATACGGCGCCACTGCTTCCGCCGCGTACTTCACGGCTTCCCTGGCATGCTCGGCGGCCAGGTGCATGTCCTTGCGGGTCACTGGAACCTCCTCCTCGGCGGTGGACACAGCTCACCTTTCCACCCTTTACCGGATCATGCCTGGCATAAGGCCTCCCGGCATGCGCGACAGGGCATACGGGTGGAGGATTTCTGTGCCGTACAGCCCTCCGTGCGACCATCTGGACCGACAGTGATGACTATGGAAGGCAGATCCGTGGCCGAGAAGCTCTACGCCACCCTGAAGACCAGCCAAGGCGACATCGAGATCGAGCTGCTGCCGAATTTCGCCCCGAAGACCGTCCGCAACTTCGTGGAGCTCGCCACCGGCGAGCGGGAGTGGACCCGTCCCACGGACGGCCAGAAGACCACCGACCCGCTCTACGACGGCACCGTCTTCCACCGCGTCATCAGCGGCTTCATGATCCAGGGCGGTGACCCGCTCGGGAACGGCACCGGCGGCCCCGGCTACCAGTTCGCCGACGAGTTCCACCCCGACCTGGCCTTCACCAAGCCCTACCTGCTCGCCATGGCCAACGCCGGTCCGGGCACCAACGGCTCGCAGTTCTTCATCACGGTCGCGCCCACCGCCTGGCTCACCCGCAAGCACACGATCTTCGGCGAGGTCACCGACCCGGCGAGCCGGCAGGTCGTGCACGCCATCGCGTCCAGCGCCACGAACCCGCGGACCGAGCGGCCGGTGGAGGACGTGGTGATCAAGTCCGTCGTCATCGAGAAGCGCTGAACCAACGACCTCGGGGGAACCGATGGACACCGGCCGACTGCCGCGCTGCTACCGCCACCCGGAACGCGACACGGGAATCAGCTGCACCCGCTGCGAGCGCCCCATCTGCCCCGAGTGCATGATCAGCGCCTCGGTCGGCTTCCAGTGCCCCGAATGCGTCCGTGAGGGTTCCGGCACCGGGCACCGCCCCGCCGCGAACGCGCCGCGCAACCTCGCGGGCGGGGTGGTCGCCGCCGATCCCCAGCTGGTCACCAAGATCCTGATCGGGATCAACGTGGCGGTGTTCTTCGTGGGGCTGATCGCCCCGGCCGTCGTCATCCAACTGGAGCTGCTCGGCCGCTACCGCGAGTTCCCCGGCGCCCCCATCGAGGGGATCTCCACCGGCCAGTACCACCGGCTGCTGACCTCGGTGTTCCTGCACGTCGAGTGGTGGCACCTGGTCGGGAACATGATCGGGCTGTGGTTCATCGGCGGCCCGCTGGAGGCAGCGCTGGGACGGGCCCGCTACCTGGCCGTCTACCTGCTCTCGGGCCTGGGCGGCAGTGCCCTGGTCTACCTGCTGACCCCGTCGAACACCCCGACCCTCGGCGCGTCCGGCGCCATCTTCGGCCTGCTCGGCGCGACCGTCGTCCTGGCACGTCGGCTGCGCTACGAGATGCGGCCGGTGATCGTGATGGTCGTGCTGATGCTGGTGCTGACCTTCGTGCCGTTCGGCGGGGCCCTGTCCATCTCCTGGCAGGCCCATGTGGGCGGCCTGATCACGGGAGCGGTGCTCGGTCTGGCCATGCTGTGGCCCGCCACCGGCAGGAACCGCGCACTGGTCCAGTGGGGCACTTGCGCGGTGGTGTTCGTGCTGGCGGCGGCGGTGATCCTGCTCCGTACGGCAGAACTCACCTGATCACACCGGCGTCAACCCTCCACAGAGTTATCCACAGATCTTCTGTCTTTTCCTCAGGTGTGGATGACGCTGTGGATAACTCATGGGGAGAGCTTCCACCGGAGGGCGATCGGTGCTACTTCCACTGCGTGGAGACGCCGAATCCCGCCGCGATAAATCCGAATCCGACTACAATGTTCCAATTGCCCAGCGATTCGATGGGCATGCGGGTCTCGGTCACGTAGAAGACGACGATCCACGCGAGTCCGATGAGGAAGAGCGCCAGCATGACCGGAGCGACCCAGCTGCGGTTCGTCAGCCGAATGCTCTGCGGCTGCCGGGTGGGCGGCGGGGTGTAGTCGTCCTTCTTGCGGATACGTGACTTCGGCACGAGGGGCTCTCCTGTCGATGGGCTGGGGACCTTGCCTGCCCCGGGCGTCCGTTAGCGTAGTGGACCTGTGGCGTTGAAGGAGAAGGGTACGTTGAGCAATTCCGACGACTCCTCCGCGGGTCCCCGACGCAGGGCCGGAACGGTCCGGTTGCTGACGGCTGCCGTGTTCGCCCTGGCCGGCCTGCTCTTCGTCACCAGTTTCAACACCTCCAAGGGTACGAACATCCGGACCGACGCCTCGATGCTCAAGCTGTCGGACCTCATCCACGAGCGCAGCCAGGACAACGCCGAGCTGGAGCAGAGCCTCGAACCGGTACGCGACAAGGTGGACGCCCTCGCCGACCGTGACGACGGCAGCACCAAGGCGGAAGACGCCAAGCTCGCCGCCCTGCGCGCGGCCTCGGGCACCGAGGAACTGTCCGGCAAGGGCCTGACGGTCACCCTGAACGACGCCCCGCCGAACGCCACCGCCCGCATCCCCAACGTGCCCGAGCCGCAGCCCAACGACCTGGTGATCCACCAGCAGGACCTCCAGGCCGTGGTGAACGCCCTGTGGCAGGGCGGCGCCCAGGGCATCCAGGTCATGGACCAGCGGCTGATCTCCACCAGCGCGGTGCGCTGCGTGGGCAACACCCTGATCCTCCAGGGCCGGGTCTACTCCCCTCCCTACAAGGTGTCGGCGGTCGGCGACCCGGGCGCGTTGCGCAAGGCGCTGGCGGCCTCGCCGGCCCTGCAGAACTACCAGCTGTACGTGAACGCCTACGGACTCGGCTGGAAAGTGGACGAGCACAAGGCGCTGACACTTCCGGGTTACTCCGGCACAGTGGACCTCCACTATGCGAAGCCGGTCGCCCCTTCCCCCGAGACCAGTCAGTCCTGACGTCGTACTGCGCCTGGTGGTGCGGACGTTCAGCGAGGTGTGCCTGACCGCGGGCACCCTGATCGTGCTGTTCGTGGCGTACGTGCTGTTCTGGACCGGGGTCAAGGCCGACCGGGCCATGGACGGGGAGATGTCGGCCCTGCGCGACCGCTGGGCGGCGGCCCCGGCGGCCGCACCCGCGCCTTCGCCGTCCCCTTCCCCGTCCCCGTCGGCCGCGCAGCAGCAGCCGGCGCCGCCCGCGGCTCCGGCGCCCGAGGGCTACCCGGCGGGCAAGGCCTTCGCCGAGATGTACATCCCGCGCCTTGGCCGCGACTGGAACAAGCCCGTCCTGGAGGGCACCGACCCGGACGTGCTGAAGAAGGGCCTCGGCCACTACTCCGGCACCGCCCGCCTCGGCGCCACCGGCAACTTCTCCGTGGCCGGACACCGCCGCACCTACGGCGACCCCTTCAAGGACTTCCCCGAGCTGCGTCCGGGCGACGAGGTGATCCTCAAGGACGCCTCCGCCTGGTACACGTACACCGTGCGCGGCGGCCCCCTGCGCACCCTGCCGACCGACGTCGCCGTGGTCGACCCGGTGCCGGGGAAATCACCGTTCACGACCCCGGGCCGCTATCTGACCCTGACCACCTGCGACCCGGAATGGGGGCACAGCCACCGCCTCGTCGTATGGGCGGAACTGACCGGCACGCGACCCGTGGGAGAGGGCAAGCCGGAGGGTTTGACCGGCTGACCCACCCCGTCGGGCCGCTGCCTTTAGTCTGTTGGCGTACCGCCCTCCGCGGTGCGTGGAACATACGTGGACGAAAAGGAAACAGGCGGCATGTACGGCTGGATCTGGCGCCATCTGCCGGGAAACGCGTGGGTACGCGCGCTGATCTCGCTCGTGCTGGTCCTCGCGGTGGTCTTCGTGCTCTTCCAGTACGTCTTCCCCTGGGCCGAGCCGCTCCTTCCGTTCAATGACGTGACGGTGGACGAGGGATCGGGAGTCACTCCTTGAGCGCGCGCATTCTGGTCGTGGACAATTACGACAGCTTTGTCTTCAACCTGGTCCAGTACCTCTACCAGCTCGGGGCCGAATGCGAGGTGCTGCGCAACGACGAGGTCGAGCTCTCCCACGCGCAGGACGGTTTCGACGGGGTGCTGCTCTCGCCGGGTCCCGGCACGCCGGAGGAGGCGGGCGTCTGCATCGACATGGTCCGCCACTGCGCGGACACGGGCGTCCCCGTCTTCGGCGTGTGCCTCGGCATGCAGTCCATGGCGGTCGCCTACGGCGGTGTCGTGGGCCGGGCGCCGGAGCTGTTGCACGGCAAGACCTCCCCGGTGGTCCACGAGGGCCTGGGCGTCTTCGCCGGGCTGCCCTCGCCCTTCACCGCGACCCGCTACCACTCGCTGGCCGCCGAGCCGCCGACCCTGCCGGACTCGCTGGAGGTCACGGCGCGGACGGAGGACGGCATCATCATGGGTCTGCGCCACCGCGAGCACGACGTCGAGGGCGTGCAGTTCCACCCCGAGTCGGTGCTGACGGAGTGGGGCCACCGGATGCTCGCGAACTGGCTGGTGCGCTGCGGTGACGCGGGTGCGGTGGAGCGCTCGGTGGGGCTCGCCCCGGTGGTGGGCAAGGCCGTCGCGTGACCGCGGTCGCGCCGTCCGCGCCCACGGAGGGCCGGGCCGCGCGACGCAGGGCGGCACAGGAGGCCGCCAAACGCTCCGCCAGACAGAGCAGGAGGCGGGGCGGGCGGCGGCGCAGGCGGCCCGCGTCGGGCGGCCCGGTGATCGTCCTGAGCCGGCTGGGCGGGGAGCTGTTCATCACGCTCGGGCTGGTGATGCTGCTCTTCGTCGCCTACCAGCTCTGGTACACGAACCTCCTGGCCCAGCGGACGGCGGACGGCGCCGCGGGCTCGCTCCAGCAGACGTGGCAGAAGGCCCCGGGCGCGGGCGGCGCGGGTACGTCCGCGGGGGCCGCCGCGCCGCCCGTGACGGCCTTCGAGCCGGGCCAGGGCTTCGCGATCCTGTACATCCCGAAGCTGGACCTGAAGGTGCCGGTCGCGGAGGGCGTCAGCAAGCCGAAGGTCCTCGACAAGGGGATGGTCGGGCACTACGGCGAGGGCGCGCTGAAGACGGCGATGCCGGGCGACAAGACGGGCAACTTCGCGGTGGCGGGCCACCGCAACACCCACGGCGAGCCGTTCCGCTACATCAACAGGCTGGTGCCGGGGGACCACGTGGTGGTCGAGACCCGGGACGCGTACTACACGTACGAGATGACCTCGTCGCTGCCGCAGACCCCGCCGACGAACGTATCGGTGATCAAACCGGTTCCGGAGGGCTCGGGGTTCACCGGGCCGGGGCGCTACATCACGCTGACGACCTGCACGCCCGAGTTCACCAGCACCTACCGGATGATCGTATGGGGCAGGATGACGGATGAACGCCCCCGCAGCCAGGGTCCGCCGCCCGCGCTGACCAGCCCGTAGCCACCGCAGACCCTTGAGCAGCTCTAAGGACGAACCAGCAGTGTCCTCACGTGCCCCCCAACGCAGCCTGCTCGCCGGATTCCTGAGCTTCCTGGGCGAGGTCCTGATCACGCTCGGCCTGGTGCTGGGCCTGTTCGTGGCGTACTCGCTGTGGTGGACGAACGTCCTCGCCGACCGACAGGCGTCGGAGCGGGGCGACAGGATCCGCGAGCAGTGGCGGGCCCCGGCCCCGGCCGCGGGCGCTCCGGCGGAGCCGGGCGCGCTGGACGTCCAGGGCGGGGTGGGCTTCCTGCACGTCCCGGCGATGAAGAACGGCGAGGTGCTGGTCAAGAAGGGCACCGACCCGGACGTCCTCAACGACGGCGTCGCGGGCTACTACACGCAGCCGGTGAAGTCGGCGCTGCCGTGGGAGACGAAGGGCAACTTCACGCTCGCCGCGCACCGGGACGGACACGGTGCGAAGTTCCACGACATCGACAAGGTGAAGAGCGGCGACGCGATCGTCTTCGAGACGCGGGACACCTGGTACGTCTACAAGGTCTTCGCGGAGCTGAGGCAGACGTCGAAGTACAACACGGACGTGATCAACCCGGTCCCGAAGGAGTCGGGCAAGACCGCCCGGGGGCGCTACATCACGCTGACGACGTGCACGCCGGTGTACACGTCGAAGTTCCGGTACGTGGTGTGGGGCGAGCTGGTGCGGACGGAGAAGGTGGACGGGAAGAGGACGCCGCCGGCGGAGTTGCGGTGAGGGTGTTCCCAAGCTGCAGGACGCAGCTTAGGAAGAACGCAGCACCTGGAGCTGGACTCCCGCGCTCCACGCCTCCAGAAGGCCCCTGTGGACGGCTGTGACGCCTCCCTGGGCGGCGAGGGCCAGGGATTCCCGGGTGAAGGCGCACGTGGCCACGTAGAGGGCCACGTCGGCCTCGTGGATGACCTTGGAAGCGCCCAGGAACTTCTGCATCTCGCCGCTGAGCACGTGCCGGAAGGGCGCGAAGTTCTTGCACTGCACGGCGACCGTGCGGCCGTCGGCGGTGCGGGCGGAGATGTCGACGCCGCGGTCGCCGCCGTGCCCGCCGTGCAGCTCGACGTCGGTGCAGCCGTCGCGCCGGAGCAGCTGGGCGACGTGCTCCTCGAACTCCCGCCAGTTCATGGCGTCGATGGTCCCGATGATCCCGGTGAGGGCCTTGACGTCCTGGCCGCGCTGGAGGCGGCTGAGCTGGACGTCGTGCTCGACGAGCTTGATCTGGATCTGCTGGACGTCGTTGCGGAGGCTGAGCAGTTCCCTGTGGTGTTCGCCGGAGGTTTCGACGAGAGCGTTGAGCATGGGGACGACGGTCCTGCCGAGCAGCTTGGTGAAGCTCGCCTCGCTGAGACGGGTGATCCGTTCGTCGAGTGACTCGACGTCGTTGGGTGCGGGCCGCTGCCGGGGCGACTCCTCGCGGTCCAGCAGGTACGTGCGCACGCTTCGGGCGACCTCGCTGTCGCGCAGCAGCATGGCCATGTTGAGGATGGTGCGGCGTGTGTAAACGGCCAGGTGAGCGCGGCCCTGTGGATAACTCTCGTTTGAAAGGTACAGGTTGTCACTTTCAAACCGTTGCAGGTCAGAGCCGCGGAGTGTGCGCATGCCGTTCTCGGTCAGCTCTTGGCGGTGGCGCTTGACGACTTGCCGGATCGCGTTCTCGGCGACCTCGTAGTACATCGCCACCATGGCCGTCGTCACATGCAGTCCGTCCGGCAGCAGTGACAGGGCCTTCACCTTGTCCAGTACTTCCGTCCGGCCCAGCACGCTCGTGCGCATGGTCCTGGATTCCAACAGCACCGATTCGTCGATCACGGTCCGACCCTCCCTGGCGGAGCCTGATGCTCCGCCCCAAACGGATCAACGACTTCCGGCATATGAAGACACGATCGGGTTTCGTTGATATGTGCAGAGCGGGGGACCGGGCACGCAAGAGCCCGGCCCCTCGCTGGGGCCGGGCTCTGTCGTGCCTGTGGGGCGGATGCCTAGCGGCGGTTGCCCAGGCCTCCGAAGAAGCCGCCGTCCTGCTGGCCCGCCATCGTCCACACGTCGACGTTCGAGCCCGTGTTGACCGGCTGGCCGGGGCCCGGGTTGGTGTTGACGACGATCGCGTTGTCGTCCGTCGGGCCGGTGATGTTGCCCAGCTTCAGGCCGGCCCGCTTGAGCTCGTCCTTGTACTGGCCCAGGGTCCGGTTGGCCGGCGCCGGGACCGTGGTCGCCTGGCTGGCCTTGGCGATGGTCACGTTGACCGTCTTGCCGACCTCCAGCTGCTCACCCGCCGCGTACTGCTGCTGGATGATCGTCTTCGGCGGGGCGCCGGGGGACTCGGTCTCCGTCGTGCTGCCGAGCTTCAGCTTGGCCGCGGTCAGGAGCGCGACCGCCTCCTCCTTGGTCTTGCCCATGAGGTCCGGGACGGTGGCCTTGGAGACTTCCTTGGCGACGGTCAGCGTGATCACGGAGTTCTTCTCCGCCTCACCGCCCGCCTTCGGGTTCTGCTCCAGGACCGTGCCGGCGGCGCGGGGGGACTCCTGGGTCTTGCGCTCGACCTGGAAGCCCGCCTCCTTCAGCTTCGCCTCGGCCTGGTCCACCAGCAGGTCGGTCACGCTGGGGATCGCCACCTTGGGCGCGCCCGTGGAGACCGTCACCGTGACCGTGGAGTCCTTTTCGACCTTGGTGTCGGGGGCCTTGTCCTGCTTGCAGACGTTGCCCTTGGGCTGGTCCGCGCAGGGCTCGTCGGCTCCCTTGACCACCTTGATGCCGACGTTCTCGCCCGCCTTCTGCGCCTGTTCCAGGGTCTGCCCGACGAGCTTGGGCACGGACGGCCGGTTGTCGGCGCCGTCGCCCAGGAGGGCGCGGCCGATGAGGATCGCGCCGATGAGGACGAGGAGGCCGGCCGCGACCAGGAGGAAGGTGGAGGCCTTGCTCTTCTTCTGGCTCTGGCGGCGGTGCGGGCCCTGGTCGTAGCCGCCGTGGCCCTGCTCGGGGTAGCCGTAGCCGCCGTCGTTGCCGTTCATCGGCGGGAGCATGGAGGTCTGGCCGGCGTCGGTGGCGCGCAGGGCGGTGGTGGGCTGGTCGTAGCCCTGCTGGCCGTAGCCGTGGCCCTGGTCGTGCGGGTAGCCGTAGCCGGCGGCGCCCATGGCGGCGGTGGCCGCGACGGGCTGGCCGTCGAGGCAGGCCTCGATGTCGGCGCGCATCTCGTCGGCGGACTGGTAGCGGTAGTCGGGGTCCTTGACCAGTGCCTTGAGGACGATGGCGTCCATCTCGGGCGTGATCTCGGGGTCGAAGTTCGACGGGGGCTGCGGTTCTTCCCGTACGTGCTGGTAGGCGACGGCCACGGGGGAGTCGCCGACGAACGGGGGCCGTACGCACAGGAGCTCGTAGAGCAGGCAGCCGGCGGAGTAGAGGTCGGAGCGCGCGTCGACCTGTTCGCCCTTGGCCTGCTCGGGGGAGAGGTACTGGGCGGTGCCGATGACGGCCGCGGTCTGCGTCATGGTCATGCCGGAGTCGCCCATGGCGCGGGCGATGCCGAAGTCCATGACCTTGACCTGGCCGGTGCGGGTCAGCATGACGTTGGCGGGCTTGATGTCGCGGTGCACGATGCCGGCGCGGTGCGAGTACTCCAGGGCCTGGAGGATGCCGATGCACATTTCCAGGGTGCGCTCGGGCAGCAGTTTGCGGCCGGAGTGCAGGAGTTCGCGCAGGGTGGAGCCGTCGACGTACTCCATGACGATGTACGGGATGGAGATGTTGTCGACGTAGTCTTCGCCGGTGTCGTAGACGGCGACGATCGCGGGGTGGTTCAGCGACGCGGCCGACTGGGCCTCACGGCGGAACCGGGCCTGGAAGGACGGGTCGCGTGCGAGGTCGGCGCGCAGGGTCTTGACGGCGACGGTACGACCGAGCCGGGTGTCGTGGGCGAGGTAGACCTCGGCCATGCCACCGCGGCCGAGCACGTGGCTCAGCTCGTACCGGCCGCCGAGGCGACGCGGCTCTTCCATAACGTGCAGCCCTCTCCGTCAGTCCCGACCGCACCTGTGTGTGGTCCGGCGGTGTGCTGTTCGCGCAAAGGCTACCGGCCGATCGTCTGTGATCGGTTCGCGGCCACAGGCTGATACTGGACCGGTACCGTACGCTCGGATTCGGGCGGGAATGGTGATCCGAATCACATCCGTGGTGCCCCTTGCGGCTCTTGTGTGGTGTCCGGCCCCGCCCGTCATCCCTTGCCGCTGTTGAGTACGGCTTCCATGACGACCTTCGCCACCGGGGCGGCGAGGCCGGCGCCGGAGATGTCCTCGCGGTCCGCGCTGCTGTCCTCGATGACGACGGCGACGGCGACCGGCGAGCTGTGGTCGGGGAGCTCGGCGTACGAGATGAACCAGGCGTACGGGCGCTTCTTGTTGCCCTCGCCGTGCTGGGCGGTGCCGGTCTTGCCGCCGACGACCGAGCCCTTGATCTTGGCGGTGGTGCCGGTGCCGTTCTCGACGACGTTGACCATCATCTGCTGGAGCTTCTGGGCGTTCTCCGCGGAGATGGGCCGGCTCATCTCCTGCGGCTCGTGCTTCTCGATGATGTCGAGGTTGGGCGCGGTGAGCTGGTCGACCATGTAGGGCTTCATCAGCTTGCCGTCGTTGGCGACGGCGGAGGCGACCATGGCCATCTGCAGCGGGGTGGCGGCGGTGTTGAACTGGCCGATGGAGCTCAGGGCGTTGCCGTCCTTGCCCATGGTCTTGTCGTAGACGCTGCCGAAGGCGCGGACCGGGATGTCGATCTTGGTGTTGTTGAAGCCGAACTTCTCCGCCGTCTTCACCATGTTGTCCCGCCCCACCTTGTCGCCCATGTTGGCGAAGACGGAGTTGCAGGACACCTTCAGGGCGTCGTTGAGGCTGGCCTTCTCGCATCCGGCGGCGTGGTTGACCATCGGGGTCTTGGTCCCGGGCAGGATGTACGGCTCGGGGGTGTCCGTCGGCGCGTTGATGTCCGAGACGACGCCGTTCTCCAGGGCGGCGGCGGCGGTGACGACCTTGAAGGTGGAGCCCGGCGGGTAGGTCTCGCGCAGGGCGCGGTTGACGAGGTTCTTGTCCTCGCTGTCCTTCAGCTCGTTCCACGCCTGTCCGTCGGCCTTGGAGTTGCCGGCGAAGCGGGAGGGGTCGTACGAGGGGGTGGAGACGAGGGCGAGGATGGCGCCGGTGCGCGGGTCGATGGCGGCTACGGCGCCCTTCTTGTTGCCGAGCTTGTCGTAGGCGGCCTTCTGGGCGGCGGGGTTGAGCGTGGTGACGACGTTGCCGCCGGCCTTCTTCTCGCCGGTGAACATGCCGATGGTGCGGTCGAAGAAGAGCCGGTCGTCGTTGCCGGTGAGGATGCCGTCTTCGAGGGATTCCAGCTGGGTGGAGCCGAACGCCTGGGAGGCGTAGCCGGTGACGGGTGCCCACAGGGGGCCGTCGAGGTAGGTCCGCTTGAACTTGTAGTCGCTGCCGTCGGTGACCGCGGAGCCGGTGATGGGCTGGCCGCCGACGATGATGTTGCCGCGTTCGGTGGCGTACTGGGCGATCTGGACCCGACGGTTCTCCTTGCGCGTGCCGAGTTCCTCGGCCTGGACGTACTGGAGCCAGTTGGTCCGGATCAGCAGGGCGAGGATGAGCAGCCCGCAGAACAGCGAGATGCGGCGCAGGGGCTTGTTCATGACGGGCGGACCACCTGGGTCATCTCGGAGTCGGGGGACGGGGCGGGGGCCGGTGCGGGGCGGCGTGCGGTGTCGCTGATCCGGATGAGGATTGCGATGAGGACCCAGTTCGCGAGGACGGAGGAGCCGCCGGAGGCGAGGAAGGGCATGGTCATGCCGGTGAGGGGGATGAGGCCCATGACTCCGCCGGCGACGACGAAGATCTGGAGGGCGAAGGCGCCGGAGAGGCCGATGGCAAAGAGCTTGCCGAAGGGGTCGCGGGCGGCGAGGGCGGTGCGGACGCCGCGTTCGATGATGAGCCCGTAGAGCAGGAGGAAGGCCATCACGCCGGTCAGGCCGAGTTCTTCGCCGACGGTGGAGAAGATGAAGTCGGAGTTGGCGGCGAAGCCGATGAGGTCGGAGTTGCCCTGGCCCCAGCCGGTGCCGAGGACTCCGCCGGAGCCGAAGCTCATGATCGACTGGCCGACCTGCTCGCAGGCGCCGGAGGTGCCGTAGCAGGCGAAGGGGTCGAGCCAGGCGGTGACGCGGACCTTCACGTGGCTGGCGGTGGCTCCGACGACGGCGGCGCCGCCGACGCTCATGAGCAGGCCGATGACGATCCAGCTGGTGCGCTCGGTGGCCACGTACAGCATGATCACGAACATGCCGAAGAAGAGGAGCGAGGTGCCGAGGTCGTTCTCGAAGACGAGGACGAGCAGGCTCATCGCCCAGATCATCAGGATGGGGCCGAGGTCGCGGCCGCGCGGCAGGTAGAGGCCCATGAAGCGGCGGCTGGCCAGGGCCAGGGCGTCGCGCTTGACCATGAGGTAGCCGGCGAAGAAGACCGCGATGACGATCTTCGCGAACTCTCCGGGCTGGATGGAGAAGCCGCCGACGCTGATCCAGATCTTGGCGCCGAAGACGTCGGCGCCCAGGCCCGGGATGACGGGCAGGATCAGCAGGACCAGCGCGGTCACCATGGAGATGTAGGTGAAGCGCTGGAGCACGCGGTGGTCCTTGAGGACCAGCAGGACGCCGGCGAACAGGGCGATGGCGAGCGCCGTGTACATCATCTGGCGGGGCGCGGACTCGGTGAAGCCGCCGAAGGAGCGCTTGGCGAGGGTCTGCAGCCGCTCGGACTGGTCCAGGCGCCAGATCAGTACGAGGCCCAGCCCGTTGAGGAGGGTGGCCAGGGGCAGCAGCAGCGGGTCGGCGTACTTGGCGTAGCGGCGCACGACGAGGTGCGCGATCCCGGCCAGGGCGCCGAGGCCGAGGCCGTAGAGCAGCATCCCGGGGGGGAACTTGCCGTTGATCGCGAGGCCCACGTTGGCGTAGGCGAAGATCGGGATGACCACGGCGAAGCCGAGCAGCAGGAGCTCGGTGTTCCGCCGGCTCGGCAGCTCGATGGCTCCGATGGTGGTCGTGTTGGTGACAACGCTCATGGTGTGGCAGGCCCCCTGTGCCCGCGGGTGTCTACTGCTTGCCGCACAGGCCGACCACTTGCTGCTCCTGGGGAGTCAGCGTGGTGTCGGTGCCGGGTGTCTGGTTCTGCGCCTCGGCGTTGCGGCGCTTTTCGTCCTTCTGGCAGGCGGTGACCTGGATGCCGAGTTCGTCGACCTTCTCGCGGGCGCCCTGGAGGGTTTCCTCGCTGATGCTCGACTCGACCTGCTTGCGCTTGAAGGGCGGGAGGTACTTCAGTTCGATGTCGGGGCGGTCGGTCTCCACCTTGGAGAGTTCCAGCGGGCCCAGCTTCTGGCTGATGCCGCGGAAGAGCGCGACGTGGTCGCCCTTGACGCCGACGTAGTACTGGTTCTGGGTCCAGCGCCAGCCGGCGTAGACGCCGCCGCCGACGACGCCCGCGATGATCAGCAGGGTCAGGGTGCGGGTGGCCCACTTGCGGCCTTTGCCGCCGCGCCGCCTGCTGCGGGGCTTGTCGTACGTGTCCTCGTAGGCGGAGTCGCCGTTGTAGCCGTCGGCTTCGCCGAAGGTGCCGTACGCGCCGCCGCCCGGGGCCGCCTGGCCCTGGTCGGGGTAGCCGTAGCCGGGCGCCTCGCCGCTGCCGGGGGGGCCGAAGGCGCCCGCGGGCGGCGGGGCCTGGCGGCCCAGGCCCGAGGCGCGGCCGGCGGCGCTCTGCATGGCGTTGCCGCCGTCGAAGAGCTGGTGCTGGTTCTCGGCGACCGCGCCGACGACGACGGGGGTGTCGCTGACCTGGGCGGCGAGGGTGTCGCCGCTGTCGGTGTCGAGGACGTCGGCGACGATGCAGGTGATGTTGTCGGGTCCGCCGCCGCGCAGGGCGAGCTGGATCAGGGACTGCACGGTGGCGCCGGGGCCGTGGTAGTCGGCGAGGGTCTCTTCCAGGGTCTGGTGGGAGACGACGCCGGAGAGCCCGTCGGAGCAGATCAGGTAGCGGTCGCCGGCGCGGACCTCGCGGATGGAGAGGTCGGGTTCGACGATGTCGCCGCTGCCCAGCGCGCGCATCAGCAGGGAGCGCTGCGGGTGGGTGGTGGCTTCCTCTTCGGTGATGCGGCCCTCGTCGACGAGGCGCTGCACCCAGGTGTGGTCCTGGGTGATCTGGGTGAGGACGCCGTCGCGCAGCAGGTAGGCGCGGGAGTCGCCGACGTGGACGAGGCCGAGGCGCTGGCCGGTCCACAGCAGGGCGGTCAGGGTGGTGCCCATGCCTTCGAGCTGGGGGTCCTCCTCGACCATGAGGCGCAGCTGGTCGTTGGCGCGCTGCACGGCGGTGCCGAGGGAGGTGAGGATGTCGGAGCCCGGGACGTCGTCGTCGAGCTGCACGAGGGTGGAGATCACCTCGGAGCTGGCGACCTCGCCGGCGGCCTGGCCGCCCATGCCGTCGGCGATCGCGAGGAGACGGGGTCCGGCGTAGCCGGAGTCCTCGTTGCCCTCGCGGATCATGCCTTTGTGCGATCCGGCGGCGAACCGCAGGGACAGACTCATGCGCACCTCGCCGGTCGGCTCCGGGTACAACCGGTCTCGAGCCACACTGCCCACCCTCCGGTCGGGAGCGCGCGCGTGTCCGTGTCCTCGGTGGGACGGATCACCGCAGCGTGCTCGCTCCGCTCGCTCATTCTCGTACTACTTCCGCAGCTCGATGACGGTCTTGCCGATGCGGATCGGGGCGCCCGGCGGAATGGGCGTCGGGGTGGTCAGGCGGGTCCGGTCGAGATACGTGCCGTTGGTGGACCCGAGATCCTCGACGATCCACTGTCCGTCCCGGTCGGGATAGATCCTGGCATGGCGGCTGGACGCGTAGTCGTCGTCCAGCACGATCGTGGAGTCGTGGGCGCGGCCGAGCGTGATCGTCTGGCCGGCGAGGGCCACGGTGGTGCCCGTGAGGGTGCCCTCGGAGACGACGAGCTTGGTGGGCGCTCCGCGGCGCTGGCGCTGCTGCGGCGGGGCCGCCTGTCGTCCGCCGGACTGTGCGGGCGCACCCGTGTTCCCGCCGCGGCGGGAGCCGCGCTGGGTCACTCGGGTTCCGAACAGGTCACTGCGGATGACCTGTACGGCCACGATGACGAACAGCCACAGAACGGCCAGGAAACCCAACCGCATGACCGTCAGGGTCAGCTCTGACATTGCCCCCGCTTCACCCTTCGGCTTGCCGGTAAATGATGGTGGTGCTGCCCACGACGATCCGCGAGCCGTCGCGGAGCGTAGCGCGGGTGGTGTGCTGCCCGTCCACCACGATGCCGTTGGTGGACCCGAGATCCTGGATCGTCGAGGGCGTTCCGGTCCGGATCTCACAGTGCCGGCGGGATACGCCGGGGTCGTCGATCCGCACGTCGGCTTCGGTGCTTCGGCCGAGTACGAGCGTGGGGCGCGAGATCTGGTGGCGGGTGCCGTTGATCTCGATCCAGTGGCGCCGCGGGGTTCCCGAGGCGGGTACGGGGGCCGGTCCGCCCGCGGCCGGCCGGCGCGGGGCGCCCGGGGGCGGTCCTGCGGGCATCGGCGGGGCGGAGACCGGGGGGTAGCCGTAGCCGCCCTGCTGGCCCTGCGGGGCCTGGGGCTGCTGCGGCTGGGAGGTGCTGGAGGCGAGGGTGCGGCTGCGGACCCGGTAGAGACCGGTGTCGAGGTCCTCGGCCTTCTCCAGGTGGACCTTGATGGGGCCCATGAAGCTGTAGCGCTGCTGCTTGGCGTAGTCGCGGACGAGGCCCGCGAGCTCGTCGCCGAGCTGCCCGGAGTAGGGGCTCAGGCGGTCGTAGTCGCCGGCGCTGAGTTCGACGATGAAGTCGTTGGGGACGACGGTCCGCTCGCGGTTCCAGATCGTGGCGTTGTTGTCGCACTCGCGCTGGAGGGCGCCGGCGATCTCCACGGGCTGGACCTCGGACTTGAAGACCTTGGCGAAGGTGCCGTTCACCAGACCTTCGAGTCGCTGCTCGAACCGCTTCAGGACTCCCATGGGGCACCTCCTCCGTCGTTGTCGCCCTGTACTGCTTACTGATCGTATCCACGCGTGGCGGATTCGGCTGGTTCCCCATCGGTCCTGTGCGGACGAGTGTTGGTCCTCACAAGGGATCGTAGGGGCGGCCCGAGGACAGTGTCCCGCACCGGGAGGGAAGTGCGGGAGGGGCTGTCCACGGCGGGGTGCGGGGGTCCGGGGAAAGCGATGTGAATCCACCCCGTCCGACGTGCTAATGTTTCGACGTCGCCAGGGGAACGGCCCGAAAGGGAAGAACCACTGGGACGCTGCTCGGGCGAGTGGCGGAACGGCAGACGCGCTGGCTTCAGGTGCCAGTGTCCTTCGGGACGTGGGGGTTCAAATCCCCCCTCGCCCACATCGACGAAACGGTCGTCATCGCGAAAGCGGTGGCGGCCGTTTCGCTTTGTTCCGCGGTGTGTTGTGCCCACGCCCCCTGCACCGCTCTTCGTGAGCGAGCGGGCAGGTGTGACGTGGATCCCTTTCAGGTCCTGTTCAGACCCGTTCCAGGGGGCGGAACGGCCCGTCGGGGAGTTCCACTTCGATTCTGTCGCCGGGGTGGACCACGCCGTCTTCCTTCACGATGGTCATGATTCCGGCCTTGCGCACGATGTTTCCGGCTTCGTCGCGGCCGACGACCTGCTTGAGCAGTCCGTCCTGGAAGGCGTCGATCTGCAGGCAGGGATTGCGCAGGCCGGTCACCTCCAGCACTGCCGCGTCGCCGATGCGCAGCAGAGTGCCGGTCGACAGGCCGAGCAGGTCGATGCCACGGGTGGTGATGTTCTCGCCGAGCTCTCCGGGCGCCACGTCGAATCCCTCGCCACCGACCTCGGCGAAGAGTTCTTCATGGATGAGGTGGACCTGGCGCAGGTTCGGCAGGGTTGGGTCCTGCGCGACGCGGGAGCGGTGCTTGACGGTCACACCGGCGTGTACGTCGCCCTCCACTCCGTGTCCCGCGAGCAGCGTGATGCTGTCGCGGTTCGGCTTGGTGAACGAGTACGCGCCGTTGCTGCTGACTGCTGTCACTGTTGCGTTCATTGCCGGGAACCCCCTCTTCACTGGCAAAAGATCAGCCCGCACTCTAGCCGTCGGCAAACTCCGACTTTCGTCGAGCGGGGCGCGACGAAAGAGGGAGGCCGGACGGAGGCCCCGGTGTCTAGGGTCGGCGCGTGGATGTGATGGCGAAGGCGCGGGCGGGATGGGACTGGCTCAAGGGGCCCGGCCCCTGGACGCGGCGGATGCTGGCCGGTGATCTGGCCCTCGTCGTCGTGATGGGCGTGCTCGGTCTGGGCGTCGAAGAACTCGACAAGGGTTCCGGGGCGCGGATGGCGCTGTCCGTGCTGGTCGTGGCGGTGCTGACCCTGCTGCGCCGGCGGCTGCCGGGGACCACCCTCGTGGTCGGCTCGGCGGCCGGTGCGGTCCTGCCCGGGGTGTTCCTGGTGACGGTGCTGCTCGGCTGGTCGGCGGGGCGCCGGATCGTGGGGGTGGGCCGGGCCCTGACCGCGTTCACGCTGGCCTTCCTCGCGGCGGTGGGGCTCAGCGTGTGGGACCAGTGGTCGCAGATGCGGCCGTTGCTGGTGCTGGTCTTCTCCACCCTGATGTTCCTGGTGATCACGCTGATGCCGGGCCTGGCGAGCCGGTACTGGTCGCAGCGCCGGACGCTGCTGCGTGCGCTGCAGGAGCGCAACGGCCAGCTGCTGCGCGAGCGCGCCATGGTCGCCGGTCAGGCGAGGCTGCGCGAGCGGCAGCGCATCGCGCAGGACATGCACGACAGCCTGGGCCACCAGTTGGCGCTGATCTCCGTGCACACGGGTGCGCTGGAGGTGGATCCGAAGCTGACCGACCGTCAGCGCGAGGCGGTGGGGGTGCTGCGGCAGGCCTCGGTGGCGGCCATGCACGAACTGCGGGAGGTCGTCGGGATCCTGCGGGACGGGGTGGAGGCGCCGCTGCCCGCGGAGGAGGCGGCCCAGCCCGCGGCGCGCGGGGTGGCGGGCATCGAGGGGGTCGTGGAGGCCGCGCGGGTCGCGGGTACGGACGTACGGCTGACCACGTCGGGGCAGCCCAGGCCGCTGGTCGCGGCCTGCGACCACGCGGCGTACCGGATCGTGCAGGAGGCGCTGACGAACGCCTACAAGCACGCTCCCGGTGCCCCGATCACGGTCGAACTGCGCTACGAGGACGATTCGCTGGTCGTGGAGATCGCCAACGGGCCGGCGGCCGGTCCGGGGGCCGGCGACGTGGTGTCGGGCGGGCAGGGGCTGACGGGGCTGCGGGAGAGGGCGCGGCTGGTCGGCGGGATGGTGCACGCGGGCCCGGCCGAGGGGGGCGGGTTCCGGGTGGCCGGGGTGCTGCCGTACGGGGCGGGGCCGGCCGGGGCCGAGGAGGAGCCGGTCGGGGCCGAGGAGGTGGCCGACGACTTCGGGCAGCAGGCGCAGGCGCGGGGGCTTTGGGGGGCGCGGGCGCCCAAGAACGTGCCGCCGATGGACTGGGACGCGGTGGACCGGGAGTTGGCCGTGAAGGTGCGCGGCCGCTCGGGGGGCGTCGCCATGGGCTGCGGGATCGCGGTGGCGGCGTTGGTGCTGCTGGTGATCGTGCTCGGCGCCGGGATGGTGTTCCTGGTGGGGTCGGCGAACGAGGCGATGATCGACCGGGCGGAGTTCGACGCCGTGAAGATGGGCGAACCCGAGCAGGCGGTGCGGGGCCGGCTGCCCGACGGAGCCAACATGCTGACGCAGGGACTGGACCGCAAGGGGCCGCCGCGACCGGAGGGTTCGAGCTGTCTGACGCTGTTGTCGACGGAGCCGCAGGAGAACTTGACCACCGACACCGTTTTCCGGTTCTGCTTCAAGGACGGCAAAGTCGTGGACAAGCAGGTCTACGAGGTCAAGCAGTAGGAGCGCGGGTGACAGCCGAAGTGATCCGAGTGGTGATCGCCGACGACGAGCCGCTGATCCGGGCCGGGATCAGGATGATCCTCACCTCGGCACCGGACATCGAGGTCGTGGCGGAGGCGGCGAACGGCCGGGAGGCGGTGGAGCTGGCCCGTTCGCACGCGCCGGACGTGGTGCTGCTGGACATCCAGATGCCGGTGCTGGACGGGCTGTCGGCGCTGGGCGAGCTGCGGCGTGCCGTGCCGCAGGTGCGGGCGCTGATCCTGACCACCTTCGGGGAGAAGGAGAACGTGCTGCGGGCCCTGGGGCAGGGCGGTGCGGGTTTCCTCCTGAAGGACTCGGCGCCGGGCGAACTGATCGGCGCGGTGCGGGCGGCCGCGGCCGGGGACGCGTACCTCTCGCCGGCGGCGACCCGGCACGTGGTGGACCAGCTGGCGTCGGGGAAGGCCGCCGCGCGCGGCGAGGAGGCCCGGCGGCAGGTCGCCGCGCTGAGCGACCGGGAGCGCGGGGTGCTGGCGCTGCTGGGCGAGGGCCTGTCGAACGCGGACGCGGGCCGGCGGCTGCACATGAGCGAGGCGACGGTGAAGACCTACGTGAGCCGGATCCTGGCGAAGTTGGGGTGCGAGAACCGGGTGCAGGCGGCGCTGCTGGCCAGGGACGCCGGGCTGTAGATACGGTTCAGCCCGTTCGGGAAGTGATCAATGCACGGGTGATGGGTGGGGGCGGCGCGAATGGCTGCGGTTTCGACGGTTGCCGGTCAGCGGATACCGGTGGTGGCGGGCTTCGGACCGAAGGTGGCGGCGGGCTCGCCCAAGGAGGAGGGCAAGGCGCTGCGCGGCCGTGTCCCGAGGTCGGCGCACGCCCGCTTCGAGGCTCCCTCCGGGCGGCCGGACGCCGTGCGCGCGGTGGAGGAGTCCAACGCGGGGCGGGTCGCCGAGCTGACCCCGATACGCGTCGGCCGGATGGCCGCGAACCCCTTCGCCTTCCTGCGCGGGGCGGCCGGGCTGATGGCGCACGACCTGTCCGGCGGCGTGGTGACCGGCATAGGCACGCAGCTGTGCGGCGACGCGCACGCGGCGAACTTCGGCCTCTACGGGGACGCGCGCGGACGGCTCGTCATCGACCTGAACGACTTCGACGAGACCGTGTTCGGTCCGTGGGAGTGGGACGTGAAGCGACTGGCGAGCTCGCTGGTGCTGGCCGGGCGCGTGGCCGGCGCGGACGAGGACACCTGCCGGGCGGCCGCGCTGGACGCGGTGGGCGCGTACCGGCGGACCATGCGGCTGCTGGCCAAGCTGCCGGCGCTGGACTCGTGGAACGCCATCGCGGACGAGGAACTCGTCTCGCACACCGATGCCCGTGATCTGCTGGGCACGCTGGAGCGGGTCTCCGAGAAGGCCCGCAACAACACCTCGGCCCGGTTCGCGGCCAAGTCGACGGAGATCGGCCCGGACGGCGGCCGCCGCTTCGTGGACGCGCTGCCCGTGCTGCGCCGGGTCGGGGACGGGGAGGCGGCGGCCGTGGCGGCCTCGCTGGGCCCGTACCTGAGCACGCTCCAGGGGGACCGGCTGCCGCTGCTGGCCCGCTACGCGATCCACGACGTGGCGTTCCGGGTGGTGGGCACCGGGAGCGTGGGCACGCGTTCGTACGTGGTGCTGCTGCTGGACCACCGGGGCGAGCCGCTGGTGCTCCAGGTGAAGGAGGCACGGCCCTCGGTGCTGCTGCCGCACCTGCCGGCCGGTTTCGAGACGGCGCCGGTGGAGCACGAGGGTCGCCGTGTGGTGGCCGGGCAGAAGCGGATGCAGGTGGTCTCCGACATCATGCTCGGCTGGACCACGGTGGAGGGCCGGCCCTTCCAGGTGCGGCAGTTCCGCAACCGCAAGGGCAGTGTGGACCCGGCGGCGCTGGCCGCCGACCAGATCGACGATTACGGGCGGATGACGGGGGCGCTGCTGGCCCGGGCGCACGCGCACAGCGCCGATCCGCGACTGCTGGCCGGGTACTGCGGCAAGAACGACGAGCTGGACGAGGCGATCGCCACCTTCGCGGTGGCCTACGCGGACCGTTCGGAGGCCGACCACGCGGATCTGGTGGCGGCGATCCGGAACGGGCGGATCGCGGCGGAGATGGGCGTCTGACCCGTCGCCCCGGTGCGGGCCCGGCGGGTCCCGGCAGGGTCCCGCGGGCCCGCTGTGGGCGGGGTGGTGTTTCACGTGAAACATCGCCGTAGGCTGGCCGGGTGAGTGAGCACACCGAGCAGTCTGAGCAGACCGCCGACGAGCGGCCCGAGGCGCGGCTGGAGCGGGCCGTGCGGGCCGCCGAGCAGGCGCTGATCGAGTTCGAGATCGCGGTGGAGACCTTCCGGGTGGAGGTGGAGAACTTCTCCCGCCTCCACCACCAGAAGCTCGGCCCGATGTACGCGCGGCTCGACGAACTGGACGCGCTGATCGCCGAGGCGAAGGCCGCCCGCACCGGGGATCCCGAGGATCTGCGGCGGGCGCGGGACGCGCGTTCGCTGGTCATGCCGATGCCGGGTGTGGACGAGCTGTTCCACGACTGGATGGGCTCGGAAGGGATCGCCGACGACGCGGCCGCGATGCTCACCGATCAGCCCGTGCGGCCGCCGCAGCGGGTGCGGCCGACGGAGGAGGTCCGGCGGCTGTACCGCGAGCTGGTCCGTCAGGCCCACCCGGACCTCGCCCAGGACGAGGCCGAGCGGGGACGCCGCGACGCGTTCATCGTCCGGGTCAATGCCGCGTACGCGCGGGGCGAGGAGAAGGTGCTGCGCGAGCTGGCCGAGGAATGGGCGGCCGGGCCCGCGGTCGCGCCGCCCGCTCCGAGCGAGAGCGAGGAGCTGTACGCCCGCCTGGAGTGGCTCGCGCAGCGCAAGGAGCTGCTGGCGTTGGTGGCCAAGGAGCTGGAGGAAGGCGCGATCGGGTCCATGCTGAGGATGGCCCCGGACGACCCGGACCGGCTGCTGGAGGAGATCGCGGAGCAGCTGCTGGCGGAGGTCTCCGAGCGGGAGGCCGAGCTCGCCGCCGAGCTGGCCGCCGCCGCGGGCTGAGCGGGGTCGGTGGGCGGGCCGCCGCGACGTGGGCGGCCCGGGCCGGGCCCGGCTTGCCGGGGCTCCGCCCCGGACCCCACGCATCGAACTCTCCCGGCTACCGCTGGGAGGTGCCCCCTGGCGGGGCTGGATTCGGCCCCTGCCGGATTCGGCGGCGGGGCCGGATGTTCGGGCGGTCGGATAGGTTGGGGAGTCGGATCTGTGATGAGAGAAGGCGACGTATGAACTTCGGACCGCTTCCCTCGGTGGACGCCGGCTCGGTGCCCGCTGAAGGCTTCGTTCTGGACGTCCGTGAGGACGACGAATGGGCGGCCGGGCACGTCGAGGGTGCGCTGCACATCCCGATGAGCGACTTCGTGGCCCGTTTCGGCGAGCTGACGGAGGCCGTCGAGGACGGCCGCCGGGTGCACGTGATGTGCCGGGTGGGCGGGCGTTCCGCTCAGGTCACCCAGTACCTGGTGCGCCAGGAGATCGACGCCGTGAACGTGGACGGTGGCATGCAGGCCTGGGAGCGTGCCGGGCGCCCGATGGTGACGGACAGCGGGAACCCGGCCTTCGTGCTGTAGCGGTTCCCGTCACGCGAGGGGGTGGGCGGCCAGCAGGTCGCCCAGGGCCTCCTCGTGCGCGGCGGCCGGGCCGAGCTGGAGTTCCAGCTGCTTGGCCCACGCGTGGTAGCGGTGCAACGGGTAGTCGGTGTCGGCGCCGAAGCCGCCGTGCAGGTGCTGGGCGGTCTGCACGACCCGGCGTACGCCCTCCGAGGCCCAGATCTTGGCCACCGCGACGTCACCGGAGCTCGGCAGCGGCCCGCCCGCGCCCGCCGTGGCCGCTTCGAGCCGCCAGGCGGCCTGCCAGAGGGTGACCTCCATGGCCCGCAGGTCGATGTAGCGGTCCGCGGCCTGGACGGCGACGGCCTGGAAGGTGGCCACCGGGAAGCCGAACTGCTCGCGCTTGCCGGTGTACTGGCTGGTCATCGCCAGGACGCTTTCGCCGAGTCCGAGCGCGAGGGCGCAGGTCCCGGTGGCCAGGAGCTGACGCAGTGCCTCCCAGGCGCCGGGGGCGTCGATGAGGTGCGTGGCGGCCACCCGTACGCCGTCCAGGGCGAGCTCGGCGTACCGCTCCCCGTTGGTGGAGACCTGCTCGGCGAGTGCGAGGCCGCAGGCGGTGCGGGCGACGAACGCCAGGACGGCGTCCCCTTCGCCGGTGTGGGCCGGTATGGCGATCCAGTCGGCGCTCTGCGCCCAGGGGACGGCGGTCTGGGTGCCGTCCAGGATCCAGTCGGCGCCCTCCCTGCGGGCGGTGACGGCGAGTTCGGCCGGGTCGTGGCCGGAGCGGCCGTGCGCGGCGACGGTCAGGACGAGCGTGCCGTCGCCGGCTCCGGGGAGCAGGGCGGCGGTCAGTTCGGGGCCGCCGTGGGCCTGGACGGCCATGGCGGTGGCGCAGTGCTCCAGCAGCGGCACCCGGGCCAGTACCTTCGCCGCCTCGCGCAGCACCAGGCACAGGGCGATGGCGTCCAGGCCGGCGCCGCCGTGTTCCTCGGCGAGGACCAGGCTCAGCAGGTCGGATCCGGCGAGCCTGGCCCACAGCGGCCGGTCGAAGTCGTCGGCGACGGCCCCGGGGGTGAGGGCGGGGCTGGGCACGCCGTCGGCCGCGACGTCCGCGAACACGGCCCTCGCCGCCTCGACGGCCGCCTGCTGCTCCTCGGTGAAGGTGAAGTCCACTGCCTGTCCTCCCGTGCGCGCACCGGATCCGTTCGGTCTGACGGTGCGTCAAGATAGAACAGGTTCCTGTAATTGCACAGGGGGCCGGGCGTGCGGCGCCTCAGCGGTCGAAGTCGATCTCCACTTCCTCGGTCACCGCGTGCGACTGGCAGGCCAGGACGAAACCGGCCTCCGTCTCCTCGGACTCCAGCGCGAAGTTCCGCTCCATCGTGACCTCGCCCGACACCACGAAGGCCCGGCAGGTGCCGCAGACTCCGCCCTTGCAGGCGTACGGGGCGTCCGCGCGGTTGCGGAGCACCGCGTCGAGGAGGGATTCGCCGTCCTGCACCGGCCAGGTGCCGGAGCGGCCGTCGAGCCGGGCGGTGACCCGCACGTGGGAGGCGGTCGTCGGGGCCGCCGTGCGGACCGGGCCGGCGGTGTCCTCGACGTGGAAGATCTCCTCGTGAACCCGGGTCCGGGCGACGCCGAGCGCGGCCAGGGCCCGCTCCGCGCCCTGCACCAGCCCGTACGGGCCGCACAGGAACCAGCCCGTCACCTCGGCCACCGGCAGCAGCGCGGGCAGCAGGCCGGTCAGGCGCTCCTCGTCGAGCCGGCCCGTCGGCAGCCCGGCCTCCTGCTCCTCGCGGGAGAGGACCGTGACGAGCTGGAACCGGGAGGGGTAGCGGTCCTTGAGGTCGGCGACCTCCTCCAGGAACATCGTCGACGCCGCGGTGCGGTCGCTGCGGAAGAGGCAGAAACGGGCGTCGGGCCGCGCGGCCAGCAGCGAGGCGGCGATCGACAGCACCGGCGTGATGCCGCTGCCGCCCACGATCGCCGCGTAGTGCCCCGCGGCCGGGGCCGCTGCCGGGTCCAGCACGAACCGGCCGGCCGGGACCATCACGTCCAGCACGTCCCCGGCGGCGATCTCCTTGTGCGCGAACGTGGAGAACTCGCCGCCCTCCACCAGCCGCACCCCGACCCGGAGCAGCTCCGGGCCCGGGCCGTCCGGCGCCGGGGCGGGGGAGCAGATCGAGTAGGTGCGCCGGACCTCGGTGCCGCCCTCGGGGGCGGTGCGGCGCAGGGTCAGGTGCTGGCCGGGGGCGTGCCGGTAGTCCTCGCGCAGTTCTCCGGGGACCCGCAGGGTCAGGGCCACCGAGTCGTCGGTGAGCCGGTCGACTGCCGCCACCGTCAGCGGGTGGAACGCGCCGTGGCGGGGTGCGGCCATCTACAGCTCCTTGAAGTGGTCGAACGGTTCGCGGCAGGCGACGCAGCGGCGCAGCGCCTTGCACGCGGTGGAGGAGAACCGGCTGAGCAGTTCGGTGTCGGTCGATCCGCAGTTGGGGCAGCGGACGGACAGGGTGAGCGGGACCGGCCCCCCGGCCGCGTGCGGCCGGGGCGGGGCGATGCCGAACTCGGCGAGCTTGCGGCGGCCCTCGGCGCTGATGTCGTCGGTGGACCAGGCGGGGGACAGCACTGTGGTCACCCGCACCTCGGGTATGCCGTGACCGGTCAGGGCCCGCTCGATGTCGGCGGACATGGCCTCGATGGCCGGGCAGCCGGTGTAGGTGGGGGTGAGGGTGACCTCGGCGTGGCCGTCCTCGTGCATCCGCACGCCGCGCACCACGCCGAGTTCCCCGAGGGTGAGCACGGGCAGCTCCGGGTCCGGCACGGATCCGGCCAGGGCGGCCAGCTCGGCCTCCAGGCGGCTCGTCACGGTGCCGGTCCCGGTGCCCGCCGTCACCACGACGCCCCCGGATGGCTGCGGTGCAGATGCTGCATCTCGGCGAGCATCCGGCCGAACGGCTCGGTGTGCAGGCCCTGGCGTCCGGCGCCGGCAGCCCAGGCCCCGGTGCGCGGCCCCTCGGGCAGGGCGAGCCCGGCCCGCTCCACCACGTCGCCGACCGCGGCGAGCCAGCGCTGCTCCAGCGCGGCCCAGTCCACGCCGTCGAGCCCTTCCACCGGCTCGAACATCTCCCCGGTGAACTTCCACAGCGCGTCCAGCGCGGCCTGCATGCGGGCGTGGCTCTCCTCGGTGCCGTCACCGAGGCGCAGGGTCCACTGCTCGGCGTGGTCCCGGTGGTACGCGGTCTCCTTGACGGCCTTGGCCGCGAGCGGCGCGAACGGGCCGTCCCCGCGCGCCAGTTCCCCGTACAGCTCGTGCTGGTGGAAGGAGAAGAAGAGCTGGCGGGCGATGGTGTGCGCGAAGTCTCCGTTGGGCTGCTCGACCAGCTGGAGGTTGCGGAAGGCCCGCTCCTCGCGCAGGAACGCCAGCTCGTCCTCGTCGCCCGCCATGGAGAGCAGGATGCGGGCCTGGCCCAGCAGGTCGAGGGCGATGTTGGCGAGCGCGACCTCCTCCTCCAGGACGGGGGCGTGCCCGGCCCATTCGCCGAGGCGGTGGGAGAGGATCAGCGCGTCGTCGCCGAGGGCGAGCGCGGCCGACATCGTGACATCGGTGCCGATCACAGGTGGCTCACCCCCTCCGGGATGTCGTAGAAGGTGGGGTGGCGGTACGGCTTGTCGGCGGACGGCGCGAAGAAGGGGTCGCGCTCGTCGGGCGAGGAGGCGGTTATCTCCGTGGAGGGCACCACCCAGATGGAGACGCCTTCGCTGCGCCGGGTGTACAGGTCGCGGGCGTTGCGCAGGGCCATTTCCGCGTCGGGGGCGTGCAGGCTTCCGGCGTGCGTGTGCGAGAGGCCGCGGCGCGAGCGCACGAACACCTCCCACAGGGGCCAGTTCTGCGTCATACCCGTGCCTCCACGTCGTTCTGTGCGTTCCGTGCGTTCTCTGCGACGGTCTTCGCCGTCTGCTTGTCCGCGTACGCCGCGGCGGCGTCGCGCACCCAGGCGCCTTCCTCGTGGGCCGCGCGCCGCTGTCCGAGCCGCTGCTCGTTGCAGGGGCCGTTGCCCTTGAGGACGTCCCAGAACTCGGCCCAGTCGATGGCGCCGAAGTCGTGGTGCCCGCGCTCCTCGTTCCACTTGAGGTCCGGGTCGGGCAGGGTCAGGCCCAGGGCCTCCGCCTGCGGGACGGCGATGTCGACGAACCGCTGGCGCAGCTCGTCATTGGAGTGCCGCTTGATCCGCCAGGCCATCGACTGCGCCGAGTGCGAGGACTCGTCGTCGGGCGGGCCGAACATCATCAGCGACGGCCACCACCAGCGGTTCACGGCGTCCTGCGCCATCGCGTGCTGGGCCTCGGTGCCCTTGGACAGGGCCATCAGCAGCTCGAAGCCCTGGCGCTGGTGGAAGGACTCCTCCTTGCAGATCCGGACCATGGCGCGGGCGTAGGGCCCGTACGAGCAGCGGCAGATCGGAACCTGGTTGGTGATCGCCGCACCGTCCACGAGCCAGCCGATGGCGCCGACGTCCGCCCAGGTCAGGGTGGGGTAGTTGAAGATCGAGGAGTACTTCTGCTTGCCCTCGTGGAGCATGTCGAGCAGCTCGTCGCGGCTGGTGCCGAGGGTTTCGGCGGCGCTGTAGAGGTACAGCCCGTGGCCGGCCTCGTCCTGGACCTTGGCCATCAGGATGGCCTTGCGGCGCAGCGAGGGGGCGCGGGTGATCCAGTTCGCCTCGGGCTGCATGCCGATGATCTCGGAGTGGGCGTGCTGCGCCATCTGGCGGACCAGGGTCTTGCGGTACGCCTCCGGCATCCAGTCGCGCGGTTCCACGCGCTCTTCCGCCGCCACGGCCGCGTCGAACGCCGCCGCGAGCTGCGCGGTCATGCCCGGATCTGTTTCCGGGGTCACTGCCACCATCCCGGCCCCTCGTCAGTGTCTGTCCTGCCAGTGCCTACCGCCCGACCGACCGATCGTTCGGTTCATCCTCTTCAATGGTGAGACGGCGGCCCGTAGGGTGTCAACCTCTGTGGTCAACCTCTGTGGCCGGCGCTGTGGACGCCGGACGATCGGGGCGGGATGGATTCGTACGAGCACGAGAGCGCCGGAGGGGCCGCCGAGCCACCCGCTCCGGCGCCCCCGCGGGCACCGGGGATCGCCGGTCTGTCCCCCCGCTTCCGTGTCGTCGCCGCCCTCGCGCTGGGGGTCGTCGCGGTGGCCGCCTGCGCGCACCTCGCACTGGTCTTCCTGCACGTCGCCCCGTCCAACACGCTGAGCAAGCGGCACGCCAAGACGATCGACGCGTGGATCTATCCCGAGTTCGAGCAGAACTGGAAGCTCTTCGCGCCCAACCCGCTCCAGCAGAACATCGCCGTGCAGGTGCGCGCCCAGGTGCGCACCTCCGGCGGCGAGCTGGTCACCACCGACTGGCGCGACCTGAGCGCCGAGGACGGCGCGGCCATCCGGCACAGCCTGCTGCCGAGCCACACCGAGCAGAACGAGCTGCGCAGGGCCTGGGACTTCTTCACCGGTTCCCACGACGACGACAACCGGCCGAACGGGGAGCGCGGCGAGCTGTCCGAGCAGTACCTGCGGCGGATCGCGCTGGATCGGCTGACGCCGCAGCTCGTGGACCGCGACGGCGGGCGCCTGCTGCGGGTCCAGATGCGCTCGGCGACGACGGCGGTGGCCGCGCCCGAGTGGAGCGACGAGACCACCGACACCCAGACGTACTACCGGGAGCTGCCGTGGTGGACCGTGTGAGATCCGGTCTGGCGAGGGGGCTGGAGCAGGTCACCGGGCGGGCGCTGGGTCCCTACCAGAGCGCCGTCGTACGCATCGGTTTCGCCGGGACGTGGCTCTTCTTCCTGCTTCGGGAGTTCCCGAACCGGGGCGAGCTCTACGGGCCGGACGGGCCGTGGAGCTGGTCGCTCGCGGAGCGGCTGACGGCCTCCAACGGGGCGTTCAGCGTGCTGATGTGGTCCGGCTCGGCGGTGTGGTTCGAGATCGTCTACGCGGTCGCGGTGCTGGCGAGCGCGGGGTTGCTGCTGGGCTGGCGGACCAGGGCCACCTCCGTGGTGTTCATGGTCGGCGTGCTGTCGCTGCAGAACCGCAGCGTCTTCATGGGCGACGGCGGGGACAACGTCGTCCACCTGATGGCGATCTACCTGGTGCTGACCCGGTGCGCGCAGGTGTGGTCGCTGGACGCGCGGCGGGCCCGCAGGCGCGGCTCGGCGACGGCGGGCGCGGCCGGGCCGGTGCTGTGGGCCGTGCTGGGTGTCGTGTACGCGTACGGGGCGGTGACCGGCCGGTTCAGTGCCGGCTGGTTGGCGGCGTTCGCGGCGGTGTGGGTGATGTGCGGGCTGTGGTGGCTGGTGGACCGCCACGACCCGGAGGGGGAGGGGCAGGCCGTCCTGGACGTCCTGGCCAACCTGCTGCACAACGCGGGGATGCTGGTGATCATGGCGGAGGTCTGCCTGATCTACGCGACGGCGGGCTGGTACAAGATCCAGGGCTCGCGGTGGCAGGACGGCACGGCCCTGTACTACCCGCTGGGGCTGGACTACTTCACGCCGTGGCCGGGGCTGTCGGGACTGCTGGCGGGCAGCGGGACGATGGTGATGCTGCTGACGTACGGGACGGTGGCGGCGCAGGTGGCGTTCCCGTTCACGCTGTTCAACCGGCGGATCAAGAACGTGCTGCTCGGCGTGATGATGCTGGAGCATGCGGGGATCGCGGTGCTGTTGGGGCTGCCGTTCTTTTCGTTGGCGATGATCGCCGCCGATGCGGTGTTCCTGCCGACCGGGTTCCTGGTGTGGGTGGGGGCGCGGGTCGCCGTGCGGCGGCGTGCCTCGGCCGAGCCGGAGCGGGCGCTCGCTCCCGCGGAGCCGGCCCCGAGCACGACCGGCGGCTGAGCCGGCCCGTTCCCTGCGGGGCCGTGTCCCCTACCCGCCCTTCCACCGTTCCCCGGGCTCTGCCCGGACCCGTTCCGGGCGCTGCGCGCCCGTGCGCTCAAACGCCGCGCGGGCTGGAATCGCCCTGCGGGCAATCCAGCCCCGCCGGCGTTTGAGGCGCGGGGTCCGGGGCGGAGCCCCGGGGAACGGTGGAAGGGCCGGGTAGGGGATGGCCCCGCCAGCCCGGCGGCCCTCGCGGCGGCCGACAGGGCGACCGCGCGGCGGGAAGGGGCGGGCCTGGCCTTAGGGTCACGGGTATGAGCGATGGGCAGGGCAGCGGTGTGGTCGGGCGGGAGTGGCGGGAGGCCGCCTTGGACGACGGGCTCGTGTTGCTCGACGGGTTCCACGCCCTGAAGCACGCCCTGCGGTTCGGCGCCGACGTGCGGATGGTCGTCGCCGACGACCCGGACGCCGTACGGGCACTGGCCCGCGAGCTGGCTCCGGACGTCGATGAGGACGTGGCACGGCTCGTGCGCAGGGCCGACCTCAAGGTGCTGCTGCCCCGCGTGCACCCCACCGGGGTCGCCGCGCTCGCGCGGCGGCCCGACCGGGCGCAGGGCCTCGCCGGGCTCGGCCGGCTGCCGCGGCCCGCCCCGGTCGTCGTGCTCGACAACCCGCGCAACCTCGGCAACGTCGGCGCGGTCGTCCGCCTCGCCGCCGGTTTCGGCGCCACCGGCGTCGTGACCCGCGGCGACCTCGACCCCTGGCACCCGAACGTGGTCCGGGCCGGCGCCGGACTGCACTACGCCACCACCGTGGAGCGGATCACGCTGGACACGCTGCCGCCCGGGCCGCTCTACGCGCTCGACCCGGAGGGCGAGGACATCCGTTCCCTCACCCTCCCCGACGACGCCCTCCTCGCCTTCGGGTCGGAACGCCACGGCATCTCGCCCGAGCTGCGCGCCCGCGCCGATCACCTGGTGTCCCTGCCGATGCGGCCGCAGGTCTCCAGCTACAACCTGGCGACGAGCGTCGCGATGACCCTGTTCCACTGGGGCGGTCCCCGCTAGGTCGTTCGGAAAGCCGTTCGACATATCGGTCGGTAGTTCGTTCAGTGGACATTCAGGGGACGTCCACGGCTTCCCCGCATCGTGGTCGTGTCGTGAAGCCGCCGTCCGCGAGGGGGACCCGCCATGGCCACCGCAACGATCACCGGGAACGTCGTCAACGTCGATGTGGAGGGAACCTGGCCGCTGCGGCTGGGCATGTCCCTGCAGCGCCACTCCTACCGTCACTGCGGCAGCAGCCCGGCCGCCGTGGCGCTCAACAGCCTCTTCCACGCGTCGGTCGCCGACGCGACGATCCTCGCCGAGGCCGTGGAGGTCGGCGAGTTCGTCGAAGGGCTGCTGCGCAAGTCGAGCGGCAGGTGGGCGGAACTGTTCGGCAAGGACCTGACGGTCCGGTCCGGCCGCACCTATCTGGTCGACAACAGCGCCCTCAACCCCAACGGCTCGCCCAACCACTTCTTCATCACGGGCGGCACCGGGGTCTGGGCGAGGATCTCCCAGGCCGACTACCTGGCCGCCCGGGACCTGCGCCGCGTCGAGGACGAGATCTCCGCCCGCCGGCTGCGGGGTGACACCTACGACTACGTGGACCCGAAGGCGCTCCACGCGAAGTCGCGGGAGGAGGGTGGCGCCGACAACCCGGTGGTGCGGGCCGTGAACGCGGCGCGCGTCAGTCTCGCGGCGGGCTCCCGCGACCAGGCGCCGCTGATCGCTGCGTCGGGCCGCGCGGACCTGGTCGCCCTCGTCCGCGGCTGAGCGCGGCAACCTGTTTCCGGGTCCCGGGCCGTGCCGGTCGCACGGCCCGGGATGCCGGGCGGGCCTCAGGCCTGGCGGCGGACCTCCACCACGCGGAAGCGGTTGGAGACGAACGCGCCGTCGCAGAGCGCCGCGTTGGCCGCCGGGTTGCCGCCCGAGCCGTGGAAGTCCGAGAAGGCCGCGGTCTGGTTGACGTAGACCCCGCCGGTCAGGTTCAGCGAGAGCTGCGCGGACTCCTCCAGGCAGACCTCCTCGATCGCCCGCTCGGTGTCCGCGGAGGTGGTGTAGGCGCCGACGGTCATGGCGCCCTTCTCCCGGACCGTACGGCGCAGCAGGTCGAGCGCGTCCGCCGTGGAGTCCACCGCGACCGCGAAGGAGACCGGGCCGAAGCACTCCGAGAGGTACGGCGCCTCCGGATCGGGCTTGGAGGCGTCCAGCTTGACCATCACCGGGGTGCGGACCACGGCGCCCGGGAACTCGGGGTTGGTGACCTCGCGGGAGGGCAGCGCGACCTCGCCGAGGGAGGCCGCGGCCTCCAGGCGGGCCTTGACGTCCGGGTTGACCAGCGCGCCGAGCAGCGCGTTGGCCCGGGCGTCGTCGCCCAGCAGGCCGCCGACGGAGGCCGCGAGGTCGGCGACGACCTCGTCGTACGTCTTGTGGCCGGCGTCGGTGTCGATGCCGTCGCGCGGGATCAGCAGGTTCTGCGGGGTGGTGCACATCTGGCCGCTGTACAGGGACAGCGCGAAGGCCAGGTTGGACAGCATGCCCTTGTAGTTGTCGGTCGAGTCGATGACGACGGTGTTGACGCCCGCCTTCTCGGTGTAGACCTGCGCCTGACGGGCGTTGGCCTCCAGCCAGTCGCCGAACTCCGTCGAGCCCGTGTAGTCGATCAGCTTGATCTCGGGGCGGACGGCCAGGGTCTTGGCGATGCCCTCGCCCGGGCGCTCGACGGCGAGCGCGACCAGGTTCGGGTCGAAGCCGTTCTCGGCGAGGACCTCGCGGGCCACCTTGACGGTGAGGGCCAGCGGGAGGACGGCGCGCGGGTGCGGCTTGACCAGCACCGCGTTGCCCGTGGCCAGGGAGGCGAACAGGCCCGGGTAGCCGTTCCAGGTCGGGAAGGTGTTGCAGCCGATCATCAGGGAGATGCCCCGGGGGACCGCGGTGAAGGTCTTGCCGAGCTCCAGCGGCTCCTTCTTGCCCTGCGGCTTCGACCAGTCGGCCTGCGCGGGGACCCGCATCTGCTCCTCGTACGCGTAGGCCACCGCCTCCAGGCCGCGGTCCTGCGCGTGGGGGCCGCCCGCCTGGAAGGCCATCATGAAGGCCTGGCCGCTGGTGTGCATGACCGCGTGCGCGAATTCGTGCGTACGGGCGGAGATGCGCGACAGGATCTCGATGCAGACCAGGGCACGGGCCTCGGGGCCCGCGTCGCGCCAGGCGCCCATGCCGGCCTTCATCGCGGGCAGCAGTACGTCGATGTCCGCGTGCGGGTACTCCACGCCGAGCTCCGGGCCGTACGGGGACACCTCGCCCCCGGTCCAGCCGTCGGTGCCGGGCTGGTCCAGCTCGAACCGGGTGCCGCTCAGCGCCTGGAACGCGGCGAGCCCGTCGGCGGGGGCCGTTTCGCCGTACGCCTTGGGGTGCTCGGGGTGCGGGGACCAGTAGGCGCGGCTGCGGATCGCGGACAGGGCCTGGTCCAGGGTGGGCCGGTGCCGTTCGGAGAGCGCGGACAGCTGGGGGACGGTGAGCTCGGCGGCCATCAGGGACCAACTCCTCGTTGAGCCGGGCGAAGGTGAGCAGACTGGAGTTAGAGTAACCGAACGATCGGTCGGGACAAGAGGGCCCGGCAGACCTGTGGATAAGTCGGTGCGGGAGGATCAGGACATGACAGCAATCGAGCGGTCCCGCACAGTGGCGGTCATCGGCGCGGGAACCATGGGGCAGGGCATCGCCCAGGTCGCCCTTCTCGCAGGTCACCGCGTGCTGATCCACGACATCGACGCCGCGCTCTCCGCCGACGGCGTCTCCATGGTGCAGGACCGTGTCGAGCGGATGGCCGCGAAGGGCCGCCTCGACCGTGCCGAGGCCGAGGACGCGGTCGGCCGAATCGATTCGGCCGGCTCCCTCGCGGACCTCGCCGACGCCGCCCTCGTCATCGAGGCGATCGTCGAGAACGTCGCCGTCAAGAACGCGCTGTTCAAGGCCCTCGAAGAGGTGGTTTCGCCGGACGCGCTGCTGGCCACCAACACCTCCTCCCTCTCCGTCACCGAGCTCGCCGCCGGACTCGCGCACCCCGGCCGCTTCCTCGGCCTGCACTTCTTCAACCCGGCCCCGCTGCTCCCGCTCGTCGAGGTCGTCAGCGGTTTCGCGACCGACCCGGCCGCCGCCGAGCGTGCGTACCGCACGGTCCTCGGCTGGGGGAAAACCCCGGTCCGCTGCGCCGACACCCCCGGATTCATCGTCAACCGGATCGCCCGCCCCTTCTACGCCGAGGCCTTCGCGGTCTACGAGGAGCAGGGCGCCGACCCGGCCACCATCGACGCCGTGCTCCGCGAGAGCGGCGGCTTCAAGATGGGCCCGTTCCAGCTCACCGACCTGATCGGCCAGGACGTCAACGAGGCCGTGACCCGCTCGGTGTGGGAGTCCTTCTTCCGCAGCCCCAAGTTCACCCCGTCCCTCGCGCAGCGCCGGCTGGTCCAGTCGGGCCGCCTCGGCCGCAAGTCGGGGCACGGCTGGTACCCCTACGGCCCGGACGCCCAGGTCCCCGGCCCGCACACGGCCGGTCCCGAGGACGCCCCGGAGAAGGTCACCGTCGTCGGCGACCTCGGCCCCGCGGCGGAGCTCGCCGAGCTCATGGAGGAGGCCGGGATCGCGGTCGAGGCCACCCCGGCGGGCGGCCCGTACATCCAGCTGCCCGGCGACGGCCAGCTGGTCCTCGCCGACGGGAAGACCTCCGTGGAGTTCACGGACGTCGTCTACTTCGACCTCGCGCTCGACTACCGGGGCGCCACCCGGATCGCGCTCTCCGCCGGCACCGACACGAGCGAGCGGACCCTCGCCGAGGCGATCGGCCTCTTCCAGAAGCTCGGCAAGCAGGTCTCCGTCATCGGCGACGTCCCCGGCATGATCGTCGCCCGGACCGTCGCGATGCTGATCGACCTCACGGCCGACGCCGTCGCGCGCGGGGTCGCCTCCGCCGAGGACATCGACACGGCGATGCGGCTCGGGGTCAACTATCCGGTGGGCCCGTCCGAATGGCACGACCGCCTCGGCCGGGACTGGGCGTACGACCTGCTGCACCACCTGGACGAGCGCTGTCCCGGCGGCCGGTACGCGCCCTCGCTCGCGCTGTTCAAGCTGGGCTACGAGGCGGACGAGGACGAGGACGACACGGGGGAGACGGAATGACCACGGCCAAGCGGGACACCTACACGCCCGAGACCCTGCTGTCCGTCGCCGTCCAGGTCTTCAACGAGCGGGGCTACGACGGCACCTCGATGGAGCACCTCTCCAAGGCCGCCGGCATCTCCAAGTCCTCGATCTACCACCACGTCACGGGCAAGGAGGAGCTGCTGCGCCGCGCCGTCAGCCGCGCCCTCGACGGCCTCTTCGGGATCCTGGAGGAGCCGGGCGCCACGCGGGGCCGGGCCGTCGAGCGCGTCGAGTACGTCACGCGCCGCACGGTCGAGGTGCTGGTCTCGGAGCTGCCGTACGTGACGCTGCTGTTGCGCGTGCGCGGCAACACCCGCACCGAGCGCTGGGCGCTGGAGCGCCGCCGCGAGTTCGACCACCAGGTGGCGGACCTCCTCAAGGCCGCCGCGGCCGAGGGCGACCTGCGGGCGGACGTTGACATCCGGCTCGCCACCAGGCTGCTCTTCGGCATGGTGAACTCCCTGGTCGAGTGGTACCGCCCGCACCCGGGCACCAGCCACGCCCAGCTCGCCGACGCGGTGGTCCACATGGCCTTCGACGGGCTGCGCACGGCCCGCTGAGCGACCCGGCCCGGGTGCACCCGGGCCGGGCGCACCCGAGCCGGGCGCACCCGGGCCGGGCGCACCCGGAGGGGGTGCGCCGCCCGGACGGGCTATTCCTCCGAGATCGTCGGGGGCGCCGGCCGGCCCGGGCCGGGGTCCAGGAGATCCGTTTCCTCGAACACCAGCAGGGTCCGCGTCGAGAGCACCTCCGGGATGGCCTGGAGACGGGTCAGGACCAGCTCGCGCAGGGTCCGGTTGTCCGGGGTGTGGACCAGCAGGAGGACGTCGAAGTCGCCGCTGACCAGGGCGATGTGAGCGGCGCCCGGAAGCTCGCGGAGCTGCTCGCGCACGGTACGCCAGGAGTTCTGGACGATCTTCAGCGTGATGTAGGCCGAGGCGCCCTGGCCTGCCCGTTCGTGGTTGACGCGGGCCGTGAACCCGCGGATCACCCCGTCGTCGATGAGCCGGTTGATACGGGCGTAGGCGTTCGCGCGCGAGACGTGCACCTGTTCGGCCACGGACCGTATCGACGTGCGGCCGTCCGCCTGGAGCAGTCTGATGATCGATCTGTCGATCGGGTCCAGGGGTCGGGGCGCTGCCGGGGTGCCTCCCGCCGGCGCCGGTGTGGGACCCGCTCCGGCCATTTGTTCATCCGGCATTGCCCGATGCCTCCCTCTCCTGGACGTCCTGCATCCATCCCAGAGCCCCGGCGCCCGTTTGTCCACAGCCTGGAGCCGCCTGTAGCCAAATTGCGCGGACAACCGAACAATCGGTAGGTGAGGCGCCTCACACCCGAGCCGTCGCCCTGCCCGCTTCCCACGAGGAGGTGTACGCCGCCATGACGGTCCAAGAGCTGCCCGGTGCCGGTGCGTCCCACCGTTCCACCCCGCCCGCCTGGAGGCCCCGTACGGACGCCGCTCCGCTGCTGCCCGACGCCGAGCCCTACCGGGTCCTCGGCACGCCGGCGGCCGAGCGGCTGGACCCCGCGCTGATGCGCCGCTGCTACGCCGAGCTCGTGCGCGGCCGCCGCTACAACGCGCAGGCCACGGCACTGACCAAGCAGGGGCGGCTCGCCGTGTACCCGTCGACCGTCGGGCAGGAGGCCTGCGAGATCGCGGCCGCGATGGTGCTGGAGGACCGGGACTGGCTCTTCCCGAGCTACCGCGACACCCTGGCGGCCGTGGCGCGCGGACTGGACCCGGTCCAGGCGCTCACGCTGCTGCGCGGCGACTGGCACACCGGCTACGACCCCCGTGAGCACCGGATAGCCCCGCTGTCGACCCCGCTCGCCACCCAGCTGCCGCACGCCGTGGGCCTGGCCCACGCGGCCCGGCTGCGCGGGGACGACGTCGTCGCCCTGGCCATGGTCGGCGACGGCGGCACCAGCGAGGGCGACTTCCACGAGGCGCTGAACTTCGCCGCCGTCTGGCAGGCCCCCGTCGTCTTCCTCGTGCAGAACAACGGCTTCGCGATATCCGTCCCGCTCGCCAAGCAGAGCGCCGCCCCGACGCTGGCGCACAAGGCCGTCGGATACGGAATGCCCGGCCGACTGGTCGACGGCAACGACATCGCGGCCGTGCACGAGGTGCTGACCGAAGCCGTCCGGCGTGCCCGGTCCGGTGGCGGTCCGACCCTGATCGAGGCCGTCACCTACCGGATGGAGGCCCACACGAACGCCGACGACGCGACCCGCTACCGGGGCGACGCCGAGGTCGAGGCCTGGAAGGCGCACGACCCGATCGAGCTGCTGGAGCGCGAGCTCACCGCCCGCGGGATCCTCGACGAGGAGGGCGTGCGGCAGGCGCGCGACGACGCCGAGACGATGGCGGCCGCCCTGCGCGAGGGCATGAACGCGGACCCCGTGCTCAACCCGATGGACCTGTTCGAAAACGTCTACGCGGAGCAGACCGGCCTGCTGCGCGAACAGGCGGCCATGCTGCGTGCCGAGCTCGAAGCCGGGGACCAGGAGTGACGACGGTGGCGGCGAAGTCCGCGAAGTCGGGCGTCAAGCCCGCGACCATGGCCCAGGCCCTGACCCGGGCCATGCGCGACGCGATGGCCGAGGACCCGACCGTCCACGTCATGGGCGAGGACGTCGGCACGCTCGGCGGGGTCTTCCGGATCACCGACGGGCTCGCCAAGGAGTTCGGCGAGGACCGCTGCACGGACACCCCGCTCGCGGAGGCGGGGATCCTGGGCGCGGCCGTCGGCATGGCCATGTACGGGCTCCGGCCGGTCGTGGAGATGCAGTTCGACGCGTTTGCGTACCCGGCCTTCGAGCAGCTGATCTCGCACGTCGCGAAGATGCGCAACCGCACGCGCGGCGCCATGCCGCTGCCCATCACCATCCGCGTGCCGTACGGCGGCGGGATCGGCGGCGTGGAGCACCACTGCGACTCCTCCGAGGCGTACTACGTGGCCACGCCCGGCCTGCACGTGGTGACCCCGGCGACCGTCGAGGACGCGTACGGGCTGCTCCGCGCCTCGATCGCGAGCGACGACCCGGTGGTCTTCCTGGAGCCGAAGCGGCTGTACTGGTCCAAGGCCGACTGGTCCCCGCAGGCGCCGACGGCCGTCCCGGGCATCGGGAAGGCGCTGGTCCGCCGCACGGGCACGAGCGCCACGCTGATCACCTACGGGCCTTCGCTGCCGGTGTGCCTGGAGGCGGCCGAGGCGGCGCGCGAGGAGGGCTGGGACCTGGAGGTGGTGGACCTGCGCTCGCTCGTGCCGTTCGACGAGGAGACGGTCGTGGAGTCCGTACGCCGGACCGGGCGCGCCGTGGTGGTCCACGAGGCGAACGGCTTCGGCGGACCGGGCGCGGAGATCGCCGCCCGCGTCACGGAGCGCTGCTTCCACCACCTGGAGGCTCCGGTGCTGCGCGTGACGGGCTTCGACATCCCGTACCCGCCGCCGATGCTGGAGAAGCACCACCTGCCCGGTGTCGACCGGATCCTCGACACCGTGGCCCGCCTGCAGTGGGAGAACTGATGGCGCAGGTAATGGAGTTCAAGCTTCCCGATCTCGGGGAGGGCCTGACCGAGGCCGAGATCGTGCGCTGGCTGGTGGCGGTGGGCGATGTCGTCGCCATCGACCAGCCCGTGGTCGAGGTCGAGACGGCCAAGGCGATGGTGGAGGTTCCGTGCCCCTACGGCGGTGTCGTCACCGCCCGTTTCGGGGAGGAGGGCACGGAACTCCCCGTCGGGGCGCCGCTGATCACCGTGGCGGTGGGGGCGCAGGTCCTGCCGGGTGACACCGCCGCTCCTGTGGAGGGGGCGGCGGGCTCCGCGGACGCGCCCCGGCCCTTGATCGGTTACGGCTCGGACGATTCGCGCCCGGCGCGTCGGCGACGGGTGCGACCCGTCACCGCCGCGGTGTCGGCGCCGATCGCCCCGGCGGTACCGGTGGCTCCTGCGGCTCCTGCGGCTCCTGCGGCTCCTGCGGCTCCGGTGGCCCCCGCGGTGCCGGTCGCTCCGGTCGCTGCGGCAGGGCCCGTTCCGGTGATCTCGCCGCTGGTGCGCAAGCTCGCGCGGGACGGCGGGATCGATCTGCGCGGGCTGGCCGGTTCGGGGCCGGAAGGGCTGATCATGCGGGCGGACGTGGAGGCCGCGCTGGCGGCTCTGCGGGCTCCCGCGGCCCCTGTCGCCGCCGCGATCGCCCCTGTGGCGGTGCAGGGCGAGCGGGTGCCGCTCAAGGGCGTGCGCGGGGCGGTCGCGGACAAGCTGTCGCGCAGCCGGCGGGAGATCCCCGACGCCACGTGCTGGGTCGACGCGGACGCCACCGAGCTGATGGCGGCGCGGGCCGCGATGAACGCGGTCGGCGGGCCCAAGATCTCGGTGCTCGCGCTGCTGGCCCGGATCTGCACGGCCGCGCTCGCGAAGTACCCGGAGCTGAACTCCACGGTGGACCTGGCGGCGAACGAGATCGTCCGGCTGCCGTCGGTGAACCTGGGCTTCGCCGCGCAGACGGAACGCGGGCTGATGGTCCCGGTGGTCCGGGACGCCCACGCGATGAACTCGGAGGCGCTGTCGGCGGAGTTCGCGCGGCTGACGGAGCTGGCGCGGGGCGGGAAGCTGTCCCCGGCGGACCTCACCGGTGGGACGTTCACGCTGAACAACTACGGGGTGTTCGGGGTCGACGGCTCCACGCCGATCATCAACCACCCGGAGGCGGCGATGCTCGGCGTCGGCCGGATCATGGCGAAGCCGTGGGTGCACCGGGGGGAGCTGGCGGTCCGGCAGGTCGTGCAGCTGTCGCTGACGTTCGACCACCGGGTGTGCGACGGGGGTACGGCGGGCGGGTTCCTGCGGTACGTCGCGGACTGCGTGGAATCTCCGGCGGTGTTGCTGCGCAGCCTTTAGCCGTCCGGCGGGTGGGCGGGGGCGGGTTCCGCTGCGCGGAGCTGCTCCCCGCCCCGCCCTTCCTCCGTTCCCCGGGCGCTGCCCGGACCCTCCCCCGGCTACCGCTGGGAGGTGCCCCCGTCCTCAAGCGCCGGACGGGCTGAAAGACCTCGGGGCTCCGCCCCGGACCCCGCGCCTCAAACGCCGGCGGGGCTGGATTCGTCCGCGGCCGGATCGTCCGCAGGGCAATGTAGGCGCCGCCGAACTCCGGGTCAGGTCGTGAGCAGCAGCTTGCCCACGTGGGTGCTCGACTCCAGGAGGCGGTGGGCGTCGGCCGCCCGGGCCATCGGGAACGTCTCGTGGATCACCGGGCGGACCCGGCCCGTCGACACCAGCGGCCACACGTGTTCCCGTACGGCCGCGACGATCGCCGCCTTCTCCTCCAGCGGGCGGGCCCGCAGGGAGGTGGCGGTGATCGCGGCGCGCTTGGCGAGCAGGGCGCCGAGGTTCAGTTCGGCCTTCAGGCCGCCCTGGAGGCCGATCACCGCGAGCCGGCCGTTCACGGCCAGCGCCGCCACGTTCCGTTCCAGGTACTTCGCGCCCATGATGTCCAGGATCACGTCCGCCCCGGCCCCGCCGGTCGCCGCCTTGATCTCCGCCACGAAGTCCTGTTCGCGGTAGTCGATCAGGATGTCCGCGCCCAGTTCCGCGCAGCGCTCCAGCTTCTCCTTGCCGCCCGCCGTCACCGCCACGCGCGCGCCGATGGCCTTGGCGAGCTGGATGGCCGTCGTCCCGATGCCACTGGACCCGCCGTGGACCAGCAGGGTCTCCCCGGGGCGCAGCCCGGCCACCATGAACACGTTGGACCACACCGTGCACACGGTCTCGGGCAGCGCGGCCGCCGTCACCAGGTCCAGGCCCGCGGGGACCGGCAACAGCTGGCCCGCCGGGACGGCGACCTTCTGTGCGTACCCGCCGCCCGCCAGCAGGGCACAGACCTCGTCGCCGACCGCCCAGCCGGAGACGCCCGGCCCGATCGCGGCGATCCGCCCGGAGCACTCCAGGCCCGGGTAGGGGGAGGAACCGGGCGGGGGATCGTAGAAGCCCTGCCGTTGCAGGAGGTCGGCGCGGTTCACGGCGCTCGCCGCGACCTCGACGAGGACTTCGCCCTCGCCCGCGACCGGATCGGGTACGTCGGTCCAGACGAGGGCCTCGGGGCCGCCGGGCTGCTCGATGGTGATCGCATGCATGGCCCGGAGGCTACGCGACGCCGCCCGCGGCGCCCAAGCACCTGGGATGCTGGGTGGCGCTGGGCCGAGAGGAACCGTCAACTTCCTTGGAGGAAAGTCGATATGTCCGATGAACGCTTAGAGCGCAACCAGCTGGTGATCGACGAGTTCCGTGCCACCGGGGGGAAGGTGGGCGGGGACTTCGCGGAACTCCCGTTGTTGCTCCTCACCACCACCGGCGCCCGCACCGGCGAGCGGCGCACCATGCCGATGGCCTACCTGCGCGACGGGGAGCGGCTGGTGGTGTTCGCCGCCAACGGCGGCCGTGAGAACCGCCCGGGGTGGTACCACAACCTGCTCGCCGACCCCTCCGCCCATGTGGAGGTCGGCTCCGAGGCGTACGGGGTGACGGCGGTGGAGACCGAGGGCGCCGAGCGGGAACGGCTCTGGGCGCTCCAGGTGGAGCGGACCCCGTTCCTCGCGGGGTTCCAGGAGCGGTCCGGCCGTACCGTTCCGGTCATCGCGCTGGTCCCCGCGGACGGCGCCGCGTAGCGGACGACCGCCGGCCCTGGGCGCGGTGCTACTCCACCGGGCCCAGGGTCACGGCCGGCTGGCCGTGCGCGGTCGCGCGGACGATGGTGATGAGACGGTCCGTCAGCTGGAGCGGGCTCGCGTGCGGATCGTCGTAGGGCAGCAGCCGGTGCCCGCGCAGCACGCTCACCACCAGGTCGGGGGTCTCCCGTACGGACTTGCCCACCTCGGCCTTCTTCACGGGCCGTTCGATGAGGTCGAGGCCGCTGCCCTGCTGGATCAAGTCCTCCATCACGGTGCCCGCGCTCGGGCTGAGGACGGAGAGGCCCAGCAGGCGGCCGGCCGCGCTCGCGCTCGTGATGACGGCGTCGGCGCCGGACTGGCGCAGCAGCGGCGCGTTCTCCTCCTCGCGGACCGCGGCGACGATCTTCGCGCCCCGGTTGAGCTGACGGGCCGTCAACGTGACCAGTACGGCGGTGTCGTCCCGCTGGGTGGCGATGATGATCTGACGGGCCTTCTGCAGCTCGGCGCGCAGCAGTACGTCGGAGCGGGTGGCGTCGCCGACCACGCCGGTGAATCCCTCCGCGTTGGCCGTGTCGATCACCTTGGCGCTGGGATCGACGATGACGACGTGATCCCGGGGGAGTCCGGTGGCCAGCAGCGTCTGCAGGGCGGAGCGGCCCTTGGTGCCGAAGCCGACGACGACCGTGTGGTCACGCAAGTTCTTCCTCCAGCGGTTCAGCCGCCACTCTTCCCTCGTCCGCTCCGTGAGGACTTCCAGGGTGGTGCCGACCAGGATGATCAGGAACAGTACGCGCAGCGGGGTGATCAGCAGGATGTTGATCAGCCGCGCACTGTCGCTGTACGGGACGATGTCGCCGTATCCGGTCGTCGACAGGGTGACGGTGGCGTAGTAGACGCAGTCGAGGAAGTCGACGGTCTCGTTGGCGTTGTCGTGGTAGCCGCCGCGGTCCAGCCACACGATCAGGACCGTCAGGGCCATCACGCCCAGGGCCATCAGCAGGCGTTTGGACACCTGTCGCAAGGGCTTCTCGACGGTGCGCTTGGGCATTCTGATGCGCTGGGCGGCGAGTTTCTCTTCGGCGCCACGGGCCATGGCGTCGTGGCCGTGCAGTTTCACGTGAAACATCCCCCCGAGGCCCAGGGCAGGTCCAGGATCTCCAGTTCCTGCCCGGACCGCGCGCCCTTGGGCGGTACGACGGCCAGCGCGTCGGCGGCCGCCACACCGCGCAGCATCGCGGGGCCGTGGTAGCGCAGCGGCACCGCGTGCTCGTCGCCCAGCATGACCGGGACGAGCCGGGTGTCGAACGGGTGGCCCGGTACGTCGCCCTCGACCGTCGCCGTGTAGCGGGGGCGCCGGCGGCGGCCCGCGAGGGCGCGCAGCAGCGGTTCGGCGAGGGTCAGCAGCCCGGAGACCGCGGCGAGGGGGTTCCCGGGCAGCCCGACCAGGTGGCGTCCGTCGGCCCGGTCGCCGATGCGGGCCAGCAGCATCGGATGGCCCGGGCGGACGGCGACCCCGTCGACGAGGAGTTCGGCGCCAGCGCGCTCCAGGACGGGGTGGACGTGGTCCACGGGCCCGGAGGCGGTGCCGCCGGTGGTGACGATGAGGTCGGCGGTGGAGGTGGTGACCGCCTTCAGCAGGGCCTCGACCCCGGCGGGGTCGTCGCCGAGCCGCCGGGTGGAGACGACCTCGGCGCCGAGCCGGGTGAGCCAGGGCGCGAGCATGGGGCTGAGGGCGTCGCGGATCAGGCCGTCGTGCGGGAGCCCCTCGGTGAGCAGCTCGTCGCCGAGCACGAGGATCTCCACGCGGGGCCGGGGCCGGGTGGTCAGCTCGTCGTACCCGGCGGCCGCGGCGAGCCCGAGCACGGCCGGGGTGACCAGGGAGCCGGCAGGCAGCAGCAGGTCGCCCGAGCGGCACTCCTGGCCACGCGGTCGGATGTCCTGGCCGGTGACGACGGTCCGCTCGGCGAAGAGCTGGCTGCCGCACTCGCGGCTGTGCTCGCTGCGGATGACGGCGGTGGCGTCGGCCGGGATACGGGCGCCGGTGGCGATCCGTACGGCCTCGCCGTCCGCGAGGGGCTCGGGCAGGCCGGTCCCGGCGAGGACTTCGGCGCCGCCGCGGACGGTCCAGGGGCCGGGGCCGGCGACGGCCCAGCCGTCCATGGCCGAGGTGTCGAAGGACGGCAGGTCGGCCAGGGCGTCCAGGGGCCCGGCCAGCACCTCGCCGAGGGCGTCGGCGAGGGGCACCCGGTGGGTGCGGGCCCGGGCACCGTTCCCGGCGCGGACGGCGGCCTCCCGGGCCGCCGGCCAGGGGGTGGCGCGGTGGCCGGACCCGCCGGGGCCGCCGGGGCCGCCGGGGCCGGGGCCGGGGCCGTGGTCGGGGGCGCTGCGGCTGACCAGGGCCAGTGCCTGGTCGAGGGCGTGGTCGGCGTCGGTGGGGGTCATCCGGAGCCGTTCTGTTCGTCGGTCTGCGCCTCGGCGGCCCAGCGCAGCGCCAGATCGGCGGCCTTGCGGGAGGCCTCGGCGACGGCCTGGGCGGGGTCGGCGCCGGTGGCCTCGGCCTGGGCGGCCGCGTAACCGACGAGGAAGGTGGTCAGTGGAGCGGCGGGCCGGGCGACGCCGTGGGCGGCGTCACGGGCGAGGTCGAGCAGGGTCTTGGTGTCGACGGAGAGGTCGATGCCCAGCTCGTTCTTGACGGCGGTGATCCATTGGTCCAGCACGGTTCCATGCTCCCTGATCCGGGCCCGGGCGGCGGCGAGATCGTCCCAGGTGTCGCAGTCGAAGGAGGCGAGCGGCTGCGGCGCCGTGAGGCGGGTGAGGTCCAGTTCGGCGGTGAGTCCGCGCAGCGGGAGCCCTGTCAGGCGGCCGTGCTCGGTGGCGAGCAGGGCGAGCTCACGGCGCAGCGGCTCCGCCCGGTAGGCGGCGACCAGGGGCTGGTCCTTGCCGTCCGGGTCCCGCAGCAGTGCCCCCTCGGCGGCTCCGACCCCGTCGAGGAGCGCCCGTACGGTGTCGCGGTCCAGGAACGGCAGGTCGGCGGAGAGTACGAGGACCAGCTCGGCGGTGGTCCGGCGGAGCCCGGCGTCCAGTGCGGCGACCGGGCCGCCGCCCGGCGGTTCCTCACGGGCCCAGTGCACCGGGCGCGTCGTGGTCCGGCGGCCGCCGACGACCACGGTGGTGCGGGCGCCCTCGCAGGCGTCGAGGACGCGGTCGAGGAGGGTGCGGCCGCCGACGCTCAGCGCGGGCTTGTCGGCCCCGCCGAGTCGCTGCGCGGCGCCGCCTGCCAGGACGATCGCGTCGTAGGTCATGCCCCTGAGTATGCGGCGACCGTGTCCCTGGCGGGGAGCCGCGCTTATGGGGGGCTTATCCGCCGATTCGTGGGCGCGGCCCCCGCACCCGGGCGCCTCAATCGCCGGCGGGGCTGGATTTGGCTGCCGTCTGTTCGGTTCGGCTCAAAGATCGGGGCTCCGCCCCGGACCCCGTGCCTCAAACGCCGCCGGGGCTGGAATGGGGCCGGGGAAAGGGGAAGGCGGGTTCCGCGCTCCTGGGAGTGGGGAACCCGCCTTTGTTCGGGCGGCCGTCGGGGACTAGAGGTACGGGCCCGAGCGGATCGCGCCGTGGCCGTCCTCGTCGTCCGTCGGGGCTCCCGGCGGGAGGGCCCGGCGCATCTGTTCCAGTTGGGCCCGCGCCGCCATCTGCTGCGCGAACAGGGCCGTCTGGATGCCGTGGAAGAGGCCCTCCAGCCAACCGACCAACTGCGCCTGCGCGATGCGCAGTTCCGCCTCCGAGGGAATGGCCTCGTTGGTGAACGGCAGCGACAGGCGCTCCAGTTCCTCCACGAGCTCGGGAGCCAGGCCGTCCTCCAGCTCCTTCACCGAGGCGGCATGGATGTCCTTGAGCCGGACCCGGCTCGCCTCGTCCAGAGGCGCTGCGCGTACCTCTTCCAGGAGTTGCTTGATCATGCTGCCGATCCGCATGACCTTGGCGGGCTGTTCGACCATCTCCGTCACCGGGACCTCGCGCGACTCGTCATCGGCGCCGCCGACCGCCATCCCGTCCTGTCCCACGATCATGACGTGCGGGGGGCTGTCCTGCGACCGTTCACTCCTCGGCATCTCCATGCCGTTCATTCTCTCGCACACCTTCGTCAGCAGACGTGTGCCCCCGTACGAGCGTGATCCACCCTGTACGGGGGCACGAGATCAGCCTGCGGCCCGCCGGGCCAGCGCGCCGTTCGAGCGGGTGACCAGTGCGGCCAACAGCGCCGCGCCCAGCGGGACCAGGACCAGCAGGCCGCCGAGGGTCTCCCACGGCACCGAGATCGGCACGTACGGGATGTCCTCCACCGACGTGTAGCCCCTGGCGAGCCCGTACTCGTAGAGGCGCTCCAGCTCCCGCTCCTGGGTGAGCCGCAGCCCGACCGCGGGGAGGATTCCGGCCGCCGAGCCCAGGACCACGCCCATCAGGGCGATCAGCCCGCACTGGAAGCCGCTGAGCGTGCGCCGCACCCGCGGCGCCGCGCCCACCGCCGCCAGGGTCTTCAGATCGGCCTCGGCGTCGGCCTGGGCGAGGCCGGTGGCGATGCCGGCCGCGCCGATGGTGACCAGGCCGGCGAAGACGGTGAGGGCGAGCAGGGTGAGGCTGTCGTCGCCCTGGTAGCCCGCCTCGATGCGCACGGACGCGTCCGCGCCCATCCGGTCGATCTCCCCGTCGATCTTCTGCTTCTGCTCGCTGGTCGGCGTCCCGTCGAGGCTGAAGTAGGAGCCGAACGGTGCCGTGGCCAGCCCGGTGGCCTTGACGGCCGCCGTGGGCAGGACCACGTGGATGCCCCAGCCCTGGGCGCCGTCGGGCGCCTGGTGGACGGGGAGGACCCTGTCCTCGCCCGGCAGCTCCTCGCCGGGCTTGCCGAAGCCACTGGAGGCCTTCGGGTCGGTGACGATCCGCAGGGTCAGCTTGCCGTCCTTGACGTTGCGCTTGTCGAAGGAGACGGCCTGTCCGGCCTTGAGGGCGGCCACCGAGCCCGGATCGGTCACGGCCAGGACGGAGAGCAGCTTCTCGTCGGCCACGACGACTTCCTGCTGGGCGTTGTACTCGTCCCGCTTGCACCGCCAGTCCTGGCGCAGTTCCTTCGCCTGCTGCGGGGAGAAGGAGGCGGGCCCGTTCGGGGCTTCGTCGAACGGGCAGCGCTGTTCTTTCGGAGCGATGATCTCGACCCGGCCGCAGCCCGGTTCCGCGGAGTACGACTCGCAGCCCGGCTTGCCGACGACGAGGCGGTCGACGTCGGCCCGTTGGGTCAGCGGGATCTGCTTGGCGAGGGCCTCGCGCAGGGCGGGCACCTCCTTGTGGGCGCTGTTCGACGAGGTCTGCAACAGCCCCGTGCCCTGCGGCAGTTTGGCCACGTACTCGTGTCGTTTCTGCACGTCCTGGCTGTGCTCGTACGTGGCCACCGCGACGCTTCCCGCGACGGCGGCCAGTACGGCTGCCACTGCGGGGGCCGTACGCCCCCGGTTGCGCACGGCGTCACGCAGGGCGAGTCGCGGTGACAGCGGCAGCCACCGTCCGAACCGCCCGAACAGGCCGACCAGGACCGGGGTGAGGGCGACGACGCCGAGCTCGGCGATGGCGCTGCCGCCCGCGACCACGGTGGGGCTCATCCGCGCGGTGGTGCCGTACAGGGCGATCGCGGCGCCGCCCGCGACGGCGATCAGGCCGAGGACGGGCAGGACCCGGTTGGCGCGGCGGATCCCGCGGCGGCCGGTCAGCGAGGCCAGCACGGTCTGCCGGGAGGCCGTGACGGCCGGGACGACCGCGGCCAGCAGCCCGGTCACCACGGCGAGCAGGGCGATGCCGCTCAGCTCCAGCGGCCGCAGGACGAAACCGCCGAAGCGGGCGCCGAGGTAGTCCTCCAGGACCGGCCGGAGCGCGACGGTGAGTGCCACGCCGAGGGCGGTGCCGACGACGGCGGCCACGGCTCCGATGACCAGGCCGCCGGAGAGCACGATCGCGCGGATGTGGCGCCGGTCGCCGCCGTTGGCGCCGACCAGGCCCAGCTGGCGGCGCGAGCGCCGGGCGCCGACCGCGAAGGCGGGTCCGGCGAGCAGGCAGATCTCCAGCATCGCGAGGCCCACGACGGTGGCAGCGGTGGCCAGTTCGACGGGGGAGCCGCCGGTGCCGAGTTCGAATTGCTCCTTCGGCTCCTGCTGGTACAGCGGGACGTCGGAGTCGGCCGGCGGGTCGAGGGCGACGGCGCGGGAGACGACGACCAGGCTCTTGGCGTTGGCCTCCTTGACGATGTTCCACGTGAAACCATCGCCGCCGACCCGGACCAGATACGAGTCCTGGGGGTGCAGCCCGGATGCTCCGGAGGCCTTGAGGACCGCGTCGAGCGGGGCGAGGAGGGTCCCGGGCGGGGCGAGGACCTCTTCCTTCCTGAGCTCGCCGGGCAGTTCGTAGGCTCCGACGATCACGTACGAGGAGTTCGAGCCGCGCGGGGTGACCGAGGAGCCGACCGAGTAGCCGGAGTTCTTCAGGAAGGCCGTGGTGACGGCGACCTCGCCCGCGGTACCGGGCAGCCGGCCGTGGTCGACGGTGATCAGGCCGGCCGTCAGCGGGCTGTTCGTGTCGAGTTCGCGCAGCTCCGTGTCGAGCAGCCCGTGCCGGGTGCGGACCTTGGAGTAGGCGGTGGAGTCCTTGACGGCCTCGGCGCCGGCCGGGAGCGCCGGCTTCACCGGATCCGGGCCGCCCTCCTCGGGTCGGGACCCGCCGTCGTAGTCCTTGAAGCCGCCGACGGGTGCGTAGCTGGAGCCGTCGGGCTTCTGGTAAATGGGCACGCCCATGTTCGAGGAGGCCACGCGGGCGTCGGCGGCGCCGATGCGACGGGTGACGGCCTGATCGGGGGAGAGTTGGGCGCTGCGCAGCGTGAGGTCGGCCGCGCTCACCCCGATGATCGGCAGGGCGAGCATGGCCAGGACGAGGGAGCTGCGGCCCTTGGCGCGCCAGGCGTCGCGGCGGGCGATGCGCAGCGCCGCGACCCAGGAGTGGTACCAGCCTTGGAGCGAGGAGGTCACTGGGCGGCCGCCCGCCCGGAGAGCAGGGAGTCGGCCCCGCTGCGCAGGGTCTGGTCGATCACGCTGCCGTCGCGGAGGAAGACCACGCGGTCGGCCCAGGCGGCGAACCGCGGCTCGTGCGTGACGAGGATCCCGGCCGCGCCCGCGTCGCAGCGGGAGCGCAGCAGGCCCAGCACGGACTCGCCGGTCTCGGAGTCGAGGGCGCCGGTGGGCTCGTCGGCGAGGACGAGGCGGCGGTCGCCGACCAGGGCGCGGGCGATGGCCACGCGCTGCTGCTGACCGCCGGACATCTCGTCGGGGAAGCGGTCGGCGAGCGCGCCCAGGCCCATCTCCTCCAGCGCGGCGAGCGCGGAGACGCGGGCCTTGCGGGCGGAGACGCCGTCGAGTTCGCGGGGCAGGGCCACGTTCTCCGCGGCGGTGAGCGCCGGGATGAGGTTGTAGTCCTGGAAGACGTAGCCGATGCTGCGGCGGCGCAGTGCGGCCAGCTGCTTGCGGCTCGCGGTGGTGATGTCGGTGCCCTCGACGATCACACGGCCGCTGGTCGGGGTGTCGAGGCCGCCCGCGAGGGTGAGCAGCGTGGACTTTCCGGAGCCCGACGGGCCCATGACGGCGACGAGTTCACCCGGGTACACGGACAGGTCGATGCCGCGCAGGGCGTGCACCTCGGTGGTGCCGCTGCCGTGGGTGCGGACGAGCCGGTCCAACTGGAGTACGGGTTGCCGGGAATGGTGCAGTTCGGACATGAGGGTTCCCCCCTTGGAACGGTGGTTCAGCCCCGCCGGGTGCGGGCGGTACGGGGCCGTGCGGTGGCGGTCGGGTCCGGGGTCGAGGCCGAGGTCGAGGCCGAGGTCGGGGCCGGGTCAGGGGCCTCGGCCCCGGAGCCCTCGTCGGCGTGGGGCGTGGCGGCCTGGTGCGGTCCCGGTTGTGCGGCTCTCCGTTCGGCCGGCAGGGAGAGCCGGACCAGCCGGGTTTCGCAGTGGTCCAGCCAGCGGGCCTCGGCCTCGGTCTGGAAGATCAGCTGTTCCAGGACGAGCAGCCAGGCCACGTCGTCGCGTTCGCGGGACTGTCCGCTCTCGATCGCGGCGAGTGCCGTGGCCTTGAGCCGGGTGTAGTCCTGCATCGCCTTGATGGTGGCGTGCCGCTGGGACTGGATGACGGCGCGGATGTTCACGCCGGGGGCGCCGACGGCCATGGCGAGCTTGATGGACAGCTCGTCGCGGGGCGGGTTGGTGCGGTCGACGGGGCGCTCGTACCACTCGCGCAGTTCGGTGCGGCCCGTGTCGGTGATGGCGTAGAGGGTGTGTCCGGCGGAGTCCTCGCCGTCGGGTGCGACGAGGCCGTCGCGTTCGAGGCGGGCGAGGGTGGTGTACACCTGGCCGACGTTGAGCGGCCAGGTGGAGCCGGTGCGGGATTCGAACTCGGTGCGCAGCTGGGAGCCGTACCTGGGGCCCCGTTCGAGCAGGGCCAGCAGCCCGTGACGGATCGACATACTCAGTATGTATACCGAGTATGTTCATGCACGGCAACAACCCCCGGTCGTGGTTCCGGCCCTTCAGGCGCTGCGCCGCAGCCGCACTCCGAGGTAGCCCAGACCAAGTCCCATCAGGGCGAACCCGGTCCCGAGCGGCAGTATGTGCGCGGCCAGATCGGCGGCCCGCTCGTTCGGCTCGGTGCCCAGCGCCCTGACGGCCGAGGGCGGGGTCGGCACGGCCAGTGGCGGTGGCGGCGGCGGTGGTGGCGCCGGCGGCGTCCGCTCGGTCCGCGGGCGGGCCGGCAGGGGGCGGGAGGCCACCGTCAGCTCCGGGTCGGCGGGCTCACCGGGCGGCCTGCCGGGTCGCTCCCGCCCGGCCCCGGCGGCGGAGCCGGCCAGCTCCTCGAACGGCTCGTCCGCGGGGGCGGGTTCGGTGGCGGGGGCGGTGCGCGGGGCCGCGGGGAGGGGCCAGGCGTACGCGGGGGCGGTGGGCGCGAGCGCGGCGGCGGCCAGTGCGGCACAGGCCGCCCAGCGGGTCGGGCGGAAGCCAAGGATCACGGGGTGCCCCTCCCGTCCCGAGCATGCGGATCGAGCGCGCGGATCGAGCGCGCGATCGTGTGCCGATACGCGCTGCGCTCAGATTTACATAGCGGGACAAAAGCGGCATCCCGGGCGCCCCAACGGGGTGCCCGGGATGCCGGTGTGGAGCAGTGTCACCTACGCGTGGGCTACTCCGGCTTGCCGCTCGACACGGTCAGCGTGTACTGGGTGCCTTCCTTGTCGATCTTGTCCCCGGGGCGCGGGTTCTGTTCGAGCACCTGGTCCTTGCCGTACACGGCCTCGTCCTTGTAGACGACCTCGTACTTGCCGCCCGAGGCCTGGATGCACTCCTTGACCGACCTCAGGTCCTTGTACCGCAGGTCGGGCGCCGAGTACTTGCCGGCGTCGCTGAAGCTCTTCACCGGCTCCTTGCACAGCTTCGGGTCGATCGTGCGCGAGGGGTCCGGCCCCTTGGTGCTGGCCTTGGCGGAGGGAACGGTGGAGGGGGCGCTGGAGGTGCCCTGCGACGCGACGTTCTTGGCGTCCTTCTTGTCGTCGTCGCCGTTCGAGACGATCACCGCGATCAGGCCGCCGATCGCCAGCATGGCCACGGCGATGGCGCCCACGACCACCGGCATGTTCCTCTTGCCGCCGCCCGAGCCGGCGCCCGCGCCCGACTGGGACTGCGAGGGCGAGATCGTGTACGGCGGCGGGGTCGGCGCCGCGTACTGCTGCGGCGGGGGCGTGTGCGGGTACGCGTAGCCCCCCTGCGTCTGCGGCTGCGGAGCCGGGGTCGGCGGGCCGTACGGCGAGGCCGTCTGCGGCGCCTGGTACGGCTGCTGCACCGACTGCGGCGGGGCCTGGAAGCCGGAGTCCAGCGGCGGGAACACGGCCGAGCCGACGCCCGCGCCGCTGTTCGTGGGACCGAGGCCCTGGACGATGACCGGAGCCCCGGTCTGCCCGGCCGACAGCACCCGGGCGATCTCGTCCGCCATGGCGGCCGCGGAGGGGAAGCGCTCGTTCGGGTTCTTCTTGAGCGAGCGCGCCACCAGTGCGTCCATCGCCGGGGTCACCGAGCGGTTGATGGAGGACGGAGCGACCGGCTCCTCCTGCACGTGGGCGTACGCGATGGCCAGCGGTGAGTCCGCGTCGAACGGGATCCGCCCGGTCAGCAGCTGGAAGAGCATGATGCCGACCGAGTACAGGTCGGAGCGGGCGTCGACCGCGCGACCCAGCGCCTGCTCGGGCGACAGGTACTGCGGGGTGCCGACGACCATGCCGGTCTGCGTCATCGAGGTGACCCCCGACTGCATGGCACGGGCGATGCCGAAGTCCATGACCTTGACCACGCCGCGCTTGGTCATCATCACGTTGCCGGGCTTGATGTCGCGGTGGACGAGCCCCATGTCGTGGCTGGTCTCCAGGGCGGCCAGCACGTCGGCCGTCACCTTCAGCGCCTTGTCCGCCGGCATCGCCCCGTACTGCGCGATGTCCGCCTGGAGCACGGAGCCGAGCGGCTGCCCCTCCACGTACTCCATGACGATGTACGGCATGAGCGAGCCCTCGAACTCGTCCTCACCCGTGTCGAAGACCGAGACGATGTTGGTGTGCGACAGTTTCGCTACAGCCTGGGCCTCGCGCCGGAACCGCTCGCGGAAGGACTGCTCGCGTCCCAGCTCCGTGTGCAGGGTCTTGATGGCCACCTGGCGGTCGAGCGCCGTGTCGTACGCGAGGTACACCGCGGCCATGCCGCCCTCGCCGAGCAAATCCCGTAGCTGGTAACGGCCACGGGCCAGGGAACCGCCTGCGTACCGGCCCTGAGTGCCGTCCTGGCTCATGACTGTTGCTTCCCCTCGAGCTGCCGATGTCTGGCCCAGTCTGCCGGAGGGCAAGCACCAGTCAAGCCAGTGGCCCGTTCTGTGACCGGCCTGCCACAGGACGACTTGTCCGAACGGTGACCGGGTTCGAGGCTGTAGCGTTCATCGGAGCACAAAGAAGAGGACTACCGCCCAGCAGCGGCCAAGAGAGACGACGGCGAGGACTGATGGCACCCGAACCCGAGGGAAACGGCGCCGGGATGACCGATGGTCCTGAGCACTGGGGCGCCGGCGGCCTGGTGGGAGACGGCCGTTACCGGATGACGCACCGGCTCGGCCGCGGCGGCATGGCCGAGGTGTTCGCCGCCGAGGACGTACGCCTGGGCCGCACCGTCGCCGTCAAGCTGCTCCGCGCCGACCTGGCCGAGGACCCCGTGTCCAAGGCCCGCTTCACGCGCGAGGCGCAGTCCGTCGCCGGACTGAACCACCACGCCGTCGTCGCCGTGTACGACTCGGGCGAGGACCGGGTCGGCCCGAACACCGTCCCTTACATCGTGATGGAGCTGGTCGAGGGCCGCACCATCCGCGACCTGCTGATCAGCGCCGACGCCCCGGGCCCCGAGCAGGCGCTCATCATCGTCTCGGGCGTGCTCGAGGCGCTCGCGTACTCGCACCAGCACGGCATCGTGCACCGTGACATCAAGCCCGCGAACGTGATCATCACGGACGCGGGCGCGGTCAAGGTGATGGACTTCGGCATCGCCCGCGCCCTGCACGGTGCGCAGTCGACGATGACCCAGACCGGCATGGTCATGGGCACCCCGCAGTACCTGTCGCCGGAGCAGGCCCTCGGCAAGGCCGTGGACCACCGCTCCGACCTGTACGCGACCGGCTGCCTGCTGTACGAACTCCTCGCGCTGCGGCCCCCCTTCACCGGCGAGACGCCGCTGTCGGTGGTCTACCAGCACGTGCAGGACGCCCCGGTGCCGCCCTCGCAGCTGCCGGAGGGTCAGAACATCCCGCCGGAGCTCGACGGTCTGGTCATGCGCTCCCTCGCGAAGGACCCGGACGACCGGTTCCAGAGCGCCGAGGAGATGCGCGGGCTGGTCCAGTACGCGCTCCAGATGCTGCACGACCAGGGCCCGGGCACCGGCACCTGGAACACGGGCCCGGTCACCATGGCGCTGCCGCACGGCCGCGGCGGCGCGGACCGGACCACGGCCATGCCCGTGGGCGGCACGGGCGGCCGGCCGGCCTACGCCGCGAACGCGATGACCTCGCAGTTCCAGCAGCCGATGGTGCCGGGGCTGAACCCGGACGACGGCTCCGCCTTCCCCGGCGGTGGTCCGGGCATCTCGGGCCGGGGCTACGACGGCTACGAGGACCGCGGCGGCGGTCGCTGGAAGATGTGGCTCTTCGCGGTGCTGGCGATCATCGCGGTCGCGGGCGGCGTGGCCTACGCCGTCAACAACGTGACCAAGAAGGAGGGCGGAAACGCCCCCGTCACCCAGCAGAGCTCGCCCGGCGGCCAGCAGAACACCCCCGGGGCGTCGGCGAACCCGCCGTCGCAGCAGACTCCGGAGAACACGCCCTCGTTCAACGAGTCCTCGCTCGCCCCGACGCGCAGCCGGACGCCGAGCAGCACCCCGTCGACCACCCCGTCGGCGTCGGCCTCGCCGTCCCCTTCGGAGTCCAAGAGCACTTCGCCGTCGCCCACGCCGTCGAAGACCACCCCGTCGCCGACGCCGCCCACGCCGACGAAGAGCGAGGGCGGCGGCTCGGGCCCGGTGAGCGATCCGCAATAGCGGAGTCCCGGGAACCGGACCCGGAGGCGGGGACGCCGGCGCGTTCAGAGGGCGTGCTGGTATTCGCGGTCCGGATTCCCGGCGAGCGAGTGCACGGTCACGAACTGGGGTTCGATGCGCATGTAGACGGGGTCGAAGACCTCTCCGTCCACGAAATGCGGACCCGGACCGAAAAGCTCCAGTTCGGCCGTGGTCGGCTCGACGATCCGGGCCGTTCCGGTGAACTGCACCGACCACAGTCGGGGGTCCCGGGAATTGAAGTTGTCCGCCCCGTAGGCGACCACACTGCCGTTGCAGGCCTGGTGATGGCCGAAGCCGGCGTGCATTCTCAGGACGACCCTGCCGTCCACCACGATGTGGCGGGCGAGGGCGAGGAAGGGCAGCGCGCGCATGCTGGTGGCGACCCGGCCGTAAGGCACCTGGCGCAGCAGTTCGATGGCGTGGAGTTCCTCCGGTGACATGCCCCCACTCTCGGGTACCGACAGCGTGCCGGAAAGAGGAGGCCGCCCCCATGATCGGGGACGTTGGTCCCGAATGGAACGGCCCGCCCGTGGAATCCACGGGCCGGCGGGGCGTCACGTCGTGTGACCGGCCGAGGGCCGACCGCGAGGGGTCAGTTCCGCTTCTCGGCCTGGAGACGGGCCACGTAGGCCGCGGCCTGGGAGCGGCGCTCCATGCCCAGCTTGGAGAGCAGGCTGGAGACGTAGTTCTTGATCGTCTTTTCGGCCAGGTGCAGCCGCTCTCCGATGACGCGGTTGGTCAGGCCCTCGCCGATCAGGTCGAGGATCTTGCGCTCCTGCTCGGTGAGGTTGGCCAGGCGGTCGTCGCCCTTGCCGTTCTTGCCGTCGCGCAGCCGCTCCAGCACCCGGGCGGTGGCCACCGGGTCCAGCAGGGACTTGCCCGCCGCCACGTCGCGGACGGCGCTGAGCAGTTCGTTCCCGCGGATCGCCTTGAGGACGTAACCCGAGGCCCCGGCCATGATCGCGTCGAACAGCGCCTCGTCGTCGGCGAACGAGGTGAGCATCAGGCACTTGATGTCCTCGTTCTGGGAGCGCACCTCCCGGCACACCTCCACGCCGCTGCCGTCCGGGAGGCGTACGTCGAGCACGGCCACGTCCGGGCGGGTGGCCGGGATGCGGACCAGGGCGTCCGCCGCCGTACCGGCTTCGCCGACGATCTCGATGTCCTCTTCGACCGACAAGAGCTCATGGACACCCCGACGTACCACTTCGTGGTCGTCCAGGAGGAATACCTTGATTTTTCCGTCTTCGCGCACGAAGTCAGTTTCACACACTCACCCCTTCCCTGCCGGAGTTACCCGGGATAACGTGCCGTTGTTCCCGGCCCCTGCAAGGCTGTGACCAGTGGTTGTTCCCGCCACTGCGGATTTACTTGGAAATCCAAGCAAAAACGCAGGTCAAACGGGGTTTCGCAGTTATGCGGCGCACTGGGTAACGTGCATTGCGCAGGGCACTCGCCGGGGCACCTGTCACGCCTTGATCCCGTACGTGAAGCGCACCCACCCCGTGCGCTGGTACGGATCCGGGTGAGCCGCACTGGACCCCGGAGAACCCGGGTGCCGGACCGACGGAGGAGCACCAAGTGACCGTGGAGAGCACTGCCGCGCGCAAGCCGCGACGCAGCAGCGGCACCAAGCGGGCGGCAGGCGCGGCAAGCGCCGCGAAGCCCGCCGCTGCCACCGCGCAGACGCAGGACGCTGAACCTCAGCTCGTACAGCTGCTGACGCCCGAAGGGGTTCGCGTCGACGACGCGGCGAACGCCGAGTTCGCCTCCTTCGTCGCCGACATCACCACCGAGGACCTGCGCGGGCTGTACCGCGACATGGTGCTCACCCGCCGCTTCGACGGTGAGGCGACCGCACTCCAGCGTCAGGGCGAACTGGGCCTGTGGGCCTCGCTCCTCGGCCAGGAGGCCGCGCAGATCGGCTCCGGCCGGGCGCTCCGCGGCGACGACTACGTCTTCCCGACGTACCGCGAGCACGGCGTGGCCTGGTGTCGCGGCGTCGACCCGACCAACCTCCTCGGCATGTTCCGCGGTGTGAACCACGGCGGCTGGGACCCGAACAGCAACAACTTCCACCTCTACACGATCGTCATCGGCTCGCAGACGCTGCACGCGACCGGTTACGCGATGGGTGTGGCCAAGGACGGCGCGGACTCCGCGGTCATCGCCTACTTCGGCGACGGCGCCTCCAGCCAGGGCGACGTGATGGAGGCCTTCAACTTCTCCGCCGTCTACAACTCGCCCGTGGTGTTCTTCTGCCAGAACAACCAGTGGGCGATCTCCGAGCCCACCGAGCGCCAGATGCGCGTACCGCTCTACCAGCGCGCCCAGGGCTTCGGCTTCCCGGGCGTCCGCGTCGACGGCAACGACGTCCTCGCCTGCCTCGCGGTCACCCGCTGGGCGCTGGACCGGGCCCGCCGCGGAGAGGGACCGACCCTGGTCGAGGCGTTCACGTACCGCATGGGCGCGCACACCACCTCCGACGACCCGACGAAGTACCGGCGGGACGAGGAGACGGTGGCCTGGGAGGCCAAGGACCCGATCCTGCGCCTGAAGGCCCACCTGCTGGCCTCCGGGGGCGCCGACGAGGCGTTCTTCGAGGAGCTGGAGGCGGAGAGCGAGACCCTGGGCAAGCGGGTGCGCGAGGTCGTGCGCGCCATGCCCGACCCCGACACCATGGCGATCTTCGAGAACGTCTACGCGGACGGGCACGCGCTCGTCGACGAGGAGCGCGCCCAGTTCGCCGCCTACCTCGCGTCCTTCGAGGAGGGTCACTGATGGCTGTCGAGAAGATGTCGATCGCGAAGGCGCTCAACGAATCGCTGCGCAAGGCCCTGGAGCAGGACCCGAAGGTCCTGATCATGGGCGAGGACGTCGGCAAGCTGGGCGGTGTCTTCCGGATCACCGACGGCCTGCAGAAGGACTTCGGCGAGGAGCGGGTCATCGACACCCCGCTCGCCGAGTCCGGCATCGTCGGCACCGCCATCGGCCTGGCCCTGCGCGGCTACCGGCCGGTCGTGGAGATCCAGTTCGACGGGTTCGTCTTCCCCGCGTACGACCAGATCGTCACGCAGCTCGCGAAGATGCACGCGCGTGCCCTCGGCAAGATCAAGATGCCGGTCGTCGTGCGCATCCCCTACGCGGGCGGCATCGGCGCGGTCGAGCACCACAGCGAGTCCCCCGAGGCGCTCTTCGCGCACGTGCCGGGCCTCAAGGTGGTCTCCCCGTCGAACGCCTCGGACGCGTACTGGATGCTCCAGCAGGCGATCCTCAGCGACGACCCGGTGATCTTCTTCGAGCCGAAGCGCCGCTACTGGGACAAGGGCGAGGTCGACACCGAGGCCATCCCGTACGAGCTCCACAAGGCGCGGGTGGCGCGCGAGGGCTCGGACGTCACCCTGGCGGCCTACGGCCCGATGGTGAAGGTCTGCCTGGAGGCGGCGGCCGCCGCGGCCGAGGAGGGCAAGTCGGTGGAGGTCGTGGACCTGCGCTCGATGTCCCCGATCGACTTCGACGGGCTGCAGGTCTCGGTGGAGAAGACCCGCCGGCTCGTGGTCGTCCACGAGGCTCCGGTGTTCCTGGGGACGGGCGCGGAGATCGCCGCCCGCATCACGGAGCGGTGCTTCTACCACCTGGAGGCGCCGGTGCTGCGCGTGGGCGGTTTCCACGCCCCGTACCCGCCGGCCCGCCTGGAGGACGAGTACCTGCCGGGCCTGGACAGGGTGCTCGACGCCGTCGACCGCTCGCTGGCGTACTGAGGAGCCACGTTCATGACCATCCGCGAATTCAAGATGCCCGACGTGGGCGAGGGCCTCACCGAGGCCGAGATCCTCAAGTGGTACGTCCAGCCGGGTGACACCGTCACCGACGGGCAGGTCGTCTGCGAGGTCGAGACGGCGAAGGCGGCCGTCGAGCTGCCGATCCCCTTCGACGGCGTCGTGCACGCGCTCCTCTTCGAGGAGGGCGTCACCGTCGACGTCGGCCAGGTGATCATCTCGGTGCAGACCGCCGGTGGCGACGCCGCCGCCGAGGCCCCGGCCGCGGAGGCCGTCCCGGCCGCTGCCCCGGTTGCCGCCGCGCCCGCCGCCGAGGAGCCGGCCGCCGAGGCGCGCCAGCCCGTCCTGGTCGGCTACGGCGTCTCCACCGCCTCCACCAAGCGCCGCCCGCGCAAGGCGGTGGCGGGTGCGCCCGCGCAGAACGGCACGGCTCCGGCCACCGCTCCCGCGGCCGCCCCGGCCGTCCCGGTGCTCCCCGCGGTCCCGGCGCAGCCGGCCGGCGAACGTCCGCTGGCCAAGCCGCCCGTGCGCAAGCTCGCCAAGGACCTCGGCATCGACCTGGCGGCCGTCGTCCCCACCGGCGACGGCGGGGTCGTGACCCGTGAGGACGTCCACGCGGCGGCCGCCGCGGCCATCGTCCCGCAGGCCGTACCGGCCGCCGCGGCGGCGCAGGCTCCGGCCGAGACCGTCCAGGCCGCCCCGGCCCCGGCCCTCGCGGTCGAGCCGTCGGCGCGGGAGACCCGCATCCCCGTCAAGGGCGTCCGCAAGGTCACCGCCCAGGCCATGGTCGGTTCCGCCTTCACCGCGCCGCACGTCACCGAGTTCATCACCCTCGACGTGACCCGCACGATGAAGCTGGTCCAGGAGCTCAAGGACGACCCGGACCTCGCCGGTCTGCGGATCAACCCGCTGCTCCTGATCGCCAAGGCCGTCCTGGTGGCCATCCGCCGCAACCCGGACGTCAACGCGTCCTGGGACGAGGCGGCCCAGGAGATCGTGCTCAAGCACTACGTCAACCTGGGCATCGCGGCGGCCACTCCGCGCGGGCTGATCGTCCCGAACATCAAGGACGCCCACGCCAAGACGCTCGGCGAGCTCTCGGAGTCCCTGTCCTCGCTGGTCGCCACGGCCCGCGACGGCAAGACCTCCCCGGCCGACATGCAGAACGGCACCATCACCATCACCAACGTCGGCGTCTTCGGCGTCGACACCGGTACGCCCATCCTGAACCCCGGCGAGTCCGCGATCCTCGCGGTCGGCGCGATCAAGCTCCAGCCGTGGGTCCACAAGGGCAAGGTGAAGCCGCGTCAGGTCACCACCCTGGCCCTGTCGTTCGACCACCGCCTCATCGACGGCGAACTCGGCTCCAAGTTCCTCGCCGACATCGCGGCGGTCCTGGAACACCCGCGCCGCCTGATCACCTGGGCGTAGCGGCACGCACGACGCGACGGCCGACGGCCGGTCTCCTTCCCGGGAGGCCGGCCGTCGGCGTCCTGTCCCGAGGAGTAAATCGCCGGCCGGCGCCATACGGTCGTGTGATCATCGCCGGATGCTCTTCCGCGCTGCCACCGCAGACCCCGCAGACATCGACCGCGCCCTCGCCTACCCGGCCGACGGCCCCGTCGCCCCCCTGACCGCCGACCGGATCCGTGAGGAGCTCGCCGAGAACCGGTTCCGCGCCGAGTGGATCTGGTTCGCCGAGGACGAGGACGGAGAGGTCCTCGCCCGCGCCCTGTGGTGGGGGCGCGCCGACAGCGAGCGGCCCGTCGCCCTCGACTGCCTCCAGGTGCGTACCTCGGTGGCCGACCCGGCCGCCGTCGCCGCCGGGCTGCTCGCCGCCGCCCACGCCGCCTTCGGGAACCTGCCGATCTACAACATGTCGCTGCCCCGCGACTGGCGCACCGACCCGGAGCTGGCCGCGGCGGTCGCCTGGCGCACGGAGGCCGCGGGCACGGTCGGCCTGACGAGCGGGATCGAGCGGCTGCGCTACGAGTGGACCCCGGAGGCCGGCGCCCCCGAGCCCACCGGTCGGCTCGTCTTCCGCGAGGGCACCGACGAGGAGTTCCTGGACGCCTTCGCCCGGCTGTCCTCGGGCAGCCTCGACCTGCACACCCAGGCCGAGCTGCGGTCGATGGACGCGGAGCAACTGGCCCGCGAGGACGTCGCGTTCTACCTCGACTGCCCCGGCGAGCGCTCCTGGTGGCGGCTGGCCGACCTCCCGGACGGCACGCTCGCGGGCATGGCGATCCCCTCGGCGACCCCGTACCACCGCAACGTCGGCTACCTGGGCGTCGTACCGGAGCAGCGCGGCCGGGGCCTGATCGACGAGATCCTGGCCGAGATCACCCGCTTCCACGCCTCCGAGGGCGCCGAGCGGATCACCGCGACCACGGACACGGTCAACGCCCCGATGGCCGCCGCGTTCGACCGCGCGGGGTACGAGGTCACGGAGATCCGACTCGTCCTGGAGGAGCCCTCCGGGGCTTGAGCCGCGCCCGGTAGCCTCCGACCCGAAGGGGGGTCGGGGTGCCATTCGCCGAACTGCAGGTGTACTCCGTCGAGGAGGCCGACGTCACGGGCGGGGTCTGCGTCGTCCGCTGCGTCGGCGGGATCGCGCGGGCCGGGCAGGTCTACGCGGTGGGGGAGCTCCGACTCTGGCTGCGCGGGATCGAGCGGTACGGGCGGCCCGTCGGTTCCTTCGACGCCGGGCACACCGCGACGGTCCGCCTCACGGGGGCCGTGGTCGGGCTGCTCAGCCGCGGTCAGGTGCTCACCTCCGTACCGCCCGACGGGCACGCGCTCGCCGACCTGGAGGCCTGGCTGGTCACCGATCCGCCGCTGCTCGACGAGCCCGCGCCGCGCGCCCTGCGCGTCATGGCCGGCTCGCGCATGCAGGACGAGGGCCTGTCGGACGGCATCCGGCTGCGCTGGGGCCGGGTGGCGCTGGCCGCGGTGTACCGCTGCGCACGGGCCGAGGGGACGAGTGACCTCGTCAGGGCGCCCGAAGTGGCCTACGTACGCGGCTACCTGATCCGCACCTTCGGCCCGGGGCCGGGCCCTGAACGCGGGGGCGACCCGGTGGAGCTGTGCCGGGAGCTGCTGGCGCTGATCGACCTGACCCCGGCGCAGGCCGCCGCGCGGGGTCGGATGTGGCGTGACCTGCCGGCCGCGGAGATCCTGCACCTGAGGCGCATCAAATTCCTGATCCCCTGGCTGGTTCTCGTACGTCCGCACCTCGCGGACGGCGATCCGCTGGCGGGGGCGGTGGACGCGTGGGAGGCGGTGCGGGCGGAGTTGCCGTAGCCGTCGCAGGTCGATGGGGGTGACATCGACTTTCGGACGGTGTGATGATGATCCGAGTACGCGGGGGGTCGCGTGCGCCCGACTGTCGCTGGGGGAACAGGACGTCTACCAGTCGTGCGGCGCCGCAGGGTCCTTCGTGTCTCCACGTCTTCTCTTCGCGAAGGAATTCCTTCTGGTGCGTCCCACTCGTGCGACGGCCCTGCTCACCGCAGGTCTCGTCACCCTCCTCGGAGTTCCGGCCGGCGCTGCGGCCGCCGCCGGCGCTCCGGCCCATCTGTACGTGAACAATCAGGACGGCTCGAACTGCTCGGACTCGGGGTCCGGCACGCAGGCCGTCCCGTACTGCACCATCTCGGCGGCGGCCAAGGCCGTGGCGCCGGGTCAGACGGTGCTGATCAAGCCGGGCAAGCAGTACGACGAGGACGTCGTCGTCGACCGCTCCGGAGATCCGGGGAAGCCGATCACCTTCGCCGCCGACCCGGCGGCGGGCGGGCTCCAGGTGGACCTGACTCCGTACAAGCGCCTGGCGATCAGCGGTGCCTCCCACGTCGTGGTCCGCGGTCTGTTCACCCACGGGGGTGTCCAGGTGAGCCGTTCCAGCGACGTCGAACTCGACCGGATCCGCGCCTCCCGGCCCAAGGGCGCCGCCCTCGTGGTCGGCGAGGCGAGCTCGGACGTGCGCGTCAGCCGCGGCAACCTGGTCGGCATCCGGGTCGAGGGCGGTGCCCAGCGGACCGTGATCAGCCGCAACCTGCTCTCGGGCTCCACCGGGTCGCCGGTCAGCGCGGCCGACGCGCCCGGCACCGTCGTCACCAACAACACGGTGTACGGCTACTTCTGCGGGCCGATCATTGCCGTGGACGGGGCCTCCACCGGTTCAGGGGTGTTCAACAACGTGCTCGTGCCCCAGGGCGCGAGCAGCTGCGCGACGCCCGACCCGCGCCCCGGCATCTCGGTGGCACAGAGCGCGACGACGGGCACGAAGGCCGACTACAACCTGATCGTCAACGCCCCGTACAGCTGGTCGGGCACCACCTACAAGGACCGGGCGTCCTTCGAGGCGGCCACCGGTCAGGGCGCGCACGACATCGTCACCCCGACGGCCGACAACATCGGCGCGTGGGAGGGCTCCCTGACCGTCGACTCCGCCGACCCGACGGCGCCGGGCGTGCTGCCGACCGACTTCCACGGCAACCCGACCGCCGACGATCCAGGTGCTCCCAACACCGGGAAGGACGGCGGGTACCTCGACCGCGGTGCCTACGAGCTCCAGGACGGCCTGAGCCAGGTCTGGATGTCCGTCGACCGGACGTACGCCCCGGTCGGGACCGCGGTGGAGGTCCAGGCCGTCTCGAACAGCAACTGGTCCAGCACGATGACCTACGAGGTCGACTTCGGCGACGGGACGGCCCCGGTCGTCACCAAGCAGGGCACCGGGCCGCACGGCCTCGCCCAGCACGCGTACACGAAGCCGGGCGATTACGTGATCAAGGTCGCGGCGGTCAACGCCGTCGGCAAGCGGGTCTTCACCGAGCAGCCGGTCAAGGCGACTCCGGCCGTCCCGCTGACCGCGAACTTCGCCTCGGCGCCGGTCCTGCCGACCTCGGACGACCCGATCGACCGCACCAGGCCGCTCACCGTCGCCGTCGACACGGCCGCCTCGGCGACGCCGTGGCCGGTCGAGACGGTCACCGTGGACTTCGGTGACGGCACCACGTCCGCCCGGGACGACAAGCTGGGCAGCGTCCGGCACACCTACAACACGCCGGGCGAGTACCAGGTGACGCTGTCCCTCGTGGACGTCAAGGGCGCCCGGTCCAAGGTCACCAAGCCGGTCAAGGTCGACTACGCGGCGTCCGGGTACGTGGCGACCGAGCCGTTCCGCCTGATGGACACGCGGACCTCGGGCCCGCTGATGGCCGGTGTGCCGCACGGAATGAACCTGCCCGTCGGCCTGAACGTGCCGGGGCACGTCATGTCCGGCTCCATGGCCTCCGTGGTCCTCAACGTGACCGTCACCCATGCCACCCAGGACGCCTTCCTCGCGGCGACGCCGTACTACACGGAGCGTCCGACGACCTCGAACCTCAACGTCCGCGCGGGCGGCACCGTGTCCAACACGGTGACGGTCCCGGCCAGTGAGTTCGGGCAGGCGTTCTTCACGCTCAACGCGGGCCGGGCCGACGTGATCGTCGACTTCGTCGGCTACTACCAGCCGAACATCGGGCAGAGGTTCAGCCCGGTCAGCCCGACGCGGCTCGCGGACACCCGTGAGGCGGGCGGCGCGCTGGGCGCCGGTCAGACCCGTACGGTGAAGGTCGCGGGCGCGGCCGGCATCCCGGCCGGTGCGAGTGCGGTCGCGCTCAACCTGACCAGCACGGACACGACGGCCGGCACGTTCGTGACGGCGTACCCGGATCCGGCGAAGCGGCCGGCGACCTCGAACCTGAACCCGGAGCCGGGCAAGGCCAAGTCGAACCAGGTCATCGTCCCGGTCGGCCCGAACGGCACCATCACCCTCTACAACCACTGGGGTTCGACGCACCTGGTCGTCGACGTGGTGGGCTTCTACGGCAAGGAAGGCAAGGCCCTCTTCACGCCGGTCGTGCCGAAGCGTCTGGCCGACACCCGGGACACGGGCAGGCTCGCCGCGGGCGCCACCGCGACGGCGGCGGGCGTGCCGGCCGGTGCGGTGGGCGCCGTCGTGAACCTGACGGCGACCGAGTCCGCCGGTGCGGGCTACCTGACGGCGTACGGCTTCGGGGCGGCCCGTCCGGACGCGAGCAGCCTCAACACCCTGCCGGGGGTCACGGTCCCGAACCACGTGACGACCCCGGTCGGGGACGGAAAGATCAGCGTCTACAACGGCCCCTGGGGCGGTCCGACGCACGTGATCACCGACCTGCTGGGCTACTTCACCCAGGGCTGACACGGCTGATTCGTCCGGTCCCTCCGACCCCCGTCATCGCCCCTCGATGACGGGGGTCAGACCGTCCAGGAGGGCCCTCAGACCGAACTCGAAGAGCTTGTCCAGCCGCAGGTCGTAGCCGTCCTCGAAGGAGCCGACGACCTTGGCGAACACCGGGAAGCGGCCGGAGGCCACGAGGTCCCCGAGCGCGCCGGCGCGGCTGTCCATCCACTGCTCCTCCGACTGGCCCGTCGTGGCCTCCGCCTGCGCCTCCGTCTCCAGGTGCGCCGCCAGACCCTGTACGTGGCTGTAGAGCAGCACGTGGATGTCGAACACCGTCTCCGGGTCGAGGCCGTGCCCGTCGAGCGCGCCCAGCACCCACTCGCCGTGGACCATCAGGTTCGGCACGAGCAACGGGCGGGTGAGGGAGCCGAGTTGTGCCAGCCACGGGTGCCTGCGGTACAGGCGCCACAGGGTCCGCCCGCTCAGTTCGATGCGGGCGCGCCAGTCCCCGGGCGCCTCGGCCGGGTAGGACTCCTCGCCGAACGCCGCGTCGGCCATGAGCAGGACGAGGTCCTCCTTGCTCGGAACGTACCGGTACGTCGACATCGGCGCGACCCCGAGCCGGGCCGCGATCCCGCGCATGGAGAGCGCGGCGAGCCCCTCGGCGTCGGCGATGTCGACGGCGGTCCGCACGATGCGGTCGAGGCTCAACTCCCTTTCAGGGTCCGGGGCGGGTGAGGGACGCCTCCGGGGAGCGGTCGTGGTTCCGGCGACGACCGTGCCGGTCCGGGGCCGGGTCTCGACGAGTCCCTCCAGACGGAGGGTGGTCAGCGCCTTGGTGGCGGTGGCGAGCGCGACCCCCCACTCGCGCGCGATCCGCCGGGTCGAGGGGACCGGGTCCCCGGGGCCGAGCTCGCCCTCGGCGATGCGCCTGCGGATCTCGGCGACGATGCGGAGGTACGGCGGATCTCCCGCCGGGCCCCTTGCGCCTGTGGCCTTCGTCACGTTCCGCCGCCTTCCCCTCCTGTACTAGTGCAGAGCGTAGCAGCGGCGATCCGGTCCGCCCGGTAACTGAACTAGTACAGCGCGGCAGTTTGCCCAGTTGAGCGGGGTGTGCGTGCGTCGTACGGTCAGCTTGCGTACAGCGTACGAACAGCCGTGACGACGAAGGGGAACACCATGCGGACCGTACTCATCTCAGGCGGCGGAATCGCCGGACCCGTGCTCGCCCACTGGCTGCGCCACCACGGCTTCCGGCCCACCGTCGTCGAACGCGCCGAGGGCCCGCGACCCGGCGGCCAGGCCGTGGACATCCGCGGTGTCGCGCTCGACGTCGTGGACCGGATGGGCCTGCTGGAGCGGCTGAGCGGCGTCCGCACCCGGATGCGCGGCATGTCGATCCTCGACCCGGAGGGCAACGAGGTCGACCGCTCCACCGAGGCCACCTTCAGCAGCGGGCGGCTCGACGGCGAGGACATCGAGGTGCTGCGCGAGGACCTGGTGCGGATGGTGTACGAACACACCCGCGCGGACGTCGAGTACCTCTTCGGCGACACCGTCACCTCGCTCGAAGAGGACGGGACGGGGGTGCGGGTCGACTTCGCGCACCACGCGTCCCGCACCTTCGACCTCGTCGTCGGGGCCGACGGACTCCACTCCACCGTCCGGCGCCTCGCCTTCGGCCCCGAGGAGCGGTTCACCCACCACCTGGGCAGCTACCTCTCCGTGTTCGGCACCGACAACTTCCTGGACCTGGACGACTGGCAGATGTGGCTGCGCGACGGCGACGCGGGGTTCGGCATCATGCCCGTACGCGACAACACCGAGCTCCGGGTGGCCTTCGGCTTCGAGTCCGGCCCGCTCCCGGCCGGGCTGCGCGAGCGCGCGGCCCTGCGGGAGCGCGTCGTCGGCAGGCTGGAGGCCCTGCGGTGGGAAGGGGCGCGGCTGGCCGACGCCGCGCGCAGGGCGCCCGACTTCTACTGCGACGCGATGGCCCAGATCCGCATGGACGAGTGGTCGAAGGGCCGGGTCACCCTGCTCGGGGACGCCGGCTACTGCCCGTCCCCGCTCTCGGGGCAGGGCACCAGCCTGGCCCTGGTCGGCGCGTACGTCCTCGCGGACTGCCTCGCCCGGGCAGCCGGCGACCACCACACCGCGTACGCCGACTACGAGCGCCGGATGCGCCCGTTCGTCACCGCCAACCAGGCCCTGGCCACGGAGAACCCGGGCGGCCCGGCCTCGGCGGAATCCGTCGACCGGGCCAAGAACGGGCTCTCCCTGGACGCGTGACGCGGCCACGGCCGAGCGCCGCCGGACGAATGCGGGCTTCGCGGTCGGCCCTGCCGCGCACGTGCCCCCGTGTGCCCCCGCGCGACCGCGCGGACCCCCTTGACGCTCCCCGTGCCCGGGGGGACGCTCCCGGGTCTGGCATTCGAACGGTTGCGGTTGGGGGGCGTCATGCCGGAGGAACACATCCGGTCCGCAGGGGAGTTGAGGGCGCGGCTCGCGTCGCGCGGGGCGCGGTGGTCGGTCTTGGAACACCTGGCCGACGAGGAGCCCGTACCGAGGCCCTCGCTCGGTCTGGAGCCGGGGGCGAACCTGACGCCCGCCGAGGACGTGGGCCCGGTCGACCTGCGGCAGCTGATCGGGCACGCGAGCGGCAACGCGCACCTGACCCGGCGCCGCGCCGCCCACGGGCTGATCCCGGGCGCGCCGACCACGGCCGCCGCCCGGCCCGCCGCCGTCGACTGGCGCAGCCGCTGGGGATGGCCGTGGATCACCAAGGTCAAGGACCAGAACCCGTGCGGCTCCTGCTGGGCCTTCGGCGCGGCCGGCCTGGTGGAGTCGATGGCCCGCATCGAGCACGGGGTGTGGGCGGAGCGCTCCGAAGGGGACGTGCACGACGGTCTGCGGTTCAGCTGCGGGCAGGGCTCCAACCCCGAGACCGCGCTCGACTGGGTCAGGGACAACGGCGGTCTCGCCGATCCGGACTGCTGGCCGTACAGCGTCCCGCCGGACGGGCTGCCCGCCTCCCGCCGGGACGCCTGGCGGGCCGAGTACACGCCCAGTTGGGACCGTTCGGGGCGGACCGTCCGGATCACCGACTACGTACGCCTCGGCGACGTCGAGCAGCAGAAGGTCTGGCTGGACACGGTCGGCCCGCTCACCGCCTGCTTCGACGTGTACGACGACTTCTTCGCGCTGGGGGCGGGCGTCTACCACCGCACCAGCGACCACCTGGCCGGCGGGCACTGCGTGCTGATCGTCGGGTACGACGACGCGGCCGGCTGCTGGCTGTTCAAGAACTCCTGGGGGACCGGCTACCACGTGGGCGGCTACGGCCGGATCGCGTACGGCGAGGTCAACATCGACCACTGGGCCAAGTGCGGTCTGCGCGGCACCAACATCGACCCCTGGAGCAAGCGCCGCCTGCACGCGGGCAACGTCTACGAGAGCGGCAACGGCCGCGCCCACCGCAACTTCGAGCTGCTCGGGACGACCACGGGCGGCCGCCTCCAGCACTGGTGGCGCGACGGCGACTCTCCCTTCCTCTGGGCCCGCGGGGGCATCTTCGCGAACGACGCCTCCGGCCAGCCCGCCTTCACCGGCACCACCTACAACCGCAACATGGAGTCCCTGCACGTCACCACGGGCGGCCGGCTGCGCCACTGGTACTACGAGCAGTCGGCCCGCGTCTGGCGCGACGGCGGCGCCTTCGGGCCGGGCGACGCGGCGATCGGGTCGACGCCCGCCTTCATCCAGAGCGACTACGGCAAGCCGGGCAACTTCGAGGTCGTCGTCCGGACCGCCGACGGCCGCCTGAACCACTGGTGGCGGATCAACGGCGCCCCCTGGACGTGGAACGACGGCGGCCGCTTCGCCTCCGACATCGCCCACTACGGTCCGGCGCTCGTCCAGACCCGCGGCCGCCGGCTCGACCTGGTCGCCGCCCGCACCGACGGCCGGATGCAGCTGTGGTGGCGCGACGACCCGAACGGTTTCGTCTGGCGGGCCGGGGAGGTCTTCGGCAGCGGTACGGCGGCCGTCTCCGCGCCCTGCCTGATCGAGGCCCAGTACGGAGCCGCCGACGAGGACACGGCCGGGAACTACGAGCTGTGCGTGGCCGTGGCCGGCGGCCGCGTCGAGCACTGGTGGCGGGGGAACGCCTCCGGCGCGCCCTGGACCCGCAGCGCCGTCTTCGGGCACGACGTCACCTCGGTCACCGGGATGCTCCAGGGCAGCTTCGGGTTCAACCTGGAGGTGATCGTGCTGCGCACCGACCGAACCCTCCAGCACTACTGGCGGGACGGGACGGGCTGGCACGAGGGGTCGGTGATCGGCCCCGTGTGAGGCCTCGGGGCCGGAGACGGAAGGGCGTGGCGGGTGGAGGTGCGCGAGGTCGCGCTCGCGGCCGGCGAGTCGTACGAGCTGAGGCTCGCGGGGCGCGGGGCGCGCGGGTACGTGTGGACCTGGCAGGTCACCGGCGACGAGGACGCCGTCTCGGTGACCGAGGCCCCGCACGCCCCCGTGCGGGCGGCGCCGGGGGCCGCCCTGGAACGGACGTACGTGGTCCGGGGCCGGTGCCCCGGCGGGCGGGCCCGGATCCGCTTCGCGCAGGTCCGGCCGCCGTACCCGCAGGAGGCCCCGTACGACGAGTTCGTCCTGGAGGTGGAGGTCGTGGAGGTCACCGCCTCCTGAGCGCCCACCCCTGTACGGATTCCAGCGGGCCCCGCTCGAAGCGGCGCAGCCACAGCCCCGAGCCGGCGACCAGCGCGAGGGACACCACCGCCCACAGGCCCATCACCCACCAGGGGCCGCTGCCGCCGAGGCGCTCGGCCAGGCCCAGGCCGATGCCGTAGCAGAGCAGCACGCAGAGCAGGTTCTGGGCGACGTAGCAGGACAGGGCGGTGCGCCCCACGGAGCCGAGCGCCTTCGCGCCGGGCACCGCGAAACGGTCGAGGGCGGTGCCGATCAGGCCGATGTACCCGACCGCGATCAGCGGTGCGATGCCGTAGCGACCCAGCACGAAGAAGTCCTGGCCGCCGAGGGTCGCCGCCGCGCCCAGCGGCAGCCCGAGGCCCAGCCCCCAGACGGCCATCCGGACGCGGACGCGCCGTCCGGCGGCGGTCGGGGTGAAGGCGCCGGCGCGGTGCAGCCGGACCCCGAGGAGGAAGAGGGAGACGAGCAGCCCGAAGGAGAAGACGGGCTCGATGCGCAGGGCGGCGAAGTGGTCGAGCCGGAAGGCGATCTGATCGCCCCAGCCGCCGTGTGCGTACAGCCGCACGGCCTCGGGGTCCGGGGCCTTCGGGCCGGAGTCCGGCTTGGCCAGGTCCCCCAGGGTCACCAGCCCGACCAGGGTCAGGTGCACCCCCGCGGCCGTCCACAGGGCCACCCGCCGCACCCGTTCCGAACGGGCCAGGAGCCAGGCGACGAGGAGCGCGGTGACCGCGTACCCCATCAGTACGTCCCAGGCGAAGACGAGCAGGAAGTGGACGGTGCCCTCCAGGAAGAGGAAGGCGGCCCGGCGCGGGTAGCGCCCCGGCCAGGGCTCGCCCCGTCGCGCGGCGGAGTCGTACTGGATGGCCAGGCCCACCCCGAACAGGATCGTGAGCAGCGACAGGAACTTCCCGTCGGCCAGGAAGCGGAAGACGCTCTCCGCGACGGTGGCGGCGGAGGGGTCGGCGACCGGGTCGGGCGAGGTGAGCCCGCCCTGGAGGACGCTCCACTCCGAGCCGGGGGAGGCGAAGATCCAGACGTTGGTCATGAGCGTGCCGAGGACGGCGGCGCCCCGCAGGACGTCGAGGAGCGGCAGCCGGGCGGCCGTCGTGCGGTCCGCGCCGGCGAGGAGTGTGTCGGCCATGACTTCAGGGTCCCGGCGGGCGCGGCCCGGTACGTCCTGCCGGTGGACGAAGCCCCGCTACACCCTTCGATGCAGCGAGGCGCGGCGGCGTCCGCATCCTGGACGGCGCCCGGCTTGCACCCCTGTTGTATCTATGCTGTGCGCATGCCAGCCGCCGCGGTCACGAGCGCCGCCCCCGCCACCACCCCCGCAACCGCCGCCGAACGCGTCTACCAGCACGTCAAGCAGGGCGTGCTCGACCGCCGCTACGAAGGCGGCACCCTCCTCACCGAAGGCGAACTCGCCGAGGCCGTGGGGGTGTCCCGCACCCCCGTCCGCGAGGCGCTGCTGCGGCTGGAGACCGAGGGGCTGCTGAAGCTGTACCCGAAGAAGGGCGCGCTGGTCCTGCCGGTCTCCGCGCAGGAGATCAACGACGTCCTCGAAACCCGGCTGCTGATCGAGGAGTTCACCGTACGCAGGGCCGTCCCGGCGCCACCCGGCCTGCTCGACCGGCTCGCCGGACTGATCGAGGAGCAGCGCCGCCACGCCGCCGCGGGCGACCTCCCCGCGATGACGGCCGCCGACCGGGCCTTCCACGCCGAGATCGTGGCCGCCACCGGCAACCAGATCCTGGGCCGGCTCTACGACCAGCTCCGCGACCGGCAGCTGCGGATGGGCGTCGCCGTGCTGCACGCCCACCCCGAGCGGCTGGAGCGGACGCTGACCGAGCACACCGAGATCCTCGACGCGCTGCGCGCCGGGGACGCGGACACGGCCGCGGCGGCCGTGCGCGGCCACATCGGCCGGGTCGAGGCGCTGGTGCGGGGGCAGGGCCGGTGACCGGGCTGCCGAAGGACCCGCCGGGCGGGCGCCGGGCCGTCGCCGTCTGGTGCATCGGAGTCGCCGTCTACTTCGTCGCGGTGATCTTCCGTACCAGCCTGGGCGTGGCCGGCCTCGAAGCCGCGGACCGCTTCCACGTGGGCGCCTCCGCCCTCGCCACGTTCTCGCTCCTCCAACTCCTCGTCTACGCGGGCATGCAGGTCCCCGTCGGCCTGATGGTGGACCGGCTCGGCACCAAGAAGGTGCTGACCCTGGGCGCGACGCTCTTCACCATCGGCCAGCTCGGCTTCGCGCTCTCGCCCTCGTACGGGATGGCGCTCGCCGCCCGCGCGCTGCTGGGCTGCGGCGACGCGATGACCTTCATATCCGTACTGCGGCTCGGCACCCGCTGGTTCCCGGCCCGGCGCGGCCCGCTGATGGCCCAGCTCGCCGGCCTGGTCGGCATGGCGGGCAACCTCGTCTCCACCCTCGTCCTCGCGCCCGTCCTGCACGGGGTCGGCTGGACGGCGGCCTTCGCGGGCAGCGCGGTGGCGGGGCTGGTCGTCCTGGTGCCGCTGGTGCTGTTCCTGCGGGACAACCCCGAAGGGCACGAGCCGCCCCCGGCCCGGGCGCGGGGCGGGCGCGGCTTCGTACGCCGCCAGATCAAGGAGTCCTGGAGCGAGCCCGGCACCCGGCTCGGACTGTGGGTGCACTTCACGACGCAGTTCCCGGCGATGGTCTTCCTGCTGCTGTGGGGCATGCCGTTCCTGGTGGAGGCGCAGGGCCTGTCGCGGACCACCGCGGGCGGGCTGCTGACGCTGGTCGTCGCCTCGAACATGGCGCTCGGGCTGGTCTACGGCCAGATCATCGGCCGCCGCCAGTCCTCCCGGATCCCGCTCGCGCTGGGCACCGTCGGGGTGACCGCGCTGCTGTGGGGTTCGGTCCTGGCCTACCCGGGTGACCGGGCGCCGATGTGGCTGCTGGTCACGCTGTGCCTGGTGCTGGGTGGATGCGGTCCGGCGTCGATGATCGGCTTCGACTTCGCCCGGCCCGCCAATCCGCCGGAACGTCAGGGAACGGCCTCCGGCATCACCAACATGGGCGGTTTCATCGGCTCCATGACGACGCTCCTCGCGGTGGGCATCCTGCTCGACGCCACCGGGGACGACTACCGCATCGCCTTCTCGACGGTGTTCGTGCTGGAGGCGCTGGGCATCACCCAGATCCTGCGGCTGCGCGGCCGCGCCCTGGCCCGCGAGGCGACCCGGGCCCGCGTCACGATCCCCGCGCCTTCGCCGCCGCCGGTCCCGCCCCTCCCGCAACCGGACGGGGCGTCCCGCGCGTGTCCCGTGCCGGAGACCTCGGGGAACGGGTCCCCGTAGCCGAGGGGGACCGCCGGAATGTGGACCAGCGCCTCCGCCACCGCGGTGCCGGTGGCGGAGAGGTTCGAGTGGTTCAGCGACGTCGTCGCCTCCGCGCTGATCCCGACCGCCATCGTCAGCGAGCGCCACGCCGACTTCCACGCGGAGGCCTCGACGCTCGCCCTCGGCGGCACACGGCTGTCGACGTTCTCGCACTCGCCCCTGCACTCGCGCCGCACGCCCGCCCTGATCCGGCGCGGCGACCCGGAGCAGTACCAGCTGGCACTGATCACCGGCGGCCGGTGGTGGATGGCCCACAACGGCGCCGACGAGGAGTTCGGCGTCGGCGACATGATCCTGTGGGACACCTCGCGGCCCCAGGAGACCATCGCCCACCCCGGGCACGGCCCGAGCGGCTCGGTCATCGTCCACCTGCCGAAGGGCGTCCTGCCGCTGCGGCCCTGCCGGGTCGACCGGCTCCTCGGCCGACGGATCGCCGCGGACAGCGGCACGGCCGCGGTCCTGGCCCGGTTCGTCGCCTCGCTCGCCGAGCACGCCCCGGCCTGCACACCGCGCGAGCTGGCCGAGCTGGGCGACGCCGCCGCCGACCTGGCCGCGGCCTGCTTCGCGCACCGCCTCGACGTCTACGGGGAACTCCCCGTCGAGACCCGTACCCGTGCCCTGCGCGAGCGCGTCGACGCCTTCATCGAGCACCACCTCGGCGACCCGGGCCTCACCCCCGGCACGATCGCCGCCGCGCACGGCCTGTCCGTACGCGCCCTCCACGCGCTGTTCCGCTCGGCGGGCGACGAGACCGTGGCGGCGTCCATCCGCCGCCGCCGTCTGGAACGCTGCCGCACGGACCTGACCCGTCCGGCCCTGGCATCCCGACCGGTCCACGAGATCGCCACCCGCTGGTCCTTCCCGAACGCGGCCTCCTTCAGCCGCGCCTTCCGGGAGGCGTACGGGACCAGCCCGAGCGAGTACCGGCGGGTGGCGGGGGCCCGGGCCGGCGCGGTGTGAGCGCGTCACGGCGTCACGGCGTCACGACGTCACGACGTCACGGCGTCACGGCGTCACCGAGAAGTTCGCCAGGATCGCCTCCGCCAGTTCCGGGTCGCCCTCGACCTTCACCCGGTCCGCGACCGCCCGCGGTCGTACGCGGCCCGCCGCGAGGCGGACGTACGTCTCCCAGTCCAGGGCGAGGGTGACGGCGGGGCCCAGCGACGGCGACTTGTCCAGGGTCCCGCGGCCCTCCGCGTCCACGCGCACCGTCCGCATGAACTCCAGCGGGCCGTGGACGTCGATGACCACCGCGGAGTTCGCCGGCGCGCCCGCCCGCTTCGCGACCACCTTCGGCAGGCCGGCGAGGAGGATGTCCCGGGCCACGTACGCGCCGGGCGAGTCCCAGTTGCCCGGCACCCCCAGCGCCGCCCGCAGGTCCTGCTCGTGGATCCACACGTCGAACGCGCGCAGCCGCAGCGCGTGCTCCAGCGTCACCTGGTCGCCCAGCGGACCCCGCACCATGGTGTCCGGATCCCGCTTCTCGTTGCGCAGCTGGCGCGAGCGGCGGATGACGGTGTACTCCAGCTCCGAGGTCATCTCCGGCGCGGTGTGGTGACGGCGCACGTCGACCTGCACCTCCATGTACCGGCTGAACTCGTCCACCACGTGCCGCAGGTCCCGTGCGACCGTGTGGATCGGCCTCGGGTCGCCGAGCTGCTCGCATTCGACGCCGATGATGTGTGACACGACGTCACGGACCGACCAGCCCGGGCACGGTGTCGCACGGTTCCACTCGCCCTCCGTCAGGGGGAGGACCAGCTCGGATATCGCCTCGATGGAGTGCGTCCACGCTTCGGCATAGGGCTGGAGGCTGGGATGCGGATGGACGGTCAACGGGACCCCTCGCGGTGCTGTTCAGTGGCGCGTTCGGAAGCAGTGGCTCGCCATCCAAAACTACGCTGCCTGTGAGCACCCCGGCAGTGCTTTCGTGTGACGATCGTAGGCCCGAGTTGACGGCTTGAACGCCAGGACGGTGGTAATGTGCGCGCCTCGCTGATCCAAATCGCAGTGAACGAGGGCGAGTCGGTGTCTTCCCGACGTGCCCGAGTGGCCGATCTCGTACGAGAACAGTCCGGGTCGGATCTTGTCGTCCTGCCCGAACTGTGGACGGTCGGCGCGTTCGCCTACGAACTCTTCGAGACCGAGGCCGAACCCCTCGACGGCCCGACCTTCGAGGTCATGTCCAAGGCCGCCCGCGACGCGGGGGTCTGGCTGCACGCCGGATCGGTCGTGGAGCGGGCCGGCGACGGCTCGCTCCACAACACCGTCCTCGTGGTCTCCCCGGAGGGCGAGCTGGCCGCCACCTACCGCAAGATCCACCGGTTCGGCTTCGACCAGGGCGAGGCCGTGATGATGACCCCCGGCGACTCCCTCACCACGGTGCGGCTGCCGGAACAGACCCTCGGCATCGCCACCTGCTACGACCTGCGCTTCCCGGAGCTCTTCCGGGGCCTCGTCGACGCCGGCGCCACCACGATGGTCGTCGCCGCCGGCTGGCCCGCGCGCCGCCGCGCCCACTGGACCCTGCTCAACCGGGCCCGCGCCGTCGAGGACCAGTCGTACGTCCTGGCCTGCGGCCTGGCCGGCACGCACGCGGGCGTCGAGCAGGCCGGACACAGCCTGGTCGTCGACCCGTGGGGCGAGGTCCTCGCCGAGGCGGGCCCCGGCGAGGACGTCCTCACCGTCGACCTCGACCCGGCCAAGGTCGACGAGACCCGCGAGCAGTTCCCGGCCCTGAAGGACCGCATGCTGGGCCTGCGACCGCCGCGCTAGATCCCCCGGCGGCCTTATGCCGCCGTGGAGTTGCTCCTACGATCTCTCGCATGGGGGACGTGTTCACGCAGGGCGAGACCCTGGCCGGCGGCCGGTACCGCATCGACGGGTCACTCGGTGAGGGCGGAATGGCGCAGGTCTACCAGGCCTACGACCTGAAGCTCGCGCGGCCGGTGGCGATCAAGACCATGCTGCCCGGGCTCGCCGTCGAGCCGGGCCTCCCGGAGCGGTTCCGGCGGGAGGCCCGGGCGATGGCCAAACTCGCGCATCCGAACGTGGTGACCGTCCACGACACCGGCGAGGAGCCCCGCCGCGACGGGCCGCCGGTGCCGTACTTCGTGATGGAGTTGGTGACGGGGCCCTCGCTCGCGCACCGGCTCCGCACGGGCGGCGCGCTCCCGGTGCCGGCCGCGCTGCACGTCGCGGACCAGGTCCTGAACGCGCTGGGAGCCAGCCACGACCAGGCGCTCGTGCACCGCGACATCAAGCCGGCGAACGTACTGCTCGCGGAGGGCGACATCACGAAGGTCGCGGACTTCGGGATCGTGAGGGCGATCGCCGGGGCCGGTGCCGGGACCACGCTGACGGGCACCGGGATGATGGTCGGAACGGCGTACTACATGTCCCCGGAACAGGCGCGGGGCCTGCCCCTCGACGGGCGGTCGGACCTCTACGCCGTCGGCGTGCTGCTCTTCGAGATGCTGACGGGCCGGCCCCCCTTCGGCGGGGCCGACGTGTTCGCGATCGCCGTACGGCACGTGAACGACCCGCCGCCGACGCTGGCCTCCCGCGGGCTCCCGGGCCTGCCGGCGCTGGAGGCCGTCCTGGCCCGCGCGCTGGCGAAGAGCCCGGAGGACCGCTACCCGAACGCGGCGGCGATGCGCACGGCCCTGCGGGCGGCGGCCGAGGCCGCCGCAGCGGGGCCTCGGGCCCCTGGGACGTCCGACCCGTCACCGCAGCCACCGCAGCCGGCGCCGACCCGCCACCTGCCGGGCCCGGCCCGGCCCCCCGTCCGGGTGCCGCCGCCCCCGCCCGCACGCGCGGGCGTGCGGCACGGTGTTCGGCTGGGCATCTGCGCCGTGCTGCCCGTGGTCTGTTTCGGGTTCTACGCCGACGCGGGAGCGGACACCCTTTGGAAGGCGTACGTGGGTGCGGGTTTCGCCGGGATCGGGGCGCTCGGCGCGCTGCCCACCTTGATCGAGCGGAGCGGCTCCCGGCTCGGCAACCGGTACCGGGTCGCTTCCGGGATCGTGCTGGCCGTCAACCTGCTCTTCGGGTCGACGGCGCTGAGTGCCGCCGGGCAGCAGGGAGACATCGGGCGGAACGACGGGGAGCACGGGCTGTCGGCCCCCTACCGTTCCGCCTCCGCCATGCGGATCACGCACACCGCCACCGCCACCAGCAGCGCCGCGTCCGCGTCCTCGCGGATCACGTCCACCGCGTAGGTCTCGCGGATCCGGTACCACTGCCGCGAGACCAGCGCGAGCAGCTCACCCTCGTACTCGACCTTGAACTCCCGGTCCAGGATCCGACCGCTGACGTCGAGCTCCGTGCCCTCGATCAGGGTCACGAGGAAGTGGTTGCGCAGCAGCGACCATCGTTTGCGCCGGATCCGCGCCAGCCGTCGGCCGTCCCGTTCCAGCGTCATCGTGTCGCGGAAGCCGAGCAGCTTCTCCCGCAGGGTGATCAGGATCAGGCCGTCCGGGTCCTTCAGCTCCAGCGTGTCCCGGAAGCGCAGCGCCTTGCCGTCGACGAGGAAGGCGTGCCGGCCGTCCTCGTCCTCGATCCAGTAGTCGTCCCCGATGGCCAGCATTTTGTCCCGTACGAGGTATTTCATGCGCTGATCAGTGCCCGCGATAGGTTGCGGGCATGCCTCTCCTCTACGTGACCGACCTGTCGTACCCGGCGCGCGGCCGCCGCTACTGCGACGAGGACATATTCCTCACCTCCCGCCTCCGGGCCGCCGGCTTCGAGCTCGCCCTGTGCCACCCGGCCGACGCGCAGGCCCTCGCGCCCCTCGGCTTCGACGCGGTGATCGTCCGCAACAGCGGCCCGGTCCTGCACTACCAGCAGGCCTACGACTCCTTCCGCGCCGCCGCCCTCGCCGCCGGCACCCGCGTCTACAACCCGCTCGGCGGCCGCGGCGACATGGCGGGCAAGGAGTACCTCCTCGACCTCACCGCCGCCGGCTACCCGGTGATCCCGACGGTCGACGACCCGGCCAGGCTGTCCGAGCTGCCGCAGGTCCCCGTCTACGCGGTCAAGCCCAAGCAGGGCGCGGACTCCATCGGCCTCACCTTCACCGAGGACCCGCAGGGCCCGGCGGGATCGGTCCTCATCCAGCCCCGCGTCGACTTCGCCTACGAGGTGTCCTTCTACTTCGTCGACGACGCCTTCCAGTACGCCCTGTACGCCCCCGACCCGGCCCGCCGCTGGGAGCTCGTCCCCTACGAGCCCACCCCCGCCGACCTGGACTTCGCCCGGACCTTCGTCGAGTGGAACACCCTCGCCCACGGCATCCAGCGCGTGGACGCCTGCCGGGCCCCCTCCGGCGAACTGCTCCTCGTCGAGCTGGAGGACCTGAACCCGTACCTCTCCCTGGACCTCGTCGCCCCCGACGTCCAGGACGCCTTCGTGGCGGCCCTCACCGGATCCCTGCACTCCTTCCTCGGCTCCACCACCCCCTGATGTCAGACCCGGCTGCCACGCTTTCCCCATGGACAAGCAGACGTTCTGGAAGCTGATCGAATCGGCCCGCGAGCAGGCGGGGTCGGAGCCGGAGGAGGTGTCGGCGCGTGCCGCGGAGCTGCTCGCCGCGCGCCCGCCGGCGGAGATAGCCGAGGCCCAGCAGGTGCTGTGGGACCTGCTCTCCGAGTCCTACCGGGCCCCGCTCTGGGCCGCGGCCTACGTCATCAACGGCGGCTGCTCGGACGACGGATTCGACTACTTCCGCGGCTGGCTCCTCACACAGGGGCAGGCGGCCTTCGAGGCGGCCCTGGCCGACCCGGACTCCCTGGCCGCCCACCCCGCGGTCCGCGAGGCGGCGGCGGAGGGCCTGGAGCTGTGGGACGAGGACGCCCTCTCGATCGCCTGGAGCGCCTACGAGTCCGCCACCGGCGGCGAACTGCCCGCGGATTCCTTCACGATCAGCTACCCGGCCCTGGACCCGTCCTGGGACTTCGACTTCGACGACACGGCGGAGACCGCCGCCCGCCTGCCCCGCCTCAGCACCCTCTTCGACTACTCGTAGCGGTACAGCAGGGAATCCCGCTCGCTCTGCAGGATGTCCTCGATGGTCAGGTCCGGCATGTCGAGGTGGGACTGCGTGACCTCGGCGGACGTGGGGACGGCGTCGGCGGCCACCCACTGCTCGGGCTTCCAGGCGTTGCCGCGCAGGAACGCCTTCGGGCAGTGCTGGAAGACCTCCTCGACCCCCACGACGATCGCGCTGCGCGGAGGCTTGCCCACGGGCGTCAGCCGCTCCAGCAGCTCGGGGTCGGCGGAGACGCAGGCCCGCCCGTTCACGCGCAGGGTGGTGGTCCGGCCGGGGATGACGAAGATCAGTCCGGCCCGACCCGTCTCCACGATGTTGCGGATGGTGTCGATGCGCTTGTTGCCGGTGGCGTCGGGGATGGCGAGGGTGAACTCGTCCAGGACGGCCACGAATCCGGCCGGCCCGCCCCGAGGGGTCACGTCGCAGCTCCCGTCGGCCCCGGCGCTGGCGAGGAACACCAGCGAGGACCGCCCGATGACCGCACGGGCCACGTCGTGGATCCGGTCCACGGCCTTGCGCCGGACCAGCTCGCTGGGCTCCTCGTACAACGCGCCCAACTGCGAGATGCTCCGGACGGCGGTGGCGTCCAGGGCGTCGAATATGCGCCTGCTCGGCGGCGTGGTGGCTGTCACGTGAACGCACGCTATCGGACGCGATCATCGCCGTACTCGCGTTATTCGGCGTTCACAGCGGGATGGCAAGCTTGAAGCATGAACGATTCCGCCCCGGCGCCCACCCCCGCGCCCGCGCCCCGCCGTGCCCGTCTCCGTGCCCCCGAGCTGATCGGCAAGGGTGGCTGGTTGAACACCGGAGGCAAGGAGCTCACCCTCTCCGACCTGCGGGGACGCATCACGATCCTCGACTTTTGGACGTTCTGCTGCATCAACTGCCTGCACGTCCTCGACGAGCTGCGCGAGCTGGAGGAGAAGCACCGCGACACCGTCGTCATCATCGGCGTGCACTCGCCGAAGTTCGTGCACGAGGCCGAGCACGCCGCCGTCGTCGACGCCGTCGAGCGGTACGAGGTGCACCACCCCGTGCTGGACGACCCGGAGCTCGCCACCTGGAAGCAGTACGCCGTACGCGCCTGGCCCACGCTCGTCGTGATCGACCCCGAGGGGTACATCGTCGCCCAGCACGCCGGCGAGGGACACGCGCACGCCATCGCGCGGCTGGTGGAGGAGCTGGAGGCCGAGCACGAGGCCAAGGGGACGCTGCGGCGCGGCGACGGGCCGTACGTGGCGCCCGAGCCCGTCTCGACCGACCTGAGGTTCCCGGGGAAGGCGCTGCTGCTGCCCGGCGGCAACTTCCTGGTCTCGGACTCGACCCGGCACCAGCTCGTCGAGCTGGCCGCCGACGGCGAGAGCGTCGTACGGCGCATCGGCAGCGGCGAGCGCGGCTTCGGCGCGGACGCCTTCAGCGAGCCGCAGGGGCTGGCGCTGCTGCCCGACGGCCGCGTGGTGGTCGCGGACACCGTCAACCACGCGCTGCGCGTCCTCGACCTGGAGAGCGGGGCCGTCGAGACCGTCGCCGGCACCGGGCGGCAGTGGTGGCAGGGGTCGCCGACCTCCGGGCCGGCCCTCGAAGTGGACCTGTCCTCGCCGTGGGACGTGGCCTGGTGGCGGGGCAAGGTGTGGATCGCCATGGCGGGCGTGCACCAGCTGTGGACCTGGGACCCGGAGGCGGGCACCGTCGAGGTCGCCGCCGGAACCACCAACGAGGGGCTGCACGACGGACCCGCCGCCGAGGCCTGGTTCGCGCAGCCGTCCGGGCTCGCCGCCGCCGGGGACCGGCTGTGGATCGCCGACTCCGAGACCAGCGCCCTGCGTTACGTCGAGCCGGACGGCGAGGGCGACGGGTACGCGATCCGGTCCGCCGTCGGCACCGGGCTGTTCGACTTCGGTCACCGGGACGGGGAAGCGGCCCAGGCCCTGCTCCAGCACCCGCTCGGGGTGACGGCCCTGCCCGACGGCTCGGTCGCCGTGTGCGACACGTACAACCACGCCCTGCGCCGCTTCGACCCCGCCACCGGCCAGGTCTCCACCCTCGCCACCGACCTGCGCGAGCCGAGCGACGCCGTGCTCGTGGGGGCCGACATCGTCGTCGTGGAGTCCGCCCGGCACCGGCTGACCCGGCTGCGGCTCCCCGAGGAGGCCGTACGGGTCGACGCGGTCGCCCACCGCACCCAGCGGGCCGCCACCGAGGTCGCCCCCGGCACGCTCCGCCTCGACGTGGTCTTCCAGGCGCCGGCCGGCCAGAAGCTGGACACCCGCTACGGCCCCTCCACCCGCCTGCTGGTGTCCTCGACCCCGGCGGAGTTGCTGGCGGCGGGCGAGGGTGCGGGCACCGACCTCTTCCGGGAGCTCGCGCTGAACCCGGACGTCACCGAGGGCGTCCTGCACGTCTCGGCGATGGCCGCGTCCTGCGACGACGACCCGGAGAACGAGTACCCGGCCTGCCACGTCCACCAGCAGGACTGGGGCGTTCCGGTCCGCGTCACGGCCGGGGGAGCCGCCCGGCTGCCGCTGGTCCTCGCGGGCATGGACGACCAGGAGTAGCAGCGTCAGCGTCACATGCGGAAGACCCCGTCCCGGGCTAGGAGTTCGGGGCGGGGTCTTGCGTGCCGGACGGGGCGTCAGGCCTCCAGGAAGGCCACCAGGGCGTTCGCGAGGAGGTACGGGTCGTCCGCGCCGCACAGTTCGCGGGCGCTGTGCATCGAGAGGATCGCGACGCCGATGTCGACCGTCTGGATGCCGTGGCGGGCGGCCGTGATCGGGCCGATCGTCGTGCCGCACGGCATCGAGTTGTTGGAGACGAAGGTCTGCCACGGCACCCCCGCCCGCTCGCAGGCGCTCGCGAACACCGCGCGGCCGCTGCCGTCCGTCGCGTAGCGCTGGTTCACGTTGACCTTGAGGATGGGGCCGCCGTTGGCGCGCGGGTGGTGCGTGGGGTCGTGCCGCTCGCCGTAGTTGGGGTGGACCGCGTGGCCCGTGTCCGAGGACAGACAGATGGTGCCGGCGAAGGCGCGGGCCTTGTCCTCGTACGAGCCGCCGCGCGCGAAGACTGAACGTTCCAGCACATTGCCCAGGAGTGGTCCGTCCGCACCCGTGTCCGACTGCGAGCCGTTCTCCTCGTGGTCGAAGGCGGCGAGGACCGGGATGTGGTCGAGCTTGCCGGAGGCGGAGACCGCGGCCAGCGCCGCGACGCCCGCGTGCACGGACAGCAGGTTGTCCATGCGCGGACCGGCCAGCAGCTCGCGGTCACGGCCCAGGTAGGAGGGCGGCTCGATGGAGTGGACCATCAGGTCCCAGCCGGCCACCGATCCCTGCTCCAGGCCCTCTTCCTCCTCCAGGAAGGAGATCAGGTCGCCCTCGCGGACGTCGCCGAGGCCCCAGATCGGCTGCATGTGGCGCTGCTTGTCGAGCTTGAGCCCGTCGGAGTTCACCGACCGGTCCAGGTGCACGGCGAGTTGGGGAACGCGCAGCAGCGCGCGGTCCACGTTGACCAGCCGCTCGGTGCCGTCGTGCAGGGTGAGCCGCCCGGCGAGGCCGAGGTCCCGGTCGAGCCAGGTGTTGAGCAGCGTGCCGCCGTAGATCTCGACGGCGACCTGCCGCCAGCCCTGGGAGCCCGTGTCCGGCAGCGGCTTGACCCGCAGGTTCGGGGAGTCGGTGTGGGCGCCGATGATGCGGAACGGGGTGTGGGCCTCCGCGCCTTCGGGGACGTACCAGGCGATGAGCGCGCCGCCGCGGAGCACGAACCTGCCCCCGGACCCGGCATCCCAGGCGTCCGTTTCCGACAACTGCCTGAAGCCTGCCTTCTCCAGCCGCTCGGCCGCATTGGCCACGGCGTGGTACGGCGACGGACTGGCCGTCAGGAAGGTCATCAGGTCGTCGGTGTGGCCGCGGTCGAAGCGGGCGGGAGAGCTCATGTGGTTCACCTTAACGACGGTCGTGTACGCCATGGCCGGACTGCGGCGGATAGCCGACAGGACGGGTCCGGGAGGTGTGGTCCGGGGCCCGGGGCGTCTCAGCCCGGCGGACGCTCGAAGCGGCGTTGCAGCTGTCTGCGCTCGCCCCGGCGGATGCGCGGGAGCATCTCCGGGGTCTGCGCGGAGCGCTGCGCGCGTCTCTTGCGTCCGGCGCAGAAGATACAGGCCTCGCCCGGGGGCGCGTCCGGGTCGATGGGCGCTCCGGGGTGCTCGGAGCAGCCCGACGCGTTGCGGGGGCGGGAGAGCTCGCGGGCGACGATGAAGGCGCGGTGGAGGTCGTCGGCGATGCGCACGAACTCGTCGGAGGGCGAGGAGAGGCCCAGGTGGAAGCGCTGGTCCTCGACGGTGCGCAGGTACTGGCGCAGCACCTGGAGGGTGTACGGGCCGTCGGGCACGGGGTAGCCGAGGCGCCGCTGCTCGCCGCCGGCGGGCGCGGGGGCGGCCTGGCGGGCGCCGTTCATGCGCTGCCGCTGCCCGAGGCGGCGGCGGTCGTTGCAGATCAGGCAGCGGCCCCAGCCTTCGGGCGCCTCGGGGTCGAGGGCGCCGTTGGGGTGCTCGGGGCAGCCGGTGTAGCTCTTGGCGGGGGCCAGGCCGGCGGCGGTCTGGAAGGCCACGTAGAGGGCGTCGGCGATGGTCTCGTACTCGGCGGGGTGGGCGCCGTCGTACAGCTCGCGCAGGTGGTCGCCGAGACTGCCCAGGCTCGCCTGCAGCTCCTTGAGGGCGTACGGGCGCCCGGTGGGGACGGAGTACCCCCTGCTGCCGTGGTGATCCTGTGGACTCATGCTTACGAGCGTCCCATGAACGGCTGACAACGGAGAAAACCGCAGTACAGGCCCTGTACCGGACCGATACCCCTGGGCCGCGCACCCTCCAGCCCCGCCGGCGTTTGAGGCGTGGGTCCGGGCGGAGCCCGGGGAACGGTGGAAGGGCGGGTAGGGACCGGCTCCGCGCAGCGGCACCCCGGCCGGGGCCGGGCCGCAGGGTGGGCCGTCGGGGCCGGGCGTGCGCCGGGGCACCTCCTCGGGCGTCGAACCCCATGCGGCACCGGCAAGCGGATCGGGTTTCGTTCGACGCCCTGCGGGGGCGCCCCGCCGCACACCCGACCCCGACGGCGCGGGGGTACGGGCACCGGGTCGCACGACCGGTGTCCGCCCCCGCCCACGGCCGCGCCGCGCCCGTCCCCTCCGGATGCGGGCGCGGCGCGGCCACGCGGGTGCTGCCGCCGGACCCCGGACGGGCAGCGGCCGGGCCTCCGTGCGGGAAGGCCCGGCCGGGTGACCTGCGGGACGGCGCGGCCTAGAAGGCGGCCTCGTCCAGGTCCATCAGCGTGTTGTCGACGGCCTCGGCCAGCGCGCGCTGGACGGAGACGCCGGGCAGGACCTGCGACGCGAAGAACTTCGCGGCGGCGATCTTGCCGGTGTAGAACGGCGCGTCCTTCGCGGAGGCGGTCGGCAGCTTCTCGGCGGCCACGGCCGCGCCCTTGAGCAGCAGGTAACCGACGACCACGTCACCCGAGGCCATCAGCAGGCGGGTGGTGTTCTGGCCGACCTTGTAGATGTTCTTGACGTCCTCGCCGGTGGCGGTGAGGTCGACGATCATCTGGCCGACGATGGCCTCCAGGTCCACGGCGGCCTTGGCGAGCGCGTCGCGCGCCGGGGCGAGCTCCTCGCCGCCGACGGCCTCGGCCAGGAACTTCTTGATCGTCTCGGAGAGGACGTTCAGGGAGGCGCCCTGGTCGCGGACGATCTTGCGGAAGAAGAAGTCCTGACCCTGGATCGCGGTGGTGCCCTCGTAGAGGGTGTCGATCTTGGCGTCGCGGATGTACTGCTCGATCGGGTACTCCTGCAGGTAGCCGGAGCCACCGAAGGTCTGCAGGGACTGGGCGAGCTGCTCGTAGGACTTCTCCGAGCCGTAGCCCTTCACGATCGGCAGGAGCAGGTCGTTGAGGCCGACCAGCGCGGTGGTGTCCTCGCCCGCGGCCTGCTTGATCTGGATGTCGTCCTGGACGGAGGCGGTGTAGAGGACCAGCGCGCGCATGCCCTCCGCGTACGCCTTCTGCGTCATGAGCGAGCGGCGCACGTCGGGGTGGTGCGTGATGGTGACCTTGGGGGCCGTCTTGTCCATGAAGTTGGCCAGGTCCGGACCCTGCACGCGCTCCTTGGCGTACTCCAGGGCGTTCAGGTAGCCCGTCGAGAGCGTCGCGATGGCCTTCGTGCCGACCATCATGCGGGCGAACTCGATGATCATGAACATCTGGCGGATGCCGTCGTGCTTGTCGCCGATCAGCCAGCCCTTGGCGGGGTGCTTGTCGCCGAAGGTCATCTCGCACGTGTTGGAGGCCTTGAGGCCCATCTTGTGCTCGACGTTCGTCGCGTAGACGCCGTTGCGCTCGCCCAGCTCGCCGGTCTCCCAGTCGAAGTGGAACTTCGGGACGAGGAAGAGCGACAGGCCCTTGGTGCCCGGGCCGTGGCCCTCGGGGCGCGCGAGGACGTAGTGGAGGATGTTCTCCTCCATGTCGTGCTCACCGGACGTGATGAAGCGCTTCACGCCCTCGATGTGCCAGGAGCCGTCCTCCTGCTGCACGGCCTTGGTGCGGCCGGCGCCGACGTCCGAGCCGGCGTCCGGCTCGGTCAGGACCATCGTGGAGCCCCAGCGCTTCTCGACGGCGATCTGCGCGATCTTCTTCTGCGCCTCGTTGCCCTCCTCGTGCAGGACACCGGCGAAGGCCGGGCCGGAGGAGTACATCCAGATGGCCGGGTTCGAGCCGAGCAGCAGCTCCGCGTAGGCCCAGACGAGGGAGCGCGGGGAGACGGTGCCGCCGATCTCCTCCGGGATGCCCATGCGCCAGTACTCGGAGTCCATGAAGGCCTTGTAGCTCTTCTTGAAGGAGGCCGGGACCGGCGCCGTGTTCGTCTCCGGGTCGAAGACGGGCGGGTTGCGGTCGGCGTCCGCGAAGGACTCGGCGAGCTCGTTCTCGGCGAGACGGGCTATCTCGGACAGGACGTCCTTGGCGGTCTCGGAGTCCATCTCCTCGAACGGACCGGTGCCGTACAGCTTGTCGCGGCCGAGCACCTCGAAGAGGTTGAACTCGATGTCGCGGAGATTCGACTTGTAGTGCCCCATGGCGACGGCTCCGTTAAGGCTCGGGGAGACAGGTTCCTCGTACATACCAATCGGTAACGTCATGATGCTACCCGCCGGTAATAAGGCGCAACCCTTACCGCCGGGACTGTGACGACGCTCTCGGCAGCTCGCACCACACGGTTTTCCCCCGGGGCGCTCGAGCGACGCCCCAGCGCAGGGACAGGGCGGCCAGTAGGGCCAGCCCCCGACCGGACTCGTCCCCCTCTGCGGCCTGCCGCGGTACGGGCTGCGCGTGCGCGTCGGGATCGGTGAGCTCGACCCGCGTGCGGGATGCCCTTCCGGTGACGCGCAGGGTGACGGGCGTCGCCTCGCCGAGGTGGCTGATCACGTTGCTGAGCATCTCGCTGACGCAGAGCTCGGCGTCGAGGGAGTCGCCCTGTCCCAAGTGCTCGCGCACGGCGTGCCGGGCCAGGGGGACGGCCCCGGGGGTGGCGAGCAGGTGGATCGTGAGGTCGTTCACCGCGTGGCCAGGGCGGCGGCCAGTCGCTGCGCGGTGGCGGCGTTGCAGTTGCCGAGGGTGATGAGGGGTGGGGTGGCGTAGCGGCCGGCGTAGGAGAGGAGGTGGAGGTCGAGGGACGGGAGCGTGATCCCGTGCCGGGCGAGTGCGCTGCGGAGTGCCTCCAGGGCTTCCGTGGCCTCGTGGTCGCGGTCGTGCTCGCTCATGGCGGCGCCTGCCGATCCTGTGGTGGGTGCGGAGTGTGACGAACTGCTCACAGGCTGGCGGGGGTCGGCGTAGCGTGGGAAGGGTTTCGAGTCCACAGTGCGAGGTGTGGAAGGCGGGCGATCGTGGCCGCGCGTAAGGACATTGACGGCTCGGCGAGCGTGCCGGCCTTTTACGGCAAAGAGCTGCGGTGGCGCCGGGAGGCGGCGGGCCTCACGCTCCAGCAGGCCGTGGAGGGCAGTTTTTACGGGGCCAGCTATCTAAGTGAGATCGAGCTCGGCCAGCGGCGCATGCCGCTGGATCTTGCACGCCACGTCGACCGGGTGCTGGACACCGATGGATTCTTCGAGCGGCGTTGCGAGGACGTGCGGAAGGCCCGGAGCGTTGGCCACGCCAGGTATGCCGAGAAAGTGCTGGACGCGGAGAAGGTGGCCGAGACCATCGAGGAATGGTGCCCGACCGCATTTCCGGGCCTGTTGCAGACGGCTGCGTATGCGCGCGCCCTGGCTCGGGCCGAACGGCCGCTGGAAGCCCGGGAGGAGACCGATGTGAAGGTCAACGCCCGGATGGCGCGGGCTGAGCTCTTCGAAGGCGACCCTGGGACGCCGGAATACTGGGTCATCCTGCATGAGTCGCTGCTGCGGCTGCCGGTCGTACCGACCGAGCGGATGGCAGAGCAACTCGACCACGTAACGGCCCTGGTCCGCCGCAATCGGATCGTTCCACAGATCGTCCCGTGGAACGCCGGAGCGCACCCCTTCATGTCGGCCGGTACGACCATCATCATGACCTTCGCCGAAGCCCCGCCGCTGGTCTATACGGAGTCGCTGCACAGTGGCGTCACCATCGACGATCCGGCTCTCGTGAAGCGCTATCGAAGGTCGTACGATCTGCTGAGGGCCGCCGCGCTACCGCCGGAGGCGTCCCTCGCCATGATGGAGGCGGCCGCAGAGGACTACCGAAATGGCAAGCAGCGACATTGACTTGAGCGCCGCACGTTGGCGTACGAGCAGCTACACCAACAGCGACGGTGGTACCTGCATCGAGGTGGCCGACGGCGTCGCCGGTTGGGTGCCCGTACGGGACTCGAAGCGACGGACCGGGCCGACCATCGTGGTCTCCGCGGCGGCGTGGGGACCCTTCGTCGCCGCCCTCAAGGCCCACTGACCGGAACTCGGCGGCCCCGCCGCCCCCGGCCTCGGTAGGCTTCGGCCCATGTACGGCTACGACCAGAACCCGGGTGCCCAGCAGCAGTACGCCCAGCAGCCGCCGCCGCAGGGCTACGGGCAGCAGGCGCCGCTGTACCCCGAGCCCTCGCCGCCCTCCCTCGGGGACGCGGTCCGGGCGTTCACGACCGGGTCGCTGTCCGCCGAGGACTTCCAGCAGATCTTCGCCTCCTCGAAGGTCTACTGCCCGCGCGGCGACACCCCCGGGTTCCTCGCGCTGCACAACACGCAGCAGCCGGTCATCCCGATGTTCACCACGCTCAAGGAGCTGCGCCGGTACGCCGGCAAGGAGTCCAAGTACTTCGTGATCACCGGCGCCGAGGTCATCGACCTGCTGCCCACCGGCTACGGCTTCGTCCTCGACATGGAGGGCGACCACCGGATGGTCTTCGACGCGAAGGCGGTCGAGCAGATGGTCGACTTCGCGATGCGCCGCATGTATGGCTAGACGCCACTGACGAAGGGGGCGGGCGGCGCGATGCTGAGGGTGCACTTCACGACCGAGGACCTGCTCAACGTCACCTTCGCGCGCGAGCCGCTCCCGCTCGTCGAGCTCGGCATGGCGGTCGTCGCCTGGCAGCGCCGCGACGAGCAGGCGGTTTTCGGCCGCTGGCGCGGCCACGTCACCCGGGAGTTACCGGGCCGGGTGCGGCCGCTGCTGGACCTGCTGCGGCCCGACGGCGACAACCTGCAGTTCGTCGAGCCCTTCTCGCACACGCTGGAGGAGGGGCTGGCCGCCGTACGGGACGCCTCCGGGTCGCTCACCGGCGAGCAACTGGCCCGTACCGCCGCCCGCGCCCCCGGCTCCGCCTCCTGGCTGCGCGCGCTGTGGGCCGAGGACCGCGACGCGTGGCGGCAGCTCGACGGCGCGCTGCGCTCCGTGTACGAGCTGGTCATCGCCCCGCACTGGCCGCGCATCCGGCAGTCCTTCCAGGCGGACGTGGCCTGGCGCACCCGGCTGCTGGCGACCCACGGCATCAAGGTGTGCCTCGCGAGCACGCACCCCGCGGCCCAGTGGTCGGGCACGGCCTTCGAGGTGGGGCGGCCGCCGGATTTCGAGACCCGGCTGGGCGGGCGCGGCCTGATCCTGATGCCCTCGCCGTTCTGGACGGGCCGCCCGCTGCTGGCCGAGGGCCCGGGCGGGCCGGACGCTGCGCGGCTGCTGATGTACCCGGCGCTGACCCCGCTCCCGCTGGTCGGCCCGAGCGCGGCGGACGGGGCGCTGGACGCGCTGCTCGGGCGGACCAGGGCGGCGGTGCTCCAGCAGCTGGTGCAGCAGCGCACGACCAGTGAGCTCGCGCGGGACCTCGACATCAGCCTCCCGTCGGTCTCCGAGCACACCCGCACCCTGCGCGCGGCCGGACTGATCACCACGCGGCGGGACGGCAAGGCGGTGCTGCACTCGGCGACCGGCCTGGGCGTGGACCTGCTGCGCAGCGGCGGCTGAAGGTTTCGGCGACGCCCGAAACCATCGCGGGTCCCGCCGTGGCTGCCGAGTATCGGTGCTGCGGGGGAATCCACGGGGGGTCCCCCGCTCCGAGACGAGGAGGCACTGATGGCTCGTACGTCGTTACGCACGAAGCTCGCGACCGTGGCGGCCGCGGGGGTGATGGCGCTGGGTACGGGGGTCCTGGCGGCGGGCCCCGCGCAGGCCGCGGGTTCGTGGCACGGGTGTCCGTCCGGCGCGGTGTGCATCTATCCGCGCGACGCGGGCTGGAACAACGACAGGCCGTCCAACGTGTACTGGGACGGGGTCTACAAGCTCTACAACCAGGTCGGGATGCACTTCGTGGTCAACAACCAGACCGACGGCTGGGTCGACCGCATCTGCTACGACTCGTACGGGTCGAGCTGCGACTCGTACGTCCAGCCGCCCGGCACCACCTGGTGGGTCGACCTCACGCCGATGAACTCGATCAAGCTCAGCAGGTACTAGTCAGGCGGGCCGGACACGGGCCCTGAGGCCCCGGGGAATGTCCCCGGGGCCCTTTCCGTTCTGTCCGGTGGCAGGAAGTTCGAGTTTCAACTAAACTCGACGCAGAAGGAGGTCCTGACCATGCCCGCAGTGACTGTTGAGAACCCGTTGACCCTTCCGCGAGTGGCCGAGCCGCAGGCCGCCGTCGCGCGCAAGGTGCTGGCCGTCGTCGATGCTCCCGGTGGGTTCGAGGGCGAGGGTTTCCCGGTGCGCCGTGCGTTCGCCGGGATCAACTACCAGTACCTCGACCCGTTCATCATGATGGACCAGATGGGCGAGGTGGAGTACGCGCCGGGCGAGCCCAAGGGCACCCCCTGGCACCCGCACCGCGGCTTCGAGACCGTCACGTACCTGATCGACGGAACCTTCGTCCACCAGGACAGCAACGGCGGCGGCGGAGTCATCAACGGCGGTGACACCCAGTGGATGACCGCCGGTTCGGGCCTGCTGCACATCGAGGCCCCGCCGGAGTCCCTCGTCGTGTCCGGCGGGCTGTTCCACGGCCTCCAGCTGTGGGTCAACCTCCCGGCCTCCGACAAGATGATGCCCCCGCGCTACCAGGACATCGGCGGCGGCCAGGTCCAGCTGCTGACGACCCCCGACGGCGGCTCCCTGCTCCGCGTGATCGCCGGCGAGCTCGACGGCCACCAGGGCCCGGGCATCACGCACACCCCGATCACGATGATCCACGCGACCGTCAGCCCGGGCGCGCAGATCACCCTCCCGTGGCGCGAGGACTTCAACGGCCTCGCCTACGTCCTGGCCGGGCGCGGCTCGGTCGGCGAGGACCGCCGCCCGATCCACACCGGGCAGACGGCCGTCTTCGGCGAGGGCGGCTCGATCACGGTGCGGGCGGACGCGTCGCAGGACTCCAACGCCCCGGCCCTGGAGGTCGTCCTCCTCGGCGGGCGCCCGATCCGGGAGCCGATGGCGCACTACGGGCCGTTCGTGATGAACAACAAGCACGAGCTCCAGCAGGCCTTCGACGACTTCCAGGCCGGCCGCCTGGGCCGCATCCCCACCACCGCGCGCACGGGCCTCGGCCACCGCGGTACGGGCGAGGCCGAGGAGAACTGAGTACGAGCGCGCCCGGCGGGTGAGTAGCCGGGCGCCTGTGCCGGGCACGGGATCCGCGTTGGATCGGGGCATGGACGACACCCCTTCCCCCTCCGCGATCACCCCGAGCCCGGCTCCCGCGGGAGCCGAGGACCGCACCCGCCTCTGGGCCGGTGTGTCCGCGGCGCTCTTCCCCGTGGCCCTGGTGGGGGCGGTCGTCCTGCTCCTGTCGTCCGTGCGGGTGTCGGGTTGCGTGACCTACGGAGTGGAGTGCACCCGGGGGTTGCCCTGGTGGCTGTTCCCTGTGGGCGTCGGCGCCGCGGGCACGGCCTTCCTCGTCGCGCTCGCCGCGTCCCGCCCGGAGGTCCGCCGGTGGGCGCTGGGCGCCCAGCTCCTCGCGGAGTGCACCGCGATCCTGGTGGTCCTCAGCTACTACCCGGACCCGCCGGCCTAGCAAGGGCCTCGCCGTACCGGGCCCGCAGTTCCGAGGCCACCCCGAAGGCCGCCGCCGTCAGCGGTACCGCCAGCAGCATGCCCAGGACCCCGGCCGCGCTCGCCCCGGCCGTGATGGCCAGCATGACCACCGCCGGGTGCATCTGCACCGTACGGCTCTGCACCAGCGGCTGGAGGACGTACCCCTCGACCATCTGGACCAGCAGCACCAGCGCGAGCACCCACAGGCCGATGACCCAGCCCCGGTCGGCGAGGGCGACGAGGACCGCGACGGCGCCCGAGAGGAAGGCGCCGAGGTAGGGGATGTAGGCGGTCACGAAGACCAGCGCGGCCAGCCCCACCGCACCCGGCACGTCGAGTACCAGCAGCCCCGCGCCGATCAGCACGCCGTCGACCAGGGCCACGAGGGTGGTCCCCCGCATGAACCCCTCGACGGCCCCGAACGCGCGCCGGCCCATCGCCTCCATGAGGTCGCCCGAGCGGCGCGGGACGAGCGAGCGCAGGGTGCCCACGGCGCGGTGGGAGTCGCGGAGGAAGAAGAAGATCAGTACGAGGGACAGCAGGGCCGTCGCGATCATCGTGCCGACCACGCTGATCCCGGTGACCACGCCCGAGGCCGCCGTGCCGCCGAACTTCGCCAGCAGGTCCTGCGAGTTCTTCGCGAGGTCCTCCAGCGAGGTGCCCACCGCCCCGAAGTGCTCCGCGAGGCTCTGGCCGGCCCGCCGCAGGGCGTCGACGATCTGGTCGCCCGTCCTGACGATCGCGAGGACGACGACGTACGAGGCCCCTCCGACGACGGCGGTCACGGCCAGGCAGGTGAGGGCCGAGGCGAGGGTGCGGTTGACCCCCGCGCGGACCAGTCGCCGGTGCAGCGGCCCGAGCAGGGCCGTGCCGAGCACGGCGAGCAGGACGGGCGTGACGACCGTACGGAAGACGGTGCACAGCCATACGACGACGGCCAGTACGGTCGCGACGAGCAGGACGACGGCGCACCAGGCGGCGAGGCGCCGCACGGGCTCGGGGAGCAGGGAGTTCGGCACCTCGTCATCCAAGCACTTCGGATGATCATTTCGGGTGAATGGCTCGTCCCGCCGTCCTCAGCCGGCGTCCGGCCGCTTCGACTGTTCGTACAGCTCGAACCAGATCGTCTTGCCTTCGCCGCGCGGGTCCACGCCCCAGCTGTCGGCGAGCATCTCCATCAGCAGCACCCCGCGCCCGCTGGAGGCCATCTCGCCCGGGTGCCGTTTGTGGGGGAGTTCGTCGCTGGTGTCCGCGACCTCCACGCGCAGCCGGCGTTCGCCCAGCTCGCCGACGGCCTCCGCGACCAGCAGCGCGTCGCCGTCGGTGTGCACGAGCACGTTCGTGACCATCTCGGAGACCATCAGCACCGCCGAGTCCAGCTGCTCCTCGTCGGCCCAGTCGTGCAGCAGCTCCCGGATCTGCTGCCGGGCGCCCGCGATCCGCTCCGGCTCGGCCTGGGCCACGGTCAGCATGGTGCGGCGGGCCGGGCGGGACGGGTGCGGCAGCGGGGTCCCGCGGCCGAGGCCCTCGCCCTCGCGGCCCAGCAGCACGACGGCTATGTCGTCCTCGCGGCGGTCGGCCAGCGGGCCCGTGGTGTGGTGCGAGGAGGGCCCGTGCACGGCCTGGACCAGCAGGTCGGCGAGCTTTTCGAGGTGACCGCCGTCGACCGGGCCGCCGTCGAGGTGCTCGGACTCGGGGTCCCCGGGCGCGGGGGTCTCGGACTCCAGGATCGCGCGCAGCCGGGCCCAACCGGTGTCGAGGTCGTGTCCGCCGGTCTCGATGAGCCCGTCGGTGCAGAGCATCATCGTCTCGCCGGGCTCCAGGGTGAAGCGGGTCGTGGGGTAGTCCGTGTCGGGCACGATCCCGAGCGGGAGCCCGCCGGCGGTGGGCCGCATCAGGACGGTGCCGTCGGCCATCCGGATCGCCGGATCGGGATGGCCGGCCCGGGCCACCTCCAGCACCCCGGTCCGGGGGTCGCACTCCGCGTACAGGCAGGTCGCGAAGCGCGGGCTCTGCAGGTCGAGGTCCTCGTCCGAGTCGGCCTCCTGCGAGGAGCACAGCCCGGCGAGGAAACGGGAGGCGCGCGAGAGCACCGCGTCGGGCCGGTGGCCCTCCGAGGCGTACGCGCGCACGGCGATCCGCAGCTGGCCCATCAGCCCGGCCGCCCGTACGTCGTGGCCCTGGACGTCACCGATGACCAGGGCGAACCGCCCGGACGGCAGCGGGATCATGTCGTACCAGTCGCCGCCGACCTGGAGCCCGCCGCCCGTCGGGACGTAGCGGGCGGCGATCCGCATGCCCGGGATCTCCGGGCCGAGCTGGGGCATCATCGAGCGCTGCAGACCGGTGGTGAGCTCCCGCTCGGATTCGGCCACTCCGGCGCGCTGGAGCGCCTGGGCCAGCATCCGGGCCACCGTCGTCAGGACGGAGCGCTCGTCGGGGGAGAAGGACACCGGGTGCTTGAAGGCGGCCATCCAGGCACCCATGGTGCGCCCCGCCACGATGAGCGGCAGGAACGCCCAGGAGGTCCGGCCGAAGCGTTGGGCGAGCGGCCAGGTGGCCGGGAAGCGCCGCTTGTAGTCCTCGGGGTTGGGGAGGTAGATCGCCCGTCCCGTACGGACGACGTCCGCGGCCGGGTAGGCGGTGTCGAGCCGCATGTCGGAGAAGGGGCCCTCGTCGCCGGGGCCGTGCCCGTGGTGGCCGATGACCGACAGCCGGTCCCCGGCCACGCCGAAGACGGCCAGCCCGTCCGGGCTGAAGCCCGGCATGGAGAGCGAGGCGGCGACCCGCAGCACCTCCGCCGTCGACCGGGCCTCGGCCAGAGCCCGTCCCGCGTCCAGCAGGAACGCCTCGCGGGAGCGCCGCCAGTCGCCGGTGATCGGCGTGTGCGCGGCGGTGGTGCCGGGCTGCGGCTCGGCGATCTCCTGGATGGTGCCGATCAGCTCGTAGTCGACGCGGCCGTCGGCCGTCCGGTTCTCCAGGGGCTTGGAGCGGCTGCGTACGGTGCGCAGCACCCGGCCGTCCTCGTCCATGATCCGCAGCCGGGCCTCGGCGAGTGTGCCCTCGGCGACGGCCAGGTTGACGATGCCGTTGATCTCGTTCCAGTCCACCGGATGGAAGCGGGAGCGCACGGCGACCTCCGCGAGCTCCGTCGGCTCCGCGGGCAGGCCGAGGAGCCGGGCGGCCTCGCTGTCCAGGGAGACCGTCCCGGAGGCGTTGTCCCATCGCCAGAGGCCCGTTGCGATGGCGGCCAGGACGTCCTCGGTGCGCACCCGGTCATCTTTACAGGTCGTACGACTGACGTGCCTGTTCTCCGGGTCCACCGGGCGTGCCCGACCCGGCCGCTTCCCGGACGGTAACCTTGGGAGGGTTGAATCCACCCTGGTATCGCGAAGAACTGGATGACTGATGCATCGGTACAGGTCCCACACGTGCGGCGAGCTCCGAGCCTCTGACGTCGGCACCGACGTCCGGCTGAGCGGCTGGCTGCACAATCGTCGAGACCTGGGCGGCATCCTCTTCATCGATCTGCGCGACCACTACGGCATCACGCAGCTCGTCGCCCGTCCCGGCACCGCCGCCGCCGCGGTCTTGGACAAGCTCTCCAAGGAGACCGTGGTCCGGGTCGACGGCAAGGTCGTCTCCCGCGGCACCGAGAACATCAACCCCGACCTGCCGACCGGCGAGATCGAGATCGAGGCCGCCGAGGTCGAGGTGCTCGGCGCGGCCGCCCCGCTGCCCTTCACCATCAACACCGACGACGGTGTGAACGAGGAGCGGCGCCTGGAGTACCGCTTCCTCGACCTGCGTCGCGAGCGCATGCACCGCAACATCATGCTGCGCTCGGCGGTCATCGCCTCGATCCGCTCGAAGATGGTGGCCCTCGGCTTCAACGAGATGGCGACCCCGATCCTCACCGCGACCTCCCCCGAGGGCGCCCGTGACTTCGTCGTCCCGTCCCGCCTGAACCCGGGCAAGTTCTACGCCCTGCCGCAGGCCCCGCAGCAGTTCAAGCAGCTGCTGATGATCTCCGGCTTCGACCGGTACTTCCAGATCGCGCCCTGCTTCCGCGACGAGGACGCCCGCGCCGACCGTTCGCCGGGCGAGTTCTACCAGCTCGACGTCGAGATGTCGTTCGTCGAGCAGGAGGACGTCTTCCAGCCGATCGAGCGCCTGATGACCGAGCTCTTCACCGAGTTCGGCAACGGCCGCGCGGTCACCTCCCCCTTCCCGCGGATCCCGTTCCGCGAGTCGATGCTGAAGTACGGCAACGACAAGCCCGACCTGCGCGCCAAGCTGGAGCTCGTCGACATCACCGACGTCTTCGAGGGCTCGGAGTTCAAGGCGTTCGCCGGCAAGCACGTGCGCGCCCTGCCCGTCCCGGACACCGCCGCGCAGCCGCGCAAGTTCTTCGACGGCCTCGGCGACTACGCGGTCTCCCTCGGCGCGAAGGGCCTGGCCTGGGTCCGCGTCGGCGAGGACGGCGCCCTCACCGGCCCGATCGCGAAGTTCCTCACCGAGGAGAACGTCAAGGTCCTCACCGAGCGCCTGGGCCTGGCCGCCGGTCACGCCGTGTTCTTCGGCGCGGGCGAGTTCGACGAGGTCTCCAAGATCATGTCCGGCGTCCGCGTCGAGGCGGCCAAGCGTGCGGGCCAGTTCGAGGAGAACGTCTTCCGCTTCTGCTGGATCGTCGACTTCCCGATGTACGAGAAGGACGAGGAGACGGGCCGGATCGACTTCTCCCACAACCCCTTCTCCATGCCGCAGGGCGGCATGAAGGACCTGGAGGAGAAGGACCCGCTCGACATCCTGGCGTGGCAGTACGACATCGTCTGCAACGGCATCGAGCTGTCGTCGGGTGCCATCCGCAACCACGAGCCCGAGGTCATGCTGAAGGCCTTCGAGATCGCCGGTTACGAGGCCGAGACCGTCGAGCGCGAATTCGCGGGCATGCTGCGCGCGTTCCGCCTGGGCGCCCCGCCGCACGGTGGCATCGCCCCGGGCGTGGACCGCATCGTGATGCTGCTGGCCGACGAGCCGAACATCCGCGAGACCATCGCCTTCCCGCTGAACGGCAACGCGCAGGACCTGATGATGGGCGCGCCGACGGTGCTGGAGGAGGCCCGTCTGCGCGAGCTGAACATCGCGCTGCGCAAGCCGGTCGAGACGAAGGCGGCCGACGCGAAGCCGGTCGCCGAGGCCGTGCACCCGGACGCCGCGCGCTAGCGGTACCGCTTGAACGGACGGAAGGGCCCGGGGTCGACGACCCCGGGCCCTTCCGCGTGTCTCCTGGGGTCAGAAGCGCTCCAGCACGCCCTTGACCAGGGCGGCCGAGGTCAGCTCCGTGGGGGCCGGGCCGGCGTGGAAGAAGCCGGCGTTCTCGGCGTCCAGCTTGCGCAGGAAGTCGAAGGCCTTGGAGTCGTGCTCGCCGAAGGCGACGAACTGCCAGTGGATGCCGGGGGCGGCGGTGGCGGCGTCCGTGATCGCCTGGCGGGCGGGGCGGACGTTGTCGGGCGCGCCGTCCGTCTGGAACACGACCAGGGCCGGGCCCTCGCCGCCGTCCTTCTGGTAGCGCTCGACGACGGCCTCCACGGCCACGTGGTAGCTGGTGCGGCCCATCCGGCCGAGCTCGGCGTGGCGGGCCTCGACCCAGGACGCGTCGTGGGTGTCGAGGGCGAGGTCGGCCGTGCCGTCCACCTCGGTGGAGAAGAAGACCGTGTGCACGGTCGCCGCCTCGTCGAGGTGCGCGGCGAGTGCGAGGGCGTGGTCGGCGAGGTGCTGGGCACTGCCGTCCTTGTAGAACCCGCGCATGGAGCCGGAGCGGTCCAGCACGAGGTACACCTTGGCCCGCGCCCCGGCCTTGCCCTTGGTGCGGAGCACCTGTCCGGCGGCCTTGTACGCCGCGACGACGCCGGGAGCGACCCGCTTCACATCGGCCAGCCCGTGCGCCGCCGCGGCCTCCGGCTCCGCCTCCGGCGAGGTCTCCTCGGCCTCCTCGACCGGCTCCGCAGCGGCGGCGACCGGCTCGGCGGGGGTGTCGGCCGACGTCTCCGCCTCCGGCGCCTCGGCAGCAGCCACGGGCTCCGCCGGCGCCTCGGCCTCGGCCGTCTCCTGCGCCTGCGGCACGGCGGCCACGGGCTCGGCTTCGGCGTCAGCCGGCTCCGCCGGGGCCTCGGCTTCGGCCGCCACCGGCTCCGCCGGGGTGTCGTCCTGCGCCTGCGGCGCGTCGGTGTCGGTCTGCTCGACAGCAGCCGTCGCGGGCTGCGCCGCAACCTCGGCCTCGGCCGCCGCGGGCTCCGCCGGGACCTCGGCTTCGGCGGTCACCGGCTCCGCCGGGGTGTCGTCCTGCGCCTCCGGCGCGGTGGCCGGCTCTGCCGGAACCTCGGCCTGGTCCTCCGCCTGCGGCTCGTCGGTCTCGCTCTGCTCCGCAGCGGGGGCGACCGGCTCAGCCGGGTCGGCTTCGGCCGTTTCCTGCGCCTGCGGCGCGTCAGTGTCGCTCTGCTCGGCAGCCGGGGCCGGCGGCTCCGCCGCAACCTCGGCCTCGGCCGTCACCGGCTCCACCGGGGCCTCGTCCTGCGCCTCCGGCGCGGTGGCTTCGGCGGCAGCCGCCTCGGCCTCGGCGGCCACGTCGGTGTCGGGCTGCTCCGCAGCAGCCGCGACCGGCTCCGCCGCAACCTCGGCCTCGGCCGTCACCGGCTCTGCCGGAACCTCGGCCTGGTCCTCCGCCTGCGGAGCGTCGGTGTCGTTCTGCTCCGCAGCGGGGGTGACCGGCTCCGCCGGGGCATCGGCCTCGGCGGCGGCCGGCTCGGCGGGGGTGGACGGGGTGGGCTTCGCCGCAGGCGAGCCGCGGCGGGCTTCCGGGACCGTCGGGTCCGTCGTCGGTGCGGGGGCCGTCAGAAGGGCGCCCGCCTCCCGGTCCCGCGGGGCGGACTGCGGCGGAACGGACGGGTTGTCGAAGGACGCCGCAACCAATTCGGCTGCCGCGTCGAGCGGGTTACGTTCCGCCTGGTTCGGGACAGCCGCCGAAGGGGCGTCCGAAGTCTCCGGAACCGGTTCCGCAGACCGTCCGAACACCTTGCGCAACAAGCTCCGAATACCCATGGCCAGGCCTTTCGCGGGAGTGCGTGCGTCATTTGTCCGTGCTGCGCGGATGATCCCTGCCCAGAGTGGACACGTAAGGTTATCGGCCGCCGAGCGCGATCTTCGGGAGGGGCACCTTTCGTGGCGTGCGCCTTTACCACCCCACCCGGCCCTCCGCCGAACTGCCGCTCCGACGTGCCGGGTTCACCCATCGTTCATCCCTCCGCCGCCGCTTCGGCGCAACCCGCGCCTAGCGTCGCCGCTGGATTGTTCCGACACGTTGTCGGCGCCCAAGCAGCTACTCGGAGGACACTCGTGCGCAAGCTTCTCCCGCTCCTCGGCAACCCGCATGGGGGCGGCCGTTCCGCCCTCACCTGCCGCTACCGCTGCGGCGACGCATGCTTCCACGAGGTGCCCAACACCAGCGACAACGAGTACGTCGGCGATGTCATCGCCAAGGCCTACTCCCGCCGCTCCATGCTGCGCACGGCCGCCGTCGTGACCGTCGCCACCGCCGGCGGTACGGCCATCGCCCTCACCGGCCCCGGCCAGAGCGCCAACGCCACCCCGACCGGTGAGGCCGGTGCCGCGGGCGCCGCCGGAACCGGTGCCGGCGAGGCCGCCCGCGGCCTGCGCTTCACGCCCGTCGCGCCGAACACCGCCGACCAGGTCACCATCCCCGAGGGCCACGACCAGAACGTGGTCATCCGCTGGGGCGACCCGATCGTCAAGGGTGCCCCGGGCTTCAACGCCGACAAGCAGACCGCCGCCGCCCAGGCCGGTCAGTTCGGCTACAACAACGACTTCCTGAGCCTTCTCCCGCTCGGCGACAAGTACGCCCGCCAGCAGCTGCTCGTGGCCAACCACGAGTACACCGACGAGAACCTCATGTTCAAGGGCTACGACCCGGCCAACCCGACCCGCGAGCAGGTCGAGATCGCCTGGGCCGCCCACGGCCTCGGTGTCGTCGTGGTCCAGGAGGACCACCGTAGCGGCAAGCTGACCTCCGTCAGCCGCCACGAGCTCAACCGTCGCCTCACCGCCACCAGCGTGTTCAAGCTGACCGGCCCGGCCGCGGGCAGCGCCCTCCTCAAGACCTCCGCCGACCCGACCGGCACCAAGGTCCTCGGCACGCTGAACAACTGCTCCGGCGGCACCACCCCGTGGGGCACCACCCTCCACGGCGAGGAGAACATCAACCAGTACTTCGCCAACGCCGGCAAGGTCACCGAGCCCGTCCAGGCCGCCCGCCTGAAGCGCTACGGCGTGACGACCGGCGAGACCGAGCGCAAGTGGGAGCGGTTCGACAAGCGCTTCGACGTCGCGCAGGAGCCCAACGAGGTCAACCGCTTCGGCTGGGTCGTCGAGCTCGACCCGTACGACCCGAACTCCGTCCCGCGCAAGCGCACCGCGCTGGGCCGCTTCAAGCACGAGGGCGCGCAGCCCCGCCTGACCGAGGACGGCCGCCCGGTCGTCTACATGGGCGACGACGAGCGCTTCGACTACTTCTACAAGTTCGTGTCGAGCAAGCAGATGAAGAAGGGGAACAGCCGCGCGGCGAAGGAGCACAACCTGACGCTCCTCGACGAGGGCACCCTCTACGTCGCCAAGCTCACCGGTGACTCGCCGGCCGAGCAGATCGACGGCTCCGGCAAGCTCCCCAACGACGGCGAGTTCGACGGCACGGGCGTGTGGATCAAGCTCGCGACCGCGACCGCGACCGGCGCCGTCTCGCACGTCGAGGGCATGACCGCCGAGGAGGTGTACACCTTCACGCGCCAGGCCGGCGACAAGGTGGGCGCCACCAAGATGGACCGTCCCGAGGACATCGAGCCGTCGCCGCGCACCGGCCGCGTCTACGTGGTGCTGACCAACAACAGCAACCGCGGCAAGGCCGGTCAGCCCGGTGCGGACGAGGCGAACCCGCGCAACCAGAACAAGCACGGCCAGATCCTGGAGCTCGCCGAGTTCTTCGACGACCCGGCCGGCGAGGGCTTCGCCTGGCGCCTCTTCCTGGTCGCCGGTGACCCGACCGACCCGGCCACCTACTTCGCGGGCTTCCCGAAGGACAAGGTCAGCCCGATCTCCTGCCCGGACAACGTGACCTTCGACCCGCACGGCAACCTGTGGATCTCCACGGACGGCAACCAGCTCGGCTCCCACGACGGCCTGTTCGGCGTCGCCACCGCCGGTGAGCGCCGCGGTGAGCTGAAGCAGTTCCTGACGGTCCCGCGCGGCGCCGAGACCTGCGGTCCGCTGGTCCAGGACAAGCGCGTCCTCGTCGCCGTCCAGCACCCGGGCGAGATCGACGGTGCGTCCGTCGAGAAGCCGCAGTCGGTGTGGCCCGACGGTCCGGGCAAGATCGTCCGCCCGGCGGTCGTGTCGGTCTGGCGCAAGGACGGCAAGAACATCGGTCTCTGACCGGTGCGTTGAAGTCCGACAGTTGACCGTTTCACGTGAAACATCCCTTCCCGTGTGGATGTTTCACGTGAAACACCCCTCAACTCCCTCAACTCCCTCCGGGCAGGCGGCCCACGGGAAGTCTGAGCGTCGTGATCGCGCCTCCGTCCGGGGCGTTGGCGAAGCTCAGCTCGATCTCCAGCACCGCCGCCTGCCCGGCCGCGATCGTCAGGCCGAGGCCGTGGCCCCGCCCGCGGCCCGGGTCCCCGGTGCGGAAGCGCTGTGGGCCGTGCTCGATCAGTTCGGCGGGGTAGCCGGGCCCGTGGTCGCGGAGCACCACGACGGGCCCGTCCACCGTCACCTCCACCGGCGGCCGTCCGTGTTTGTGGGCGTTGGCCAACAGGTTCGCCAGGATCCGGTCCAGGCGCCGCCGGTCGGTCAGCACCTCCGTGTCACGGACCACCCGCACCGCGGCGGGCAGCCCGGTCCCGGCGACGGCCCGTTCCACCGCCCGGCCGAGTTCCATCCGGCTCAGGTCGGCCCGTTCGACTCCGGAGTCGAGCCGGGAGATCTCCAGCAGGTCCTCGGTCAGCAGGTGCATGGCCCTGAGACGGTCGTTGATCATCTCCTTGGGGCGGCCTTCCGGCAGCAGTGCCGCCGCGGCCAGCGAGCCGGTGAGCGGGGTGCGCAGTTCGTGCGCGACGTCCGCCGTGAACCGCTTCTCCGCCTCCAGCCGTTCCTGGAGCGAGCCGGCCATCGAGTCCAGCGCATGGGCCACGTCCCGTACCTCGTCGCGTGAGCCGGTCTGCAGGGGATCGTCGCTGTCCGCGGGGAAGTCCACGCGTGCGTCGAGGTCGCCGGCGCTGATCCGGCGGGCCACCGCGGCCGTGGCCGTGAGCCGTCGGCTGATCCGATTGGCGAGGAACAGCCCGGCCAGTGCCACCACCCCGGCCGCGACCACGGCGGAGGCCAGGATCGCGGTGTCGATGTCCCGCAGCCGCTTTCGGGTGTTCTCGAACGGGATCCACACCGCGAGGGCCTTGTCGTCGGCGGGTCCGGCGGCCCACATCACGGGCTTCTCCTTGTACGAGCCGACCATGCTCCCGGTGTCACCGCGCGCGACGAGCGCGCGCAGGGGTCCGGGCAGGTCGGCCGGGTCGAGGAGGGAGTTCACGTCGCCGTGCGCGGTCCCGTACTCGTAGTGGCCGAGGGCGTGGTCGAGGTCCCGGTCCGCCTCCTTACGGACCTCGCCGACGATCTGCCGGGCGACCACGTTGTGCACGAGGATGCCGAGCGCGGCGGCGACCATGCAGCACACCATCGTGGTGGTCAGGGCGATCCGCCAGCGCAGACTGCTCATGGCGCGCATCGTGCCCCATCTCCGCCGGGGCAGTCGTCGAGGGTGAGCTGGGACAGGTTCATGGTCCCGGATGCGGGGTCCCACACGTAGTCGGAGACGGCGACGTAGGCGGGGTTCGAGGTCGGCTCACGCACGGCGAGGTGCTCGGCGGCCACCTCCACGCCCTCCAGGACCGCGCGGCGGGACAGGATCCGGGCGATGCGGCCGTCGTCCCGGAGGGTGTAGACGCGGAGCTCGCTGAGGCGGCCGTCGAGGTCCAGTGCGGTGATCAGCTCATCGCGGCCGTCGCCGGTCAGGTCGTGCAGCACGGCCGGTCGGAGGGGGCAGTCGTCGTCCACAGCCTGTGTGCAGAGCGCGAGCCGCTGGAGGGCGCGGGGGTCGACGAGGCGGCCGGTGCCGCCGTCCTGGGTGACGGAGGCCTTCATGTCGGCCCGTACGACGGCCAAGGGGTCCACGCCGCGCATCCCCTTCTCGCCGGTCCCCGCCACCTTGGGTATCCCCGGGACGACCGCGGCGGTGCCGGGCTGTTGGGCGGGGTCGGGCCGGTCGGGGCGGTACTCCTTCCACAGGCTCTGCGGTGCGTGCACGGTGCCGAGGTCGCCGGAGCTCTGGAGGCCCTCGGCGTCGGCGCAGCCCGCCGTGGCCGCCAGGAGGGCGGCGGTGGCCAGGATGCGGGGGCTGCGCATGCCTCGATGCTCCCCCGCCGGCCGCCCTCCGGCCCGGCCCCACGTCTGTTCGGGCTACCCGGCACGGCAGATCCGGCCTCGCCGGCGTGTGAGGCGCGGGTTGCGGGGCGGAGCCCCAGGGAACGGTGGAAGGGCGGGTAGGGGGCGTACGAGGCCGGGTCAGGGGTCCTGGCGGGTGATGGCTCGGGCGGCCACGACCTCCTGGCGGACCGGGGCCAGGACGCTGGATTCGTCCGGGTCCAGGGGGACGTCCACATGGAACGGGGTCGTGGTCGAGCGGACGTTCTCCGCCAGCTCGCGCAGCTGCCGCGTGATCCACTCGACCTCGCCCGCCGCAGGCGGCACCGCTCCGTGGTTGACCCGCACCCGCGCCGCCGTGGTCGCGTCCACGATCCGTTCGACGGCCACCACCAGCGGCCACCACGCCGTGGCACGGGCACCCGTCGGCGGGGGCTCGGTCAGGGCCCGCTGGAACTCGCTCCGCACCCCCGACAGGTCCCGGTAGATCCGCCGCCGCGCCTGGAGACGGGCCTGCCGGACCGCCCGCAGCTCGGCGTCGTCCGCGACCGGCGCGAACGCCCGCTCCACGTACCCGGCGGCATCGTCCACGGTCCGCGCCAGCCGGTCGCCGATCCGGGTGTGCCAGCTCTCGGGCCACAGCAGGTAGCCGAAGACCAGGGTGATGGCGCAGCCGATCAGGCTGTCCACCAGCCGCGGCCGGATCAGGTCGAAGCCCTGGTGGTTGAGCAGGTCCGAGAGGAGCAGGATGACCGGGGTGATCGCCGCGGTCTGAAAGGCGTACCCCTTGGCGGAGAAGGCGGGGATGAGGGCGGCCAGGAGCATCATCACCGGCACGTCCCACCAGCCGCGCGGTACTTCCGACAGCACGGCGGCCGCGATCACCAGCCCCCCGGCGGTGCCCAGCGCGCGCAGCACGGCCCGCGAGAACACCGAACCGAAGTCGGGCTTGAGGACGAAGGTGACCGTCAGCGCGACCCAGTAGGACCGCTCCACCTCGATGAGGGAGACGAACGACTGGGCGAGACCGATGCACAGGGCGAGGCGCAGGCCGTACCGCCAGGAGGCGCCGGACAGCACCATGCCGCGCACCGCCCGCCGCGCCCTCAGTCGCAGGGCGGCGGGGCGGCCGAGGCGGTCGTCGACGTTGTGGATGTCGGGCTCGGCCAGGTACACGATGGCCGCCGCGTGCCGCAGCGCCGCGTCCACGGCCCGCTCGGCCGGGGTGTGGGGTTCGGGCAGGTCCAGCACCGGGGTTCCGGTGCGGCCCTCCTCGACGGCCGTGGCCAGGTCCCGGACCGCCGCCGGGATCGCGGGCGGTACCGGCCGGCGGCGCTGGTGCGCGGCCGGCACGGCCTCCACCAGCGGGATCACCACGTTGAGCTGGGCCAGCATCCGCACCAGCGAGGGGCTGCGGCCGTGCACCCGGGTCCGTCGGCCGAGCACGAGGTCGTAGGCCTGGTTCAGGGACTGGGTGACCTGCCGCCTGCGCTCGTCGAAGGCGGCGCCCGGCCCACCGGCCGCCTCCAGGGCGTCGGCCAGGGCCCGGTAGGTCGCGGCCACGGCGGCCCGCTCCGGCTGCCGCCCGCGCAGCGGCCAGCCCAGCAGGGTCAGGAGGAGGACGAACAGTCCGCCCGCGCTCAGCAGCAGCGGGGCGATCCACCAGGGTCGGGGCATCGGCAGGCCGGCGCCGACGACGGCGTTCAGCAGGAGCAGCAGCCCGGACGCGGAGGCGACCGTGCCGATCGACGAGATCATCCCGGAGACCAGGGCGACGAAGGTGAGGGCGCCGACCGCCACCCAGCCCTGCCCGAAGACCAGGGTGCCCAGCGCGATGCCGACGGCGCCGAAGAACTGCGGTACGGCGATGTTCAGGATCCGCATCCGGTAGGCGTCGGCGGTGTCGCTGATGACTCCGGACAGGGCGCCCATGGAGACGAGCGCGCCGTACTCGGGCTCGTCCAGTGCGAAACCGACCGCGAGCGGGACGGCCAGCGCGATCGCGGCCCGTACGACGGCGGCCCACGGGATCGGGGCCGAACTCGGCTTCAGTCCCGAGAGGAGCCAGTCGGGCGGGGCCAGCGGGTGGTGCCGGGCTCGCCGCGAAGCTATGTGTTCGGTGCGTTCGGTGCTCATTCCCGTTTCCGTGCCGCCGCTCGCGAATCGGTTCTTCTGGTGTTTTACACGTCGTTCTACGTACGTGGGTACCTTCCGAGCTTATGGGGTGCGGCGGCGTCGTCCCGTCAGCCAGGCCGCCAGCGCGGTGGCGAGGCCGACCGCGAGCACCACCCAGGAGGTCGTCCGCAGGAACGCGGTGAGGGCGTCGTACACGGCGCCGGCGGCCGCCCGGTCGATGTCGGCGGGCAGGTCGTCCAGGGTGAGCCTGCGGCACAGGTCCACCGCGACCCACAGCAGACCGGCGCCGATCGCGAGCCCCAACCCCGTGGCGATCACCGCGCTGCGCCGCCGGATGGAGACCGCGATGGCGGCGGCGGCCAGGAAGAGGGTCAGTACGGGCAGCCAGATGCCCGTGATCTGGAGCATGTGGAATCCCTTCCGCAGGGCGCCGAGGTTGTCGTACTCCATGACCTTCACCGAGATGTGGGTCACCGGGATCCGGTCGGCGAAGGGCACGCCGTCGTCGACGAGTTCTCCCTTGACCTGTGCGATCACGGGGGCGAGGTCGATGGTGACGGCGTCCCCGTGGCCGGTGGTGAGCGCTTCGAGGAAGGCGGCGTGCGCGGCGCGGTTCGCGGCGTCCCAGGCGGTCCGGTAGGCCGGGGTGCCGGCGAAGGAGCGCAGGGCCTCGCCGAGCAGGGTGTCCACGCCGCTCTGGAAGGGACCCGCGTCGATCTGCCCGGACAGGGCCCGGCCGGCCTGGGTGACGACGACGCTCCGCACGGCGGGGTCCTCGGCGAGCGGGGACATCGCGGCGGTGTACCGGTCGGCGTCGCCCAACTCGCGGTCGGCCCAGTACGCGACGGCGCTCGCGGGCACGAGCAGCGTCATGAGCACGATGAGGACCGCCGACAGGATGGTGCGCACGTCACCAGGGAAAGCGGGCGCGGGCCCGGGCGCGAGCGGTGCTGCTGCGGGCGGGTGGCGCGGCGTCCTCACGCCCGAGAACGGCGTGGCACCCTTGCGTCCAAGGGCCGCCCGCTCGCCGCCACCTCGCTCGTGGAGGAATTCCTCCTCGAGCAGCTGCACGCCGGCCGGGGCACCGAACTGCCCGCCCGGACCCTGACCGGCGTCGCCGCCCTCGCGCTGCCCGACATGCTCTTCGAGATCGACGCCGTGGCCGTGCGCGGCTGACCCGCGCGGGTGATCCACTTGCCGGTCCGAGGTGCCGGGTGTGCCCTGGATGGAGCAGAGAGGAGCCCGTCATGGCACATGCTGCACCCGCTGCCCATCGGCAGCACCGGCAGATGGCGGACATGACCCACCCGGGCGTGCTCGCCTACGCAGGGCCCTTGCTTCTCGGAATCGTCTACGGCCTCTGGGCCGCCTGGATCGAGCGGCAGGCGGGCCCGGTCACCGTGGCCAACGTGTTCTACGGGATCCTGTGCGGCGTGCTCTTCGCCGGGATCGCGTTCGGCCTCGGCCGAATGGGCCCGAACATCATGCAGGAGGTCCGCGCCGCGGCGTACGGCGCCTTCGGCGGTATCGCCGTGGGATACCTGCACAGCCTCACCGACCAGTCGATCCTCAAGGCCGTCGTGGTGGGCCTCTTCGCCGGCATAGGCGTCGGCGCGGCGGCGTTCTACCGCTTCCACACCCACGAGGACTGAGACGTCGGACTGAACAGTGGCGCCGGTTCCCGTGCCGTGGTCGAACCTCACGTGACCACCCTCCGTTGCCGAGGGCACGGGAACCGGCGCTCCCTCATTCCTGCGGGGCCTTACGCGGCCGGGTCCGCCGGGGCGGTGCCGTTCTGCTCCCGCTCAGGGTCGGAGCCGACCGGCTGAGCGGGCTGAGCGGGCTGAACCGGCTGGAGCGGCTGCGCCGGGCGGGCGGGACGTGCCGGCTCGTTCTGTCGGGCCGGCGGGGCGAAACGGGCGGCCTCGGCACGGAGCATGGCGTTCAGCGCGGCGTACGGGTCGATGGGCATGACGGAACCTCACGGTGTGCGGTGTGCGAAGTGGGGGGTGTGCGTCTGCTCTCGGGCTCGGCCCGGTCAGCAGCGCAGGACCACACTCCGCGCCGTCCCCGTGGACGGCGCCGCTTCGATGGGCCCGCACACGCCGGCGGCCCCGGGGTGTTTCACGTGAAACACCGGGAGCGGCCTCAGTCGTACGCCGGGGACGGCGCGCTCGACCGGTCGTACGGCAGCGCGCAGTTCGGGCTCGGAGCCCGGATCGGACGGCCCCTCGGTGGGTTCCGCGGGCGCGGTGGAGGCGGGCCGTGACTCGGCGGCCGTCGCGGCGGCCGGACCGGCGCCGAACACGCACAGCAGCACGACGCAGACCGCTGTCAGGGCCCGGGTCAGTGCCGCAAGCGCGCATCGCCTCCCGCTCATGCGAGGGGTGTGCCCCGGCATCGGCCGCGGCACCCGGCCGCGCCGCGAGCGTCCCCCGACCGGGGGACGAAGACCCCCCTAGCGGGTGCGGCGCTGCCCCGTGAGGCGGGCCAGAACGGCGGTCTCGCCGCCGACCAGGCGCAGTTGGGGGCGCCCCTCCTGGGCGTCGTTCGCGGAGAGCTCGCCGGGGGAGACCTCGCCGGGGGAGACCCGCACGACGGTGAACACGGCCGTACGACCGTCCGCCCGCGGGATCTCGACGGTCCGGCCCGGCCGCAGTTCGTCGAGCCGGAGCGCTGCCCCGGTGACCGCGGCGGTGCCGGCAGAGCCGGGCGCCGGGCTGCCCGAGTCCCAGGAAGCCGCCCCCCTGGCACCGGTCAGGGGCACGTCGACGCGCAGGCTCGGGATCCGCAGCCGCAGCGGCCGGGCGGCCCGGAGCGGACCGTGGACCGCACGCAGCGGTCCGGGGGCGGTCCTCGGCGACCGGGCCCCCTTGCCGGGGGTGTGTTCCCCGGCGTGTTCCAGCTGCCGGACGAGACGGCGGTGGCCGGACAGGCCCAGTGCCCGGGAGGGCAGCGAGTCGTCGGTGGTCGCGGTCGAGGTGGAGGGCCCGGCGCCCTCGGTACTCTGCAACACCCCGATGCCGGTACACAGCAGAGTCACCGTCAGCGCGGCGACGACCCACTTGGCGCGGGGCATGGCGATCCTTCCCGTCCGGCGCGGACGGCCGGTTCATATGAGCAGTGGACACCTCCTCTGCCCGTCCGCACCGTGTGAAACACCCGAGACTGACGGTGCGTCACGGGTGTCCTCGCCCGGAACCCGGGCGTCTTCGCAGATGGCGGCCGGTCCGCGGGCCGGCCGCCGTGGATGGGGGACCTGCACCCGAACGAGTGAGATGCGGGGAGGTCCTCCGGCTGCCCGTGGGCCGCGGCTACCTGAGCACCGTCACCGCGGCCGCTGCCCCCATCGCCGTCGCCGCGAGGTGTATCGCCGGATGGCCGTAGTCGCCGGACCACAGGTGCCGCACCAGCCCGCCCAGCGCGGCGAGGGAGGCGATCAGGCCGATCTGGCCGAACAGGGTGACGGCGGTGAAGGGGGCCAGGAGCAGCAGGAGCGAGTTCAGCCAGAACGGGCCGGCGCCCGTCCATCCCCGCCATTCCCTGACCGTCGTCGGCACGTACGGCACGTACGGCATGTGCTACCGGCCCCCTCGGGATCTCTTCGACTCAACTCGTCGGCTGCAAAGCCTCCTTGGGTGCGGCGGACGGCACAAGAGCGCGTTCGGCTAGAAATCCGAAGGCGAGGCCGAAAGTCGTCCACAGCGCGGTCTGGATGGCCAGCGACGCGAGGCGGAACTCCCAGATCAGCGCGGCCGGGAAGTCCGCCGGGACCTCGTTGATGCCGGGCAGGACGGCGTACGAGATTCCGACGAGCAGGACGAAGCCCAGGCCGGCGACGACCGAGGCGTTCCAGTTGCCGAGCTTCGGCGCGAGCCGGCGGCCGAGGATCAGCGCGCCCGCCGCGAGCAGGGCGCTCAGGGCGATCATCATCAGGTACAGGGCGGTTCGCCGGGCGGCGGTGTCGGGGTCGCCGACGGCCGGCGGGTTGGCGGGGTACTTGAAGAAGGGGACCAGGGTGACGGTCACGAACAGACCGGCGGTGACCAGCGCTGCCGTGGAGCGCGGGCCGAAGCGGCCGATCCGCCCCAGGGCGAAGCAGAAGACGAGCGCGGCGATGCCACCGAGCGCGACCCCGTAGAGGATCACGCCGGTGCCGAGGCCGGCCGTCGCCTGGAGGGCCCGGCTGACCGGGGCCTCCTCGGCGCCGTGGTCGTGACCGGCCGCTAGGTGGCCGGCCTCCTCGATGGCGATGGCCGCGTCGACCTTGGACTCACCGAGGAGATAGGCGACGAGGAACGCGGCCAGGCCCGCGAGGGCACCGGCCAGCATGCCCCGGACCAGGAGGATGCGGGGTGAGACGGTGTTCATCTGTGGCGATCCCCTTGCGGAGGCGAATGATCCGGCAGGAGATCAGTGGCAGGGGAAGCCGAGCAGGTGGCGGCCGTCGTGCAGCCACTCGTGGATGTTCTCGCCCTGGAAGACGGCGGTGGCGCCCTGCTCGATGCCGACGAAGTAGAGCAGGACCAGCATGAGGACGGCGACGAAGGCGGCCCAGGGGGCGAGCGCGGAGAGCGAGATCGGGGCGACGGCGGGAGCCGTCGTCGGCACGGCGGTGTTGGCCATGTCAGGTACCTCCAGAGGGAACACGCGTCCCGGTCAGTGGTGCTCGCGACGACGGTGGCGGGTCTGACTTCCCTCCCCCCGGGGGAGGATTCACAGTGGCGCGACCGTGCCGGATTCTCACCGATGCTTCCGTCGTACCGTCGTCATGCAGTTGTGTCGTCCGAGACCGTACCGCGCTTACGCTCACCTTATGAACCCCCCATTGGTACGAGTTCATCTCGTGAGATTCCCGCTCGACGCGGCTGCCCGCCAAGGACGTTTCCCAAACACGGGAAACGCGGGAAGCCAGGGGCACGAGGGGCACGAGGGCCTGCGGGGTCTGGACGCCGGCGAGTGGGCGGGACGGACCCTGGACGAGGTGGCCGCCGCGGATCCGGCCGGCGTGCACGCCTGGTTGACGGATCCCGGGTACGCGCCGCCCGGCGGGGAGTCGACGACCGCGCTGATCGCCCGCGTCGGGGCGGAGTTGGCGGCCCTGCCCCCCGGCACGCACCGGTTCACCGTGGAACAGGCCGTCGTACGGGCGGCCGTGGTGCACGCGCTGGAGCTGCCCGCGGCGGCCTTCTGGCGGCTCGACGTACGCCCGGAGTCGGTGACCACCCTCACCGGCCGCGCGGGCCGCTGGAACCTGCTGCTCGGGCAGCAGGACGGCCCGGACCCCGCGACGCGGTCCGGGCCGAACTGAAGGGAGGCCGAGGGCCCGAGGGCCCGAGTGCCGTGCGTTACGCGGTGATCCAGTCGGACGTGGCGATCACGGGCTGGACGCCGTCACGGTGGATGGTGCCCTCGATCAGGCCGTACGGACGGTCGGCCGCGAAGTAGACCTCGTTGTCGTTCTTGAGGCCGAAGGGCTCCAGGTCGACGAGGAAGTGGTGCTTGTTGGGGAGGTTGAGGCGGACCTCGTTGACCTTGGGGCAGTTGTCGAGCACGCGCTCGGCCATCGCGTTCAGGGTCTGCTGCAGCGAGTAGGAGTAGGTCTCCGCGAAGGCTTCCAGCATGTTGCGGCGGACCTTCTTGTACGACTGGTCCCAGTCGTACTCGGTGTCGTCCGCGGCGAGCGCCGAGTGGGCCCAGCGCGCGGTGACCTTGGTCGCCAGGATGCGGTCGTACGCTTCCTTCAGCGTCGTGTACTTGTCCTTGATGTAGCCGTGGAACTCGGAGTTGGTCGAGTTCATCACCGTCAGGTCCTTCAGACCCGAGATGACCTGCAGGCCGGTGGTCTCGCTGTAGGTGATCTGCGCGGTGCGCACTTCCTGGCCCTTGCGGACGAAGGAGTGCTGCTCCTTGCGGGTCGGGACCGGGATGCGGTCCCAGGCGAACTCCTCGATGCGGATCTGCGCCTCGCGGATCGGGGACTGGGAGGAGACGAAGTGCTTGGCGAGCAGGATGCCGAAGGCCTCCGGCGACTCGATGCCGTGCTCCTTGCCGAAGGCGTACACCGTGTTCTTGGTGGTGTCGGTCGGCAGGCAGTTGGCGTTGTCGCCGGTCAGGTGCACGTCGCGGAACTCACCGCGCAGCGCCACCGAGACGTTGAGGTCGCGGATCTCGGCCCAGGAACCGTCGCTGCCCTTGCGGGTCACCTTGACGATGCGGTTCTCGGCCTTGCCGTACTGGTTCTGGCCCAGGACGTGCTTGCTCATGGCTGTCTTCCTTCGGGTACACGGAGTCCGGCTGACTGGATCCCGTACGCCCGGCGTCCAGCGGTAGGCCCGCTCCCCGCCGTTCGGTCCGGAGGACCGCCCCGGGACTGACGTGCATCCCGGTCCGTAGGTGCTCTGTGTCGGATTTCAGCACGTTCACGCGTTGTTCGTAATGGCGCGGAACGTCCAAGACAGGCACCCACGGATTGGGCGACCGTACATTTACGCAGGTCAGGCCATGTGCGCATCGGCCACGGAGAGGGCCTCGTCGAGGATTTCCAGCCCCTTCGCGACGTCCTCGGCCGAAATGTTGCAGGGCGGCGCGATGTGGATGCGGTTGCCCGCGATCAGCGGCCAGAGCCCGCCCTTCTTGCAGGCGGCCCCGAAGGCGGCCATGGGCGCGTTGTCCGCCCCGGCGGCGTTGTACGGGACGAGCGGCTCGCGCGTGGCCGGATCCCGTACGAGCTCCAGCGCCCAGAAGGTGCCGAGCCCGCGGACCTCGCCGATCGAGGGGTGCCGCTCGGCGAGCGCGCGCAGGCCGGGGCCGAGCAGCTCGGCGCCGGTGCGGGCGGACTGCTCGACGATGCCCTCCTCGGCCATGACGCCCAGGGTGGCGACGGCTGCCGCGCAGGCCAGGACGTGCCCGGAGTACGTCAGACCGCCCGGGTAGGGGCGGGTGGCGAAGGTCGCGGCGACGGCGGGCGAGATGGCGACGCCGCCGAGGGGCACGTAACCGCTGTTGACGCCCTTGGCGAAGCACAGCAGGTCGGGGACGACGCCCCAGTGGTCGGCGGCGAACCACGTGCCGGTGCGGCCGAAGCCGACCATGACCTCGTCGAGGACGAGCAGGATGCCGAAGCGGTCGCAGAGGGAGCGCACGCCGGCCAGGTAGCCGTCGGGGTGGACGAGCACGCCGGGGGCGCCCGCGACGGTCTCCAGGACGATCGCGGCGATGGACTGCGGCCCTTCGAAGACGATGGTGTCCTCGAGGTGGCGCAGGGCGCGCTCGCACTCCTCGGCCTCGTTCGCCGCGTAGAAGGGCGAGCGGTAGGCGAAGGGGCCCCAGAAGTGCACGACGCCGGCGGTGGCCGTGTCGTTGCCGAAGCGGCGGGCGTCACCGGTCAGGTTGATCGCGGTGGAGGTGGCGCCGTGGTACGAGCGGTACGCGGACATCACCTTGGGCCGGCCGGTGTGCAGGCGGGCCATGCGGACGGCGTTCTCGACTGCCTCGGCGCCGCCGTTGGTGAAGAAGATCTGATCGAGCTCGCCCGGGGTGCGCTCGGCGATCAGCCGGGCCGCCTCGGAGCGCACGTCCACGGCGAAGCCGGGCGCGACGGTGCACAGCCTGGCCGCCTGCTCCTGGATGGCCGCGGTGACCTTGGGGTGCTGGTAGCCGATGTTGGTGTAGACGAGGGCGCTGGAGAAGTCGAGGTAGCGGTTCCCGTCGTAGTCCCAGAAGTAGGAACCCTCGGCCCCGGCCACGGCGAGCGGGTCGATGAGTTCCTGCGCCGACCAGGAATGGAAGACGTGCTTCCGGTCGGCGTCCTTGACTGCGTCTCGTGCTGCTGAGAGGGCGTCGGCTTCTGCGTTCATGAAACGAGGGTAGTCGTCCAGGATGTGGACACGAGGCCGTGTCCACACCGCGGGACGGCCCGGGGTTCGGCCGCCTGTCGGACGGTCGGGCTTCACACGACGTGGCGGCCGCCGTCCACGGTGAGGACGTCTCCCGTGGTGTACGCGGCGTTGACGAGGTAGAGCGCGGCCTCCGCGACGTCCTCGGGGGTGCCGACGCGGCGCAGCGGGGTGTTCTCGGTGATCCAGTCGCGCGAGCTCTCCCAGACCTGCTCGGCGTCCTCGTACCAGGGGGTGTCGATGAGGCCGGGGGCCACCGCGTTGACGCGGACGGCGGGGCCGAGCTGCGAGGCGAGGAGGCGGGTCATGTGGTTGAGCGCGGCCTTGCTGACGGCGTACGGGACCGAGCTGCCCAGCGCGCGGGTGGCCGAGACGGAGGAGACGTTGACGATCGAGGCCGACTCGGACTTGCGCAGGTGCGGGACGGCCGCGGTGATCATCTGCCAGGCGCCGATGACGTTGACGTCGAAGATCTCGCGCCAGGCGGTGGCGTCGGCGGCCTCCAGGTCGTCGAGCGGGATGAAGCGGGTGACGCCCGCGTTGTTGACCAGGATGTCCAGCCGGCCGTGGGCGTCGGCGGCGCTCCGCACGATCCGCTGCGCGTCCGCGGCGTCGGCGACGTCGCCCTGTACGTAGACCGCCCCGGGCAGCTCGGCGGCCAGCGCCCGTCCGGCGCTCTCGCTGCGGGCGGAGTTCACGACGACGCGGATGCCCTCGGAGCTCAGCCGGCGCGCGATGGCGGCGCCGATGCCGGACGAGGAGCCGGTGATGAGCGCGACGCGGCTCTCGGTCATGGTCTGCCTCCTGGGGTCCTTGATCGTGACGGGGGAGGCGATCGTAACTTGTCACATCGCGGAATATGGTTTCCGCGATGTGAAAGTTCGGTGGGCGTCGAGGGTGGGAGGGGGGAGGTCAGTGATCCGAGTAGCGGAAGTCCCCCACGGTCCAGACGCCGACGTCCGCGATGGCGATCCGGTACATCCCGCCGGTCTCGGGGATGCCCAGGGTGCCCTGGAGGATGCGGGCCACGTGGAAGTGGAGGTGGGACGGCGGCGACCCGGTGCGGTCGGATTCACCGGGGGCGCTGAAGATCTCGGAGAACGGGCCCAGTTGATCGGAATCCCGCAGGACTTCCGCGACGCGCTCGCGCCAGACGCGTTCGGGGGCGAGCCGGCCGGTGATGACGGCGCCGTGGACCACGACGGTCAGGGACATCTGATTGGTTTGCTCCGACTCGACCATGGCGGCGAGGTCGATGAGCAGCGCATCAGGAATCGACATGCCCAGGCACTCTAGCGGCATTCGGGGCGGAGGGCAGTGCGAACGGGCCGGGGTCCGCACCGAAAAGTGCGGGCCCCGGCCCGTGCGCGAGTCCGAGCGTGCGCGTGTCCGCGTGTCAGGCGGGAACGATGTTCTCGGCCTGCGGGCCCTTCTGGCCCTGCGTGACGTCGAAGGTGACCTTCTGGCCTTCCTGAAGCTCGCGGAAGCCGGACGCGGCGATGTTCGAGTAGTGGGCGAACACGTCGGCGCCGCCGCCTTCCTGCTCGATGAAGCCGAAGCCCTTTTCCGAGTTGAACCACTTCACGGTGCCAGATGCCATATGAATTCTCCTTCGTGGAATAAAGGGAAAGTATTTTCGGCCGCGATTGCGGATGTCGGAACACTAGCACGGGCGGGGTCGCGGACGCGGAAATCGAGAGCCGGGAAATTCCGGACCGGCGATAATTAATATCCGTGTCCGAAAGTCCTATGAATCGCGCCTCCGGCGCACATGCGGCCCGGGGGTGCCGAGGTGTGACGCGGGTCACGGGGAATGTCCGCGGGGTCGACCTCCTCTTCCTTCCTGAGACACCGTCAAGGAGGACCAGATGAAGCCCACTTCACCGGCCGGAAAGCGGACCGGTACGTATCTGCGGCTGTGCGGGGCCGCGGCGGCCGCGCTGCTGCTCGCCACGGGCACCGCGCCCGCCGCCTCCGCCGCCCCCGCACCGCGTCCCTCCGTGCGCGAGGCCTACGTCTCCCTGCGCGGCGCCGACGCCCCCGGACCGGCCGCCGAGGACCGCATCCGGGTGCTGAAGGCGGGCTCTCCCCGGGCCCGGCAGGTCCTGGTCCTGGAGCCGGGGCAGTTCGCGGCCGCCGGCAGCCTCGCCCCCGTGGCCCGGCAGCTGGCCGCCCGGCTGCCCGACACCGAGGTCTGGGCCGTCGACCGGCGCGAGCAGAACCTCGCCGACCTCGACGGCTTCCGGCTCCCGCCGGACCGCGCCGCCGAGCACTACCTCGGCGGGCACTACCGCTCGCGGAGCCCGCAGAGCGCCCCGTACGTCGGCGAGTGGGGCCTCGCCGTCGAACTGGCCGACCTGCGCAGGGTCGTGCTGGCGGCCCGGGACGGCGGACGTCGGCAGGTGGTGCTCGGCGGACACTCCTGGGGCGGGACCATCGCCCTCGCCTACGCCGGCTGGGACTTCGACGGCCGCCCCGGCCACCGCGACCTGTCCGGCCTCCTCCTGATCGACGCCGGGGTGCACGACGCGTTCGCCGGGGAGGGCATCACCTACCGGCTGACCGCGGAGCAGGCCGACGCCCGGCGCGCGCGGATCGAAGGCGGCGAAGTCTTCGACGAGGCACTGAACATGGGCCGCACCGAGACCTACGCGATCCTCATGCAACTCGCGGGCGGTTACGCGACGGCCGCACCCGACCGGCCCTCGGAACTCGCCGCGCACCTGCCGGCCTGGCTGCGTCCGCCCGCGGGGACCGGGGTGACCAACGCGGGACTGGTCGAGTGGCTGTACGCCACCCACCCGATGGTGCCGGACATCAGCGTCAACCCGGACTTCACCCCGCCCGCCGCCCTGGCCCGCGCCCTGGCCGCCCCCGAACCCGCCCTCTACCAGTGGTACTGGCCCAGCCGCCTCACCCTGGACCTCGAGGCCGCCGACGCCTTCGCCGACACCGACGTCGCCCGCCGGCTCGGCCTGCGGCTGCGGCACACGCGGGAGATCGACGTACCGCTGTACTCCTTCCAGACGGGCCTGACGCACGGCACGGTCAACGCGTCCGCGCGGTGGCTGGTGGGGCAGTCGCGGATCACCTCGGCGACGTACGCCGAGAACGAGGCCATGACGCACCTGGACCCGCTGTTCGCGTCCCCGGGCCGCAACGCCTTCGTGGACACGGCCGTCCCCTTCCTGGCGGGACTCGGCCGCCGGTGACCGAGAGCGCCACGGCCGCCGGTCCCGCGCGGGACGCGGGCGAGGTCGCCGCACTCGTGCGGGCCGCCCAGCGCGGCGACCGGATGGCCGCCTCGGAGCTGCTGGACCTGCTGACCCCGTACATCGGCCGGCTCTGCGGCCCGATCGCCCTCCAGGACGGCCCGGACGCCACCCAGGAGGCGCTCATCGTGATCTTCCGCAGCCTCGGCCGCCTGCGGGAGCCCGCGGCGCTGTTCGGCTGGGCGCGGGTGATCGCCGTACGGGAGGCCGTACGCGTCGCCCGCAAGGCGGCCCGCAGCGTCCCCGACCCGCTCGACGACGTCCCCGCGCGGGACGATCCGCAACTCGCCGCGGATGTCCACGACGTACTGGAGCGGCTGTCGCCGGCGCACCGGGCCGTACTGGTGCTGCGCGATCTCGAAGGGCTGGACGAGCGTTCCGTCAGTGCGCTCCTCGGCGTGCCCGAACCCACCGTGCGGACCCGGCTGTTCCGGGCCCGCCGCAACTTCCGGAAGGCGTGGGAACGTTGATGGACTCCTGGCCGGTCGCCGAACTCGACCCCGTCCGCAGGCTCCGCGTGATCGCCCGCACCACACCCGGCACGGGCCACGCCGAGCACCTGATCGACGCGCCCTTCGACCGGGTCTGGGCGCTCGCCTCCGACCTGGAACGGCAGATGCCGATGCTGATCACCGACATCCGCTCCTTCACCGTGACCGCGGCCGACGGCGAGCACCTCGAAGCCCGGGCCCGCAGTCCGCTGGGCATGCGGGCGCGCTTCGACGTGGTCCTGCGGCCGGGCTGGTGCCTGATGCAGAGCCGCTTCGTGATCGGCGGGATGGCCGCCGTACCGGAGGGGGAGGGGACCCGGTTCGGTTTCTTCGGCGGCCTGCGGCTGCCCGGCATCGGCCTCGTCGACGGGGCGCTGCGGCCGCTGCTCGCCCCGATGGGCGCACGGGCCCTGAAACGTTTCACGGACCAGCTCCGGCACGGTGACGGTTAGGCGTTGACGCGGATCAGCGCGAGGGTGATGTTGTCGGGCCCCCCGGCCTCGATGGCCGCCTTCCACAGCTCGAAGGCGGCCTTGCCGTCGTCGTGGACCCGCAGCAGCCCTTCGATCTCCTCGTCGGGCAGCGGGTCGGTCAGCCCGTCGCTGCACAGCAGGTAGCGGTCGTCCCCGGTCAGCGGGAAGGACGCCATGTGGGGGGTCACGGTGTTGTGGCCGCGGCTGCCGCCGAGGGTCTGGGTGACCAGGGAGGTGGTCCGGTGCCCCGGCTCCGGCGGCGGGCTGTCGTCCACGCTGACCTGGCGCAGCCCGCCCTTGTCCGCGTGGTAGACCCGGCTGTCGCCGACGTTGAACGCCAACAGGGACTCCCCGAGGACGAGGGCGCCCGCCACGGTGGTGCCCATGGCGGTCAGCTCCGGCCGGCCTTCGGCGGCCGAGTACACCATGCCGTTGCACAGCTCCAGCGCCTCCCCGACGCTCTCCTCGCCCTCCAGGGAGGGGCCGAGCGAGGCGAGCCGGCGTACGACGAGGGCGCTGGCCACCTCGCCGGCCGGCTGGCCGCCGAGCCCGTCGGCGACCGCGACGACCAGCGGACGGCCGAGCGGGAACAGGAAGGTCTGGGGGCTCTCGGTCACCGTCCCGCACAGCGTCCACGGCCCGACGACCAGGCTGTCCTCGTTGTGATCGCGCACCAGCCCGGTGTGGCTCAGGGCGGTCACGGCTACGTACGACACCACGGTGTCCCGCCTCTCCTCGACGGAAGCGTTCCCCGCCACCCATTGTCCGCTCGGCATGCGCCGGGCGGCCCGCCAGAGCACTCTGGTCGTGGAGCTGCCGTTCCCAGACGGGCGGCCTGGTCAGGAAGGACTGCCGGAGATGTTCGCGAGGCTCAGCACCTACCAGGGATCACCGCTTCCGGCGGAGGGGGATCTGGCGGCGAATTCGCAGGCGATCGTCGAGCAGATCCGGGACGCCCCCGGCTTCCGGGGCGCGTACTACCTCGTCGACAGGGCCTCCGGGAAGGCCAAGTCGCTCACCCTGTGGGACGACGAGGAGACCATGCTGGCGAGCGAGGACCGGGCCACCCGCCTCCGCGCGGAATCCGCCCACCGCGAGGGCCAGCGGATCATCACGGTCGAACGCTACGAGGTGGGCTACAGCTACCTGCATCCCTGAGGATCCCGATCCCGGCGGGGCCGACCCCCGCCGGGACGCCCTACGCCCGCGCCACGGCCCGCAGGGGCCCGAGGGCGGCGGCCCGGCAGGCCGGGACGACCGCCGCCGCCGCGCCGACCGCGAGGGAGGGCCCACGGCGATGCCCCCGCCGAGCCCCGTCACCCCCTCCTCTCGGAAGAGACGGCCGGCCTGCCGAGGACGAGGGCGGTGAGCAGGACGAAGGCGGCGAGGGCGGTGAGCGTGCGCAGGTCGTTGAAGAGCTCCCAGCGCCGCAGGATCTCCGCGTGGTCGGCCGGCGGCGCCGAGGTGCGGGCCCATTCCTTGATCCGGCCGTTGATCGGGACGTTGCCGAACCGGGTGATCAGGAACGACGCGAGGGTCAGCAGCCCCGCCGCACCGGCGATCAGCCGGGCGCGCCCTCGGGTGACGACGGCGAGGGCGAGGGAACCCAGCGTCGACGCGGCCATCGCCGCCTGCATGGTGATGCCGTTCGTCTTCATCAGCTCGGCGTGGAACGACAACCGCATGTCGAGCGGTACCGCGCCGAAGGTGGGGACCAGGTTGGCCGCGCCGTACCCGAACGCGCCCGCGAGGAGGCCGGTGGCGATGAGGGCGAGCCCCTGGAGGAGTCGGACGCGCGTGTGCGTCGGTGTCATGGGTGGGCCCCTCACGTCCGGGCGAGGAGGAAGCGGGCGTCCGGTTCGCCGTGAAGGTGTCCCGGGGGGAGCCGCCGTCCGAACGCGAGCAGGAGGAGGTCCTGTGCGGCGCCCGACACGGGCGTTCCGGAGCCGAAGGACCAGTCGAGGTCGGTGGCGCGGAGTTCGATGCCGCTCACGTCCGCCCCGAAGAACTTGAGGGACCTGGCGTTGACGCCCGCCAGGAGGATCCGTACGCGGTCCTCGGGCACCCGGCGGCCGAGGCCCAGCGCGACGGTGATGTCCAGGCCGTGCACCACGTCGTGGCCCAGGGCCGACGCGAGTCCGCCGACCGGGGGCCGCCAGGGGTGGTCCGCGTTGTCCGCGAGCAGCGCGGAGAGCTCGCGCGTCGTGTGCGCGGCCGCGTCCTCGCGCGCGCACCGGTCGGTCATCCGGTGGAGGCTGCCCCGGGAGCGGACCAGCTCCCGGACCATCCTGCCGAGCGGGTAGCGGAACCCCATCGTCATGTGCGCCGCGACCTCCCGGACCCGCCAGCCCGCGCACAGGCTCGGAGCGTCCCACTGCTCGGCCCGCAAACCGTCCAGTACGGCCGAGAGTTCGCGGCGTTCGGCCGCGATCGCGGCCTTGATGTCCGTATTCCCCATGGCTTCAAGGCTGTTGGCCGGCCCGCCACAAGTCCAAGACTTTGCACGTCTCGCAACTAGCATGATCCGTTATGGACATTCGGCAGCTGCGGTACTTCGTCACGGTCGCCGAGGAAGCCAACTTCACCCGCGCCGCCGCGCGTCTGCACCTGGCGCAGCCGGGTGTGAGCGCCCAGGTCCGGCAACTGGAGCGGCAGTTGGGGCACCCGCTGCTCGACCGCTCCGGCCGGTCGGTGACCCTGACGGAGGTGGGCGAGGCCGTACTGCCGTACGCGCGGGCCGCGCTCGCCGCCGTCGACGCGGTACGGGAGACCGCCGACGAGTTCACCGGGCTGCTGCGCGGCCGCGTCGGCCTCGGTCTCGTCTCGGGCGCGGCCGCCGCGGGGAGCGGCTTCGACGCGGCGACCCTGCTGGCCGGTTTCCACGAGGCGCACCCCCGGGTGGAGATCGCACTGACCGAGGACACCTCCGAGCGGATGCTCGCCGCGCTGCACCGCGGGGAGCTCGACATTGCCGTGATAGGACTCGCGGACGAGGAGCCGCCGTCGGGGATCTCCCTCCACGTCGTCGCCGACGTGCCCCTCGTGGCGGCCGTCGCCCCGGACGACCCCGCCCTCACGTCACCGGACCGTACGGTCATCGCCCTGGCCGAGCTCCGGGACCGTCCGCTGATCAGCCTGCCCCGGGGCACGGGCCTGCGCGGGGTGTTCGAGCGGGCGTGCGCGGGGGCGGGGTTCCGGCCCCGTATCGCCTTCGAGGCGAGTGCCCCGCCGTTCCTCGCGCAACTCGCCTCGCGCGGGTTGGGGGTGGCGGTGGTCCCGGCGCTCCCCGCCGACGCGGCGGCGGCCGTGGGGGTGCGGACGCTGGAGATCACCGAGCCCCGGCTGCGCGCCCGGGCCGCCATCGCCTGGCGCACGGACGGCCCCTCCGGTCCCGCGGCCGGCGCCTTCCTGGAACTGCTGCGCAGGAGCTTCCCGCCACCCGACCGCTCCTGAGGGCGGCTACGCCGCCGCGTCGGCGGGGTCGAGGCTGTCGACGTCCTCCATGAAGCTCAGCATCCGGGCGTTGACCAGGTCGGGGTGGTCGATCTGCGGGCCGTGACCGGTCGCGGAGACGATCTCGGCACGGGCCCCCGGGATCACCCGCGGCACCCGCTCCAGCTGCCGCTTCGGGTGGACCAGCAGACTGCGCTTGCCCATGATCAGGTAGAACGGCGTGCGGATGGAGCCCAGTTCGGCGTCGGACAGCGGCAGCGGGGCGGGGCGTTTGATCCGGAAGGCGCGCACCCCCGCCTGGATCCACCTGCGCAGTTCCGGGACGACGAGGACCGGCTGCTCCAGCCACTTGGCGAGGATCGGGCGCAGCGCCTTCGGGGCGAAGGTGGCGAAGAGGCTCGCGAAGATCCAGACGAAGAAGCGCAGCCCCACCTTCTCCAGGCCGCCCGGGTCGAGGGCCGTGACCGAGGCCAGGCGTCCGGGTCGCCGGTGCGCCTGGTTGATGACCAGCCAGCCCCCGTAGGAGGAGCCGACGAGGTGGACCCGGTCCAGGCCGAGGGCGTCGAGCGCCTCGTCCATCCACTGGGCGGCCCGCTCGGGCTGCCACATGGGCTCGCGGTGGACGCTGCGCCCGGGGTCGCCCGGGGTGTCGAGGGCGTAGACGGGGCGATCGGCGCTGAGCGCACGGGTGTTGGGGTACCACTGCGCGGAGCAGCCGCCGGAGCCGTGGATCAGGACGATCGGCGTACGGGACTCGGCCGCCGGGTTCGTGGGTCCGTACCGGTAGACGTGCGTGGTGCCGAAGTCGGTCTCGACGTCCGTCTCGGAGCGTAGGGGCGCTCCCATCGCGAAGAGCGCGTCGCAGGTGGCGAAGTAGCGGTCGCGCAGCTCGTCGCTGACGTAACGGCCGATGTCGCGGCGCGGCTTACGGGTCGTGTTCTCGGGCACGGGGCACCTCCGGGAAGATCCGTTCTTCGTGATACGACCGTACCATGATGTTGGTACGGCGGTACCATGAAAAAGGTCCGGGAGTCCGGACCGCTGACGAACGCACCATCGAGGACGGGCGGGGACAACGGCACATGCCCAAGCGCGTGGATCACGAGGAACGGCGCGCCCAGATCGCCGAGGCGCTCATCCGGGTCGCCGGACGGCAGGGGCTGCACGCCGTCGGCATGCGCGACGTGGCCGCGGAGGCCGGCGTATCGCTGCGGCTCGTGCAGTACTACTTCGAGACCAAGGAGAAGCTGCTCTTCTACGGGCTCCAGCACCTGACCGACCGCTTCACCGCCCGGGTCGGTGCCCGTCTCGCCGCCATCGGCCCCGCCCCCGGCCCGCGCGCGACCGTCGAGGCGCTGCTGCTGGCCTCCCTCCCGACCGACGAGGAGGGTCGCACCTTCCACCTGCTCTACAGCTCGTACTCGATCCTGTCGGTCACCGACGAGGCGCTGGCCGCCCAGCCGTTCATCGACAACCCCGACGCCGCCGAGAACGCCGTGGCCGGACTGCTCGAAGGGGCCAGGGCGTCGGGCCTCGCCGATCCGGGCATCGACGCGCGCACGGAGGCGATCAGCCTGCTCGCGATGGCGGCGACGATGGGCACCAGCATCCTCGTGGGCCAGCGGAGCCCGGAGTCCGCCATCGCGGTGCTCGACCACCACCTGGACCGGATCTTCCGGGCGGGCGGGGCGTCGGCGGGGCCTGTGTCCTGATTCATGGTCTTGAGGGATGGGCGCGCATTGACGGCAGCGGCGCTTTAGGTAAGCCTTACCTAGCTTCCGGCTGTCGGGAGTCCCGCCCGTCCGCCGTCTACCGGAGCCAGCTCACATGTCGTCCACCGCAGTCGGACCCACCTCCCGCCCGATCCGTCTTTTCGACTCGTGGTGGACGGTGGCGGCGGGAGCGCTTCTCGCGATGGTCGTGCTGACGGCCGGGGTGTGGTGTTCCCTGCACGTGCAGGCGGACGAGTCGATGCACACGGCGGCGCTCTTCGCGCACCTGGCCTCGCTCGTGCTCGGCTTCGGCGCGGTGCTGTCCGCCGACTACCACGGGCTGCTGTGGGCGACGGGACGCTGCACGCTGGCCGAGGTGGTCGGCGCGACCGCCCGGCTCCACGTACCGATCTGGGCCGGCCTCGGCGGGCTCGTCCTCAGCGGACTGATGCTGCACCCCGACATCGACTCCCCGCTGACCCTGACGAAGCTGGGCCTGGTGGCCGCGCTCACCGTCAACGGCCTCCAGGCGGGCCTCCTCGCCCGCCGCCTCGAAGCCACCGGCGAGACGATCGAGCGCAGACTGCTCGTCTGGGGCGGCACCACCGCCCTCGTCTCGCAGGTCTGCTGGTGGGGCGCCGTGGTCATCGGCTTCCTCAACAGCAACACCTGACCCGGCGGCACCACCCGGCCCGAGGGCGACACCTCTCAGGCGGCCTCCGCCCGCACCCGGCCGGCCTTGACGGCATCGAGGAGCGCCTGGTGGTCCTTCTCGTTCTGGTCCGCGTACAGCTCGGCGAAATCCGCCATCGCGCGGTCGAAGACGTCGCCCCCGCCCAGGTACGAGGCGATGGCGATGCGGTCCCCGGACCTCGCGTGGGCGCGGGCCAGCGTGGAGCCGCACAGCCTGCCGAAGTTCGCCATCCGCTTCGGTGACATCTCCTCGGCGACGGCGATGCCCTTCCAGTCCCGCAGCTGGCGTATGTAGAAGTCGCGCCGCTTCCCGTCGATGCCCTGGATGCGCTCCCAGCCGAGGAAGATGTCGCTGGTGGCCTGCATGAGGCGCTGGCCGGCGACGACGCGCTCGCCCTGGGTGCGGAAACCACTGGCGCCCACGTAGGGCGCCAGGACCGACTGGTCGGCCTCCTTGGCCTGGAGCAGGAGCGGATCCCCGTCGTCCTTGCCGAGCAGCAGGATGACCCAGCAGCGGGTTCCCACACTGCCCACGCCGACGACCTTGCGGGCGATGTCGCCGATCCGGTAGCCCTTCAGCAGGAACCTGCGGTCCGTCTGCAGGGTCTTGCCGTAGTGCTCGACCAGCCGGCTGATCTCCTTCTCCATCGGGCCGCGTTCGGCCGGCTCCAGCAGATCGTGCAGCCGCATCAGCAGCGGCGGGTCGGGAGTGATCAGGCGCTTTCCGTCGACGACCCGCGTGAGCTTGTCGAAGACCTGCAACGTGTCGTGCGCGTACGCCCGCTTCTGGGCACGGTTCCAGCGTTCGAGCTGCCCCGCGCCCACGACCGGGCCCCACTGCGCCGTGAGCGCCTCCGCGGAGTCGCTCGTGTACCAGACCTCCAGGTTGCCCATCCCGGCGAAGCTCCGCATGCGCTCGCGGTAGGCCGCCACGGCCGCCCGCACCACCGTGGCCCGTTCCCTGGCGCCGAAGCCGTTCGCCCGGCCCGCGATGACGAGGCTCGCCGACAGCCGCTTGACGTCCCACTCCCACGGTCCGGGCAGCGTCTCGTCGAAGTCGTTGATGTCGAACATCAGGCGGCGCTCCGGCGATGCCAACAGCCGGAAGTTCAGCATGTGCGCGTCCCCGCAGCACTGCACGCGCAGCCCGCTGCGCGGCGTGTTCGAGAGGTCCGAGGCCATGATCGCGGCGGCCCCCCGGTAGAACCGGAACGGCGACTCGCTCATCCGGCCGTAGCGGATCGGCACCAGCTCCGGCACCCGCCTCGCGGACTGCTTCTCGATGATGTCCACGGGGTCCGGGCGGTCCGGCGCGGGCTCGTACGCGGCATGGCTGGAGCGCGGCACTTCGGCGCGGGCGGCCTTGCCGCGGGCGGCCCGCTCCTGCGGGGTGAGGTTCCGTATCTCGTCGCCGGAGAGATGGTTCTCGGTCATGGCGGACACTCCCGGACGCTCCACGAACACGGTCGCCGACGCGCGGTACGCGTCCGCCCGATGCCCTGGTACGGCTCTCGCTTCCGCCTCCCAACGTATCCGCGGGCGGTGCCGCAGGCGACTCGGACCGGGCGTCACACGTCCGGGCCGGTCGTCGAACCTCCGGGCCCGCCGCGCGCCGGAGCCCGGCCGGTGCGCCGTCGCCCCGGCCGGGCTCCGTCACGGGTGCGGACGGTCAGAACCCTTCGCCGTGCAGGTCCTCTTCGCGCAGCAGGTCGTCCTCACGGCGGCGCGAGCTCTCCTGCGGGCCCTGTTCCTTCTGGCCCTGCTCGCGGGACTGCCGGCCCGGCTGCGGCCGCGCGGGGTCCCCGGGACGCTGGTGCCCCTGCGCCTCGCGGCTCCGGCCCGGCTGCTGACGCTTGTCGTGCTTACCGCCCATGATGGCGACTCCTCGTGATGGCTGGGGTACGGAATTCCCCCCGCAACACGCTGACACGCGCGGTGACTCCCTGCACCAGGTCGCCCATGAACCGGAGCACCCGGGTGAAACCGTCGATCCCGGCCCGAGGAGGCCGAAAGATGTCATGGGCGCACAGTGCAGCCACCCCTGACCGGCCGGCATACTGCACGGGTCCCTGGAGCCACCACATGACCGACACGCCCCCCACCCCCACGACCAAGGTCGCCCGCATCGTCACGGACGTCCTACAGCCCCGCAACGCCCTGCTCGTCGGCATGCTCGGGATCGGGCTGGCCGCGGCCGGCGACTGGACCGGCCTGCTCTGGGGCTTTCTCGGCGCCCTGTGCGCCGGGCTGATCCCGGCCGGCTACATCGAATGGGAGCGCAAGCGAGGCACCTGGGGCGACCGCCACGTCGTCGACCGCACCCAGCGCGCGCCGATCTTCTTCGTCATCCTCGGTTCCATCGGCACCGGTTCGGTGGTCATGGTCCTCGGCGGGGCCCCCAAGCCCATCCTGGTCGCGATGCTCGGCCTGTGGGTGATGACCGTCGGGCTGCTCACCGTGAACACCGTCTGGAAGATCTCGGTGGACGCGGCCGTGGCCTCGGGGGTGGTGGCCCTGCTGGCCGTGGTGCACTCGCCGTGGTGGCTGCTCGCCTACACCCTCACGGCCGCCATGTGCTGGTCCCGGGTCGCTCTGACGTACCACACGGTGGCCCAGACGATCGCCGGAGCCGCCCTCGGCGCCTGCACCACGGCCGCGTTCCTCTTCACCTGACCCACCGCCGAGCGGGACGGCGGGTCAGCGGTCGCCTTCCGCGCCGGGGAAGACGATCGGATACGAAACCGCCGGCTCCGGCAGCGGTGCCGGCCGCTCCTCCCAGGCCGGCCACGTGATCGGGTAGGCCACCGTCGACTGCGGCCGGGGTGACTCCTGGCCGGCCCCGGAGCCCGTCCCCGCGGTCGTGGTGCCGTTGCCGAGGAGGAGTGCTCCGGTCACGAACAGGCCCAGCAGCGCGGTCTCGCGTCGTGCGCCGGCCGGGAGCCGGACGTGTCCTCTCACCGGGGTGCCGTCCGAGCGCACGTAGTCCTTGATCCAGGCCACAGCCGCCTCCCCCTCGCCGATCACGTTGCGCCTCCCCGCGCAACCGCCCCATGAGAGCCCGTCACCGACAGCAGGTCACCGATCGGTGGCGAGCAGCGTCCTCCACTGAACCACTGACCCCCGCTCCTCGGGTCGAGCCCGGCTCGACCCTCACGTCAGGCCTGGACGGAGGGCGACGCCGGAGCCTCCTCCACGACACCCAGATCGGAGTGGTCCAGAAGGTCGGTCTGTGCGATGAGGTAGGCGAGCTGTGCGCGGCTGCGGCTGCCGAGGACTTCCGAGGTCCTCTGGACGTGGGTGCCCACCGTTCGCCTGCTGATGCCCAGTCGCCCCGCGATCGCCTCGTCGGTGTACCCCTCCACCATGAGCCGCAGCACGGCCCTTCGGGTCTCGTCGGTGAGGGGCGGCGGGCGCAGTCGGGAAGGGGCCTCCCCCACGGCCGCCGCACGGCTCCACGCCTGCTCGAAGCCTTTCACCAGGTACTCGATGACGCTGGGGTGCCGAATGACCAGCGCGGACTGGCGGCGGTCGTGCGGACCGGGCATGAAGGCCGTCCTCCTGTCACACACGATGAGCCGCTCGAACACCTCGTCGATCGTCCTGACCTCCGCGCCCGCGGACACCACTTGCTCGATGTAGGAGAGCGTGGGTCCGTGGGCCCGCACCGTGTGCTGGTACAGCGTGCGCTGTTTGACGCCGCGAGCGGCCAGGGCGAGATCGCGCGGCAGGGCCTCGGCGAGGAGCTCGGGCGAACGGCCGCCGTTGGGCTGGGCGGTCAGCAGCTCCTCGCGGCAGGACTCCACCGCTTCTTCCAGGGCGGCTGCGATCACGCTTGCGCCGGAGAGCACCTGGATCGAGGTGCCGCCGTCCTGCTGAGCCTCCGCGTAGACGACCTCCGCCCGGGCCATCGTGGTGCGGATCGCCATCAGGGTGTCCTGGTGCTCCGCGATGACCCGCTTGATCGGCCGGGAAAGCGAGGCAGCGGCAAGGTCCGGGGGGACCGGGGTGACAGTGCCCGGGTTGTCCGGCAGGAACCGGAGCAACCCCAGTTCGACCAGGCAGTCGGGGATGTGGTCCGCCGTGGCGCTACCCGCTTCCAGCACGTCGCGGTAGTGCTTCAGGCCGGCCTCGCACAGCTCAGGGAGCTTCGTCACCCCCATCTGGTCATGATCTGTACACATCTGTCCACCCTTCACGTTCTTGCACTGCCCACTCATGATGCCATTTGAGCCTTCACTCGCGGCGAACGGCGGGGGATGATTATGAACACCGCAACGGGGAACTCGGTTTTTGAATCCAGGGGGAATCATGATTGACCGCATTCGCACCATCTCTGTCGTACTCGGAACGGCCGCTCTGCTGGCCTTCGGCGCCGTCAATGTCCTTGTGGGAAGCGCGACGCCGGCGAATGTCGAATACGCCGCATCCGCTTCGCAGGGTGCCGGAGCCGTTGTGCTGGGCGACTCCGCGTGGGGGTAATTCCCGCCATGTTCCCGCAGCCGTCCGGACGGGATGCGTTCCGAGGGGATGAGGGCCCGAACGTCAGGGCGGCCGCGGTGAAGTCACCCACGTGGCCCGGTAGGGGAAACGCTGGTTCTCGCACCTCGCGAGAACCGGCGTGACTCGTATCCGACACTCGGCGGAGTCGGGTGGGATCCGGCGAATTCCAGCGCATCTTTGACGGCGTTCCGGATGGTGTCCGTCAGTGAAAGCGTGCAGTCCCGTGTGTGCCGGTTCGCGCGGGAATGCGGGCCGGATGGGGTACCGGGCACCCCGGGGCGAGCGTCTTCGCGACGGCGTGTTCGACGGACCGCCGTCCGGAGGGGCGCCACCGTGGGCCGACGGCATGGCGCACCGCGGTGAGCAGGTGGAAGTCCATGCGCGTTCGCCGTCAACTGATCCGCGGAGGGCGGCCCTTGAGGTGGTCCGAAGCGTCTCGGTCGATCGTCGTCGGGCAGTGTCCGACGAGGCGGCCGGTACGGCTCCGCGTGGCTCCACGTCTCGGAATTCGGCTTCACGACTCTCATTCGGTGCCGCCCGGCGGCCGGAGCCGTACGGGGCGCACGCCACTGGGCGTCGGGCCCTTCCGCGGGTTACCGACGGATGTGGGCAGTGCCCGAATGAAATGCCTGATGTGAAGGAGGAGGAGTCAGGATGACCGATCGGCCCGTGGTGGCCCTGGTCGATGCTTACTCCAGCGCGCGACTGCTCGTTCCCCCGATCCGGGATCGAGGTTATGAAATCGTCCACGTGCAGAGCACCGCGGTGATACCCGAATGGTTTGGGTCGTCCCTTCGCTGCGATGACTTTCGTGACCTCGTGGTGCACCGAGACCAATTCACGGACACGCTGGACCGTGTATCTTCCCATCGGCCGGTGGCCGTGCTGCCCGGACTCGGCAGCGGGGCCGGACTCGCCGCGGCTCTGAGCGAGGGTCTGGGCCTGCGGAACAGCGGTGTGCGGCGGAGCGTGGTTCAGCGGAATGGTGCGGAAACAGCCGGGCTGACGGGATTCAAGGTGCATTCCGTGAGTCTGGACGGGGTCCACTACATCTGCGATATCTGGGAGACGCGGCAGACCGGTTCGTTGCGAGCGGACGGACGGCCGCGCGGCGCGCGGCTGCTCGCCCGCCGGGGTGGGCGGCAGGACCGCTTGGTGGACCTGACCATGATGGGACTCGACGCGGCGGGGCTGCGCAACGGTCCGGCCTGCACGGAGTTCGAGCACACCGCGCACGGTCCGGTCCCGGTCGCCCAGAGCGCGGGCATCTGCGCGACCGACGAGCCGCTCGTCACGCGCGCGGCGATCGGCGAAGGACAGGCCGACTGGACCGTCTTCGCGTACCTCGCCCCGGAATGGTTCCGGCTGCGTGCCGCCAGGCCCTACCCGCAGCTACGGCACGCGGCCTGGGTCGCCCTGCCCACTCCGGCGTCCGATTCCGCGAGGTTCCGCGGCCTCATGCGGGAACTGAAGGCACTGGAGAGTTACCAGGGCGCAGTGGTGGGCGGAGCTCCGCCGGTGACCCGGGTGCAGTTCCTCCACGCCGACGAACAGACCGTGGAGCGCGACTACGTCGCGGCCCTGTCCTCGGTGGAACGGTACGGGGAAGAGCCATGGACGTCAGCCGGCTGAACGCCCTTCTGACCGGACGGTGTGCGACCCGAATCAGTTTGCTGTCCGCAGCACGAGACACAGTGGCGAGGATGCTTTGAATTCGACTCAGAACCGCGACGAGCACACAGTAACGCCGGACCACCAGGCGTCTCCGAGCCTCGGGGCTGTACTCAAGGCGGCGCGCAGACGAATCGGCGTCACCCAGACCCAGCTCGCCGACCTGTCGTCCGTCAGCGTCCGGACGATTCGCGATCTCGAACTCGATCTCACCCAGAACCCCCGGCGGGAGACCCTCCGCCTGCTGCTGGACGGTCTGCGGCTGACCGGAGTCCAGCGGGCGAGAGTCGAGGAGGCAGCCGCCGGCCCGTCCACTCGCGGCATACCGGCCGACTCCCTCGCCCCGCCGCCCGCCGTCCTCGAACCGACCATCGGCCGCGAGCGCGACATCGAAGCGCTCATGGGTCTGATCAGGTTCGGCGGACACCGCCTGATCCGGGTGGTCGGCATGGCCGGAGTCGGCAAGTCCCGGCTGATCCAGGAGGTCGCCGGGGCGATGGACGCCTCCGCCCAGATGCCGGTCGTGTGGGCGGAGCCGGAAGGCGGGCCCACCGGCACGCCCGCGGACCCCTTGCAGGCTCAAGTCGCCGCCCTGCTCCGCGGCGATTCCGAGCTCGACCGTCTGGCCACCGCCTTCGGCACCGACGACATCCTGCTGGTGGTGCCCGACGCCACCATGAGCCCCGGCTCGGAGGCGGAGCTCCGCCGCCTGCTGGTGCGTTGCCGGGGACTGCACGTCCTGTACGAGGCCCGTGAGGGCTCGAAGTGGGGCTGGGGCACCGACTACCCCGTCTTTCCGCTGTCCGTGGCAGAGCGTTCGGGCGGTCCCACGGGCCGTGAATCGGCCATCAGCCCTGCTCTCCGGCTGATGCTGTCGCGCTGCGGCGCCCTCGAACGCGAGGCGCAGGCCGACAGCCGGATCACGGCCGCGCTCGCCGGCATCTGCCAGAGCCTCGACGGCATCCCCCGGGCGATCGAAGCCGCCGCCGCGTGGCTGCTCCTCTACAGTCCGGACCAGCTCCTGAGCCTGGCCAGGCGCGATCCGTTCAAGCTCGCCACCCCACCCGGCAACGACACCGCCGATCCACGGGCGGTGCTCGAGGCGTCCATCACGTCGCTGCACCCGCGGGACGCCGACGTCCTGCGCCGGCTCGCCGCCCATTCGCTCCCCTGGACGATGGCCGAGGCCTTCGCCTCGACGGAGCAGGTCGGCGACCCGGAGCTGAACGCCATCCACTTGCTGTGCACCCGGGGACTGGTGCGCCCGGCCAACTGGGACGCCGGCGGCACCCCCAGGTTCACCGTGCTGAACCTGGTCCGCCATCTGCTGGCGGAGAGCGCCGCACCGGCGGCCCCCGCACTCGATTACAGGGGGCCCCTGCGTTGGCAATCCGCCGCGAGCGTGGAGTACCCGTCCTACGCGGCTTGAGTGCGTGAACGGGCCTGATCGTCGAGCGGGCCCACGGAACAGAGGAGAATCGAGGGCACGTGCTGGAGCACATACTTCCCCCCACGGTCCGGACCGCTCACTCGCCGGGTGATCGCGCCGACGCCGAGGCCGTGTTGTTCCCCGAGGAGTGGCCCGCCGTCGCCAGAGCCGTCCCCTCCCGCCGGGCGGAGTACGCGACCGTACGTGCCTGCGCACGTGACGCGCTCACGAAGCTCGGGCATCCACCCGTGGCCCTGGTTCCCGGTGCAAGAAGGGAACCTCGCTGGCCGGTCGGAATCGTGGGGAGCATGACCCACTGCACGGGTTACCGGGGTGCGGCGGTCGCGCACGATCGCGATGTCGCCGCACTGGGGATCGACGCGGAACCGAATGCTCCATTGCCCGACGGCGACAGCCTGCTGAAGGTGATCGCGCACCGCGAAGAAGCCGAACTCCTGGCGAACCTGCCCGCCTGCGGGACCGCGTGGGACCGCTTGCTGTTCAGCGCGAAGGAATGCGTCTACAAAACCTGGTTCCCACTGACCGGGCGCTGGCTCGGATTCGAAGGGGCAATCGTGAGGATCAGCCCCGCAGGAACCTTCGAAGCGCAATTGCTCGTCGAGGGGCCCACGCTGAACGGGGAAGTCCTGGAGAGCTTCAGCGGCACCTGGCTCCACAGGGACGGCCTTCTCCTGACCGCCATCGCCGTCCCGTTTCGGCGTACGAGTGAGCGTGGCGCCGGCAACGAGGCGCGGGCCGCACCGGGGACCCAACCCGATTTCCCCTCGCCCTGGAGCCGGGAAACAGGGGGCGAAGGGGCGACCGTCAGTACCAGTCGTCGTCGGGCTTCGTGACGTCGTGACGATCGTAGGGATCACCGTCTTCGGGCAACGGCGGGAGCACGAGGGCACTGGGCAGCGGTCCTTGGTCCTGCTGACGTGCGTAGCGATGCATGCGGACCCGCAGGTGCATCTTCCGTTCCTGCACCCTCAGCCGACGCCGTTCCCGCCGTCCGGCTTCATCGTCTTCCAGTTCCTGGGTGAGTCGCCGGTTCTCCCAGTAATCACGTTCCTGGTCGGCCACCTCCTCCCCGGGAGAGGGGCCTTCCCCACGGTCACCGTCATCGTCCAAACGGGCTGTCATGCGGCTCAGATTACTTGCAGCCCGGAGTCGTCGAGTGTGGTGTGCACCACCCTCGAAGAGGCAACTCGGCGCGGAAGTCGCCGCCCGGTCGCCTCTGTTGCTGCCGATCCCGGGGCGTTGGCACTCCTAAGGTCTTGATTCATCGCGCACGGCGATCAGATCGCCGTGCAGGCACGTCGGGAAATCAGCGAGCGCTCTTTTTCGAAGGCGCACCAGGCCTGTGACCGCTGCTTTCGACCATGCGCACAACATCGCGCGAGTCTTCGGCGCGGCAGGCACCAATACAGGTCGACTCCTGGGGTGAGCGCACCCCTCAGCACAAGGACATTCCTTCCGATTCGGGCAGAGGACCAATGATGTCGAGCACACTCGTGGAACGGCCCGCCTCCGTGGCCGCCACCTCCCTGACCGCCGCCTCCCTGACCGGCACCACCCCGACCGGCACCTCCCTGACCGGTAGCGTGCAGCAGCCGAGCGGTATGCCGGTGCACCGCTACAAGCCCTTCGAGGGACCGGATCTGCCGGACCGCCGGTGGCCGGCGCGCAAGCTCCGCAAGGCTCCCCTGTGGTGCTCGGTGGACCTCCGCGACGGCAACCAGGCGCTGCCCGAGCCCATGGACCTGGCGCGCAAGCACCGGCTGTTCCGGCAACTCGTCGCCATGGGCTTCAAGGAGATCGAGGTCGGTTTCCCCTCGGCGAGCCAGGTCGACTTCGACTTCGTGCGCGAGCTGATCGAGCAGGACCTGATCCCGCACGACGTGACGATCCAGGTCATCATGCAGGCACGTACCGAACTGATCGAGCGCACCTTCGAGGCACTGCGGGGCGCCCCGCGCGCCGTGGCCCACCTGTACAACTCCGTCTCACCGCTCCAGCGCCGGGTGGTGTTCGGCGCGGAGCGCGAGGACATCCTCGACATGACGGTGCAGGCGGTCCGGCTGATCACCAAGCTCGCGGCGCAGCATGTCGGCGGAGAGATCCTGTTCGAGTACTCGCCGGAGTCGTTCACCGCGACCGAACCCGACTTCGCGCTGGAGATCTGCGAGGCCGTCATGGACGTCTGGCAGCCGGGTCCGGGACGTCCGATCATCATCAGCCTGCCCGCGACCGTCGAGTGCACCCTGCCCAACGAGTTCGCCGATCAGGTCGAGTGGATGGACCGCAACCTGAGCCGTCGCGAGCACATCACCCTGTGCGTGCACCCGCACAACGACCGGGGCACGGGAGTGGCCGCGGCCGAACTCGCGGTCCTGGCCGGGGCGGACCGGGTGGAGGGCTGCCTGTTCGGCAACGGCGAGCGCACCGGCAACGTGGACCTGCTGACGCTCGGCATGAACCTCTTCTCCCAGGGTGTCGACCCGATGATCGACTTTTCGGACATCGCCACGATCCGGCAGGTCGCCGAGGAGTGCACGCAGCTGCCGGTCCATCCGCGTCACCCGTACGCGGGCGACCTGGTGTACACGGCCTTCTCCGGTTCCCATCAGGATGCGATCAAGAAGGGGCTCGACTCGATGGAGCGAACGGCGCAGAGCGTCGGGACTCCCGTCGGTGACACCCCCTGGGGCGTCCCCTACCTGCCGATCGACCCGAAGGACGTCGGCCGCTCGTACGAGGCGATCATTCGCGTCAACAGCCAGTCGGGCAAGGGCGGTGTCGCCTACCTGCTCAAGACGGGGCACGGCTTCGACCTTCCGCGCAGCCTCCAGGTGGAGTTCTCCCGCCTGGTCCAGCGGCAGAGCGAGGAATGCGGCACCGAGGTCGGCGCCGCGCAGGTGTGGGAGCTCTTCACCCGGGAGTTCCTGGCCGAGGGCCCGCGGCTGCGGGTGACCGGCACGGCGGACGGCGTGGTCGAGGCGGAACTCGACGGATCCACCCACTCCTTCCGAGCCGACGGCGGTGAGGCGTTCGCCGAGGCGCTGCGGGGCGCCGGGACGGACGTGGTCGCGCGGTCCCTCACCATCCAGCCGCCCGGCGCCGAGAACTCCTCGGTGGTCGTCTACGCCGAGTGCACGGTCGGCGGGGAGAGCGTCTGGGGTGTCGGCCTCCACTCCGACGAGGCCGGCGCTGCCGTACGTGCCATGGCCTCCGCGGTCAACCGGGCCGCCCGGTAACACCGCAGCACACCGCTTCGGACCGGGGCGCCCCGCCACGGCACCGTCAGCCCGGTGACCGGCCCATGAGATAGGCAAACCAACGATGTTCAGAGATCTCCGGAAGCGTCCCGGGACGTCCTCCAACGGGGCGACCGAGGAGCTGACCTGCTATTTCCTTCACCATGCGGGCGGTTCCGCCGCCGGCTACATGCCGCTGGCCCAGGCTTTCCCGCCTGGCTGGCGACTGCGCGCCATCGACCTTCCGGGCCGCGGCGCGGCCTCCCACCAACCGCACTGCCGTGACGCGGCGGAGGCCGTGGAGCTGCTCAAGCCCGCCATCCTGGCGGAAGTGACCGGCCCGTACGCCGTGTTCGGGCACAGCATGGGCGCCCTGATCGGATACGAGCTCGTCCGGGAGCTGGAGCGGGCCGGTCTCCCGCCGGTCTGGCTCGGGGTGTCCGCGATGCCCGCGCCCAAGCTGGCGTGCGCCCGCTTCTCGGAGCGCCGCGACCTGTGGTCGGCGGAGCAGCTGATCGGCTTCATGCGGAAGCTGGGCGGCACTCCGGAGGAGCTGCTGACCGACCCCGACACAGCGGACTGGATGGTCGGCATCCTGCGCGGTGACCTGCACCTGGTGGACACCTACGAGTACGCGGAGGGGCCGCCCGTCACGGTGCCGATGTCGGTCTTCATGGGCGTCGAGGACGAGCTGTCCACGCCCGAGCTGATCGACGACTGGCAGTCGTACTGCACCCGGCCCGTGAGGTTCCACTACCTGCCCGGTGACCACTTCTACCTGTTCGAGCAGGCAGAAAGCCTGGCGCGGTACATGGCCGAGGACATGGCGGAGGTCACGGAGACGGCAGCGCTGTGATCACAGTCCACCCGAAATACGAGATCGACCCCGACCGAGAAGGAAAGACAAGCAATGGAATCGTCACAGACGGCCGTCCAGCGGCAAGGTGAACAGGGCGGGACAGCGGAACAGCCGAACACGTGCCCTGACCCGTCCGCCCCACTCGTGCAGGAAATCGCGGAGCTGTGGGCGTCATTCCTCGACGACCGCGAGGTCGGGGCAGACGACAATTTCTTCGAGGTCGGCGGAAACTCGCTGATCGGCATCCGGATCCTCGAAAAGCTCTCGGAGACGTACGGAGTCCAGCTGTCCGTACGTGATTTCTACCTGGCGCAGACCCCGGCTCGGGTTGCCGAGCTGATCGAAAAGGGCAGGGCCCGGACGTGAGGTTGACGCCGGGCGCCGGCCGCGACGTCAACCTCGATGATGTCGATCTGCTCGATCTGGAGCTCTACGCATCGGGCGATCCGCACCGCATCTGGGACGTGATGCGGGCCGAGGCGCCGTTGCACCACCAGACGCTCGCGGACGGCCGGGAGTTCTGGTCGGTGACCCGCTACGACGACGTCTGCCGCGTGCTCGGCGACCACCGGGAATTCACCTCGGAACGCGGCACGGTGATCACTCATCTCGGGGAGGACGACGTCGCGGCCGGCGTGCTGCTGACGTCCACCGACCCGCCCCGGCACACCGAGGTCCGCAGGCCGATCGCTCCCAAGGTCACCGCACGGGCGGTGAAGTCCTGGGAGGACGGCATCCGGCGGGCGATCGTGCGGTTCCTCGAACCGGCCCTCGACGGCTCCACCTTCGACCTGGGCGAGCAGGTGCAACGCCTGCCCGCGATCGTCACGGGACCGCTCCTGGGAATCCCGGAGAAGGACTGGGACGAACTCGTACAGCTGACCTCGATGGTGATGGCCCCTTCGGACCGGCACTTCAAGCTCGGCAGCGAAGCGGCGACACTGGCCATCGCCCACCACGAGCTCGTCGACTACGTGACCCAATGGGTCAAACGGCGGCGGTCGGACGGCGGCGAGGACGGGAGCCTGCTCGACCACCTGATGAGCGTCCGCGCGGGGGGCGCGCCGCTGACCGACGAGGAGATCGCCCTCGACGGATACAGCATCCTCCTGGGCGCCAACATCACGACGCCGTACACCATCTCTGGCACGGTGCAGGCGCTCATCGAACACCCCGAGCAGTACGCGCAGGCCGCCGCCGACCTGTCCCTGGTGCCCAACCTCGTCGAGGAAGGGCTGCGCTGGACGTCGTCCGCGTGCAACTTCATGCGGTACGCGGTGCACGACGTCGAGATCGGCGGGGGCACGATCCCCGCCGGTGGAGCGGTCGTCGCGTGGATCGGATCGGCCAACCGGGACGAGACCCGGTTCCCCGACCCGCACCGGTTCGACATCACGCGCGGCAACGCGAAGCGCCAAGTCGCCTTTGGCTTCGGACCGCACTTCTGCATCGGGGCTCCGCTGGCCCGGATGACCCTGCGCATCTTCTTCGAGGAACTCCTCCAGCGGTGCGAGTCGATCCGATTCGACGGAGAGCCGGAGCATCTGCGGTCGATCTTCATCGCGGGGATGACCCATCTGCCCATCACCGTCCAGAAGAGGCGACACGACGGTCGCCACTGCGAGGGGCGGCGCGGCGCCGATTCCGCGACAGGCGGCGCCGGCGCCGCGGCACGGCCTGCCGAAACACCGGCAGCCGAGTGCCCGGCAATTGCCGATTACCTGCCTCGGTAATTGCCGATGAAGGTCGATCCCGGGTTCTAACCTGGTTTTCCGATCTTCATTCGGCAGGGCCACCATCTTTGATCTCACCCACCCACATCCCGACCGGAGCAATGATGAGCAATACCTCATTGGAAGCAGCGGAGAGTTCCGCCTGGCTGGCCGTGCACAACGAGGAAGGGCGGCACAGCATTTGGCCTGCCGGCCTTTCCATACCCCCCGGATGGAGCGAGGCCGGCTACCGCGGCGAAAAGTCCGCTTGCCTGGAATGGATTTCGGACAATTGGGTGGACTCGCGCCCGGCCGGTGTGGGGCGGGTGCAGACTTGAGCATCCGAGAAGGCGGTCGGCAATGGCTCGTCCGCGATGCCGATCCCGATGCGCGAGCCCGGGTGTTCTGCTTTCCGGTGGCCGGAATAGGCGCTTCCGCCTATCGCGCCTGGCCCACGCGGATAGGCGACATCGAGATCTGTCCCGTCCAACTCCCCGGCCGTGAGAACCGGTTCAGATCCCCCGCCCACACGTCCATGGACGTGTTCGCCAAGGACGCGGCCGACGCACTCCAGCCCTACTTCGACAAGCCCTTCGCCTTCTTCGGCCACTGCTTCGGGGCACGCCTCGGCTACGGCCTCTCGGTCGAGCTCGCCGCCCGGGGCGGTCCGATGCCCCGGCAGATCTTCGCCTCCTCCTGCCTCGCCCCCCACCGCGGCGGCTACTTCGGCGGCGGTCGCTCCGGCCCCTTCACGCCGGAGACCACGGACGAGGAGTACATGGAGGAGCTGCGCCACGGCTGCGAGCAGCGCGGCGAACCCACACCCCCGGACGAGCTGCTCGCCCTGTCCATCCAGGTGCTGCGCGCCGACATCGCCCTGACCTGCGGCTACCAGCCCTCGGGCGCGGGCAGCACCCCCTTGAACGTAACCACCATCTCCTGGACCGGGGACACGCACATGCGCCCCGAGGAGATGGACGAATGGTCGGCCTACGGAAATGTGCACCAGATCCTGCTGACCGGAGACGACCACACCCACCGATCGGCACCGGCGGACCTGCTTCAGGTCATCGCAGACGGTCTCCCCGAATGAATAGGAGTGCTCACACCGTGAACACGGACGACCGCACTGCCCTGGGCGCGCCCCTCACCCTCACCGAGCTCTTCGCCCGGTCGGCCGCCGCGCACGGCGACTCCCCGGCGGTCTCGGACGACTCCGGCCGCCGGCTCACCTACGCCGAGCTCGACCGCGCGTCGGCGGAGCTGGCCCAGCGCCTCATCGACGAAGGCGTACGCCGCGAGGACCGGGTGGGCATCCACCGCGAGCGCGACGTCGACCTCGTCATCAGCATCCTCGGCGTCCTGCGAGCCGGCGCGGCCTACGTGGCCGTGGACCTGCGTTACCCGCAGGCCCGGCGCGAGCTCATGCTCCGCGCGGCCGACGGCCGCCTGACGCTGGTCGGCCCGGGCGAGCGGGAACGGCTCGGTGACCAGGTGCGCACCATGGTCTGGGAGTACGACGCCGAACGTGCGCAGGCCGACGCGCCGAAGGCCGGCCTGCCCGAGCCCGCCCCGCAGGACGCCGCGTGCGTGCTGTTCACCTCCGGCTCCACCGGTACCCCCAAGGGCGTCGTGGTCGAGCACCACAACCTCGTGCACTTCGCGGCGAACCCGCTGCTGCCGGAGCTCAGCCCCGCCGACCGCGTGGCCCAGATCGCGAACATCTCCTTCGACACCTTCCACTGGGAGCTGTGGAGTTCGTTCTGGGCCGGCGCCGAGATCGTCATGATGCCCTCGGTGCCCGACCTGGTGAAGGGCGACCCCGGCCGCGAGCTGCGCCGCCGCCGGATCACCGCGCTGCTCTCGCCGACCATGGCCTTCAACCACATCGCGGCCGAGGACGCCGACGTGTTCTCCTCGCTCCGCGTGCTGCAGACCGGTGGCGACGTGGTCCGTCCCGCCGCCTGCCGCGACGTGCTCGCGAGCAAGTTCTCGGGCCGGCTGGTCAATCTGTACGGGCCCACCGAGGGGACCACCGCGGCCACCGCGTTCACCATCACCGACGTCGCGCCGGACGCGACGAGCGTGCCCATCGGCGCCGGTCTCGCGGGCGTGCGGCTGCACGTCCTCGACGCACAGCTGCGTCCGGTCCCGAAGGGCACACCGGGCGAGCTCCACATCGGCGGAGCCGGCGTGACCCGCGGCTATCTGCGTGATCCCGCGCGTACGGCGGAGCGGTTCCTGCCCGACCCGTTCGGCACCCCCGGATCCGTGATGTACGCGACCGGCGACCTCGTCAGCGAGCGCCCCGACGGCGTACTGGACTACCTCGGCCGGAACGACGACCAGGTGAAGATCCGCGGCTACCGGGTCGAGCCGCGCGAGGTGGAGCGTTCGCTGCTGGCCTGCTCCGGCGTTCTCGACGTCGCCGTGCTGCCGCAGGGCGAGGGCCAGGACAAGCGGCTCGTCGCGTTCGTCGTGCCCCAGGGCCGGACCACCATGCCCGAGGTGCGTGCGTACGCCGAGGCGACCATCCCGGATTACCAGGTGCCCTCCGAATTCCTTCAGGTGCCGGAGATCCAGTCCACCCCGCACGGCAAGCGCGACACGGCGGCGCTGCTGCAGCTCCTGGGCGACCGGGACCGGCGCCGCAGCGACTACGTGGCTCCGCGCACGGACAGCGAGCGCTACCTCACCAAGGTCTGGGAGGAGCTGCTCGGCACCGAGCGGATCAGCGTCAACGACGACTTCTTCGAGCTCGGCGGCAACTCGATGCTGGCCTTCCGCATGAGCCGCCGGATCAACCGGGACCAGGCGGCGGGCATCGGTCTGGAAGACGTGCTCGGCAACACCGTGCTGTCCGACATGGCGCTCGCCCTCGACGCGTCGCGGAGCAAGGGAGAAGCCGCATGACGCAGCTCCTCATGTCGGCCGCCGACATCGACCTCAACGACACCGAGGCCTTCGTCACCGGCGACCCCCACGCGTTGTGGGCGCGGCTGCGCGCGGAGGACCCGGTCCACTGGAACCCCACGCCCGAGGGCGGGTTCTGGGCCCTGACCAAGTTCGACGACGTGCTGAGGGGCTTCCGGGACACCGAGACCTTCAGCTCGGAGCACGGAACCGTCATCGGCGGCTCGTTCCGCAACGAGGTCGACACCGCCTCCGGGCGCATGCTGGTGACCTCCGACGCACAGCGCCACCGGCAGCTGCGCCGCCGGATGCACCGGGTGTTCTCCGCGAAGATGATCGAGCGGGTCACGGAGACGGTCCGCGAGCGGGTCGCCGTCGTGCTGGACAAGATGTGGGCCGACGGCGGTGGCGACTTCGCCGTCGACGTCGCCCGCGAGCTGCCGGCCGGTGGTCTGATGGCCCAGCTGAACATCGGACACTCCGACGCGCTGCACCTGCTGCGCCTCACCCAGACCATGATCGGGTACCGGGACGAGGACCACAGCCTCGGCATCGCGCACGAGGGGCTGCGGCTCGCGACCGCCCAGGCGGACGTCTTCGACTTCTTCCTGGACCTGATCGCCGAGCGCCGGGCCAATCCGGGCGACGACGCGGTGAGCATCCTGCTCCGGCCCGAGCCGGGTGAGCGTGAGCTCGACGAGGACTCGCTCCTGTTCAACCTCATGAACCTGGCCATCGGCGGCAACGAGACGACCCAGCACAGCGCCAGTGGTGGTCTGCTCGCGCTGATGGACGACCCGGCGCAGTGGGAAGCACTGCGGGCGAACCCGAAGCTGGTCGGCACCGGTCTCGAGGAGTTCGTCCGCTGGACGTCCACCGCCTCGTACGTGCAGCGGCAGCTCACCAAGCCCGTCGTGGTGCGCGGCGTGCAGATGGCCGAGGGCGACTCGGTCACGCTGTGGACGGCGTCCGCCAACCGCGACGAGGACCAGTTCCCCGAGCCGAACCGGTTCGACCTCGGCCGCACCCCCAACCGCCACGTCGGCTTCGCCAGCGGACCGCATCACTGCATCGGCGCCGCGATGGGCCGCACCGCGCTCGCCGCCCTGCTCCAGGGACTGCGCGAGCGGCCCGGGCGGCTGGTCCCGGCCGGCCCGACGGTCCGGCTCCGGTCGAACTTCATGCTCGAGTACAAGAGCGTCCCGGTCGAGGTGACCGCGGGATGACCGTCTGGACCCTGCAGCCCATTCCGACCGACGGCGACTACCTGGTCTTCGGCGTGCCGTACGCGGGCACCGGAGCGGCCTCGTTCAAGGCGTGGCCGCGCGAGCTCGGCGCGGGCCGGTTCTGCGCCGTGCAGCCGCCGGGCCGAGAGAACCGCTTCGCCGAAGCCCACGTCGGCAGCCACCAGGAGTTCGCGGAGGGCCTGGTGGCGGAGATCGCCGACCAGCTGGACCGGCCGTACGCGCTCATCGGGCACTGCGGTGCGGTGCCGTTCCTGCTCCAGATCGCGGCACATCTGGAGAAGCAGGGCCTGCCGACTCCCCGGAGGCTGTTCGCCTCCGGGTGGGGCGCTCCGCACAAGGGGCTCTACGGCAAGCTGAACTTCGTCGACCTCGACGAGGTCGACATGGTCGCCGAGATCGAGGAGCGGTGCACGGCTCTGGGCTACCGGCTGCCTCCGGAATTCGTCGAGATGGCCGCGGAGACCCTGCTCGCCGACGTGCGGCTTCAGCGCGGCTACCGGGCCGAGGCACTGCCCAGCCGGAACATCCCCGTCTCGGTGATCGGCTGGACCGAGGACGCCGTCGTCCCCGAGGCCGAGGTATGGCCCGGATGGGACGAGTGCGCCTCGAGCACGTACCACGTTCTCGAGGGCGATCACTGGGAATTCCTTCGCTTCCCCCAAGAGCTGCGCGACCTCGTCGAGCGCGAAATGAGCGCCGCGATCGGCAAGTAGACGGCCGACGCGACTCGTGACTGCCAGACACCACGCAAACGAACGCGGCGTGACATTCAGCATCAAGGCTGCGTAGACGCTCAAAGGACCACACATGCCCATTCACGTGTTGAGCCATCGAACCCCCGGGGACATCGACCAAGCGAGCGTGACGCTGACCGACCGGGAGCGCACCGAGGTGCGCGCCCTGGCGGAGGAACTGCACCGGTCTCCGGCCGCCGGGCAGGTCGACGATCCCCGCTGGCTGGCGCAGGCGCGGCGGCACAGCTGCCGGCTGCCGGTCCGGCTGCTCGAAGCCCTGCGCGACTTCCGCTCCGAGCCCGGCCCCGGCGGAACCCTGCTCGTCGGGAACCTCCCCGTCGACGCGGGTACGCTGCCCGACACTCCGTCGGTGCCGGACTCGGTGGAGCGCAGGGCCACGGTGCCCGCCACGACGGCGATGCTCCTCGGTCAGCAGCTCGGCGATGTGTTCGCCTTCCGCAACGAGAAGCACGGCGCGCTGGTGCACAACGTCGTGCCGGTCCCGGCACTGGCCGCCTCGCAGAGCAACGGCGGTTCCGTCGAGCTCGAACTGCACAACGAGAACGCCTTCCACCCGCACCGGCCGGACCTCATCGGGCTGCTGTGCCTGCGCAGCGATCACGAGGGCACGGCGGGCACCCTGTTCTCCTCCGTACGGCGGGCGCGGGTGCTGCTCGACGACGGCGACGTGGCGATCCTGCGCCAGCCCCGCTTCGTCACCGAGGCGCCGCCGTCGTTCCGTGCGGGCGACGCGACCACCGCGCACGGCGTCCTGAACGGCTCGTTCGACGACCCGGACATCCAGGTCGACTTCAACGCGACCAGGGCACTTGACGACGAGGCCGGCGCGGCACTGCGCCGGCTCGGCGCCGCCCTGGCCGAGGTGGCGTCGGAACTGGTGCTGCGGCCGGGCGACATGGCGTTCCTGGACAACCGCCTCGTGGTGCACGGCCGTACCGAGTTCACACCCCGCTACGACGGCAACGACCGCTGGCTGCACCGGGTCTACGTCCATCTGGACGGGCGACCCAGTCTGTCGCACCGGATCGGCCAAGGGCCCGTTCTGGCCTAGGGGCTCCACCGAGCCCGCGCCGGATCACGCCCACGGCCCGATCCGGCGGACGGCTCCCAGTCGATCGCCCGTGAGACTTCGAAAAGGACAAAGCGCATGAACGCAGCCCAGACGGCTGTCCTCCCGTCCGCCGAACCGGCGGCGCCGAGCCTGGTGCGACAGATGCTCCTGGACATCTGGAGCACCACGCTCAAGCACGACGTGACCGTGCACGACAACTTCTTCCAAGCCGGCGGCGATTCGCTGACGGCCCTCGTCACCATCGAGCAGATCAACCAGCGCCTCGGCTGGCGGCTCAACATGGGCGACCTGATGCGGTTCCAGACCATCGCCGAACTGAGCGCGGAGAAGGCGCAGCCGCAGGCCGCCAACTCCGAGAGCGCGCTGATCCGGATGAGCAACCAGGGTTCGCGCACTCCGATCGTCTTCGTCCACGCCGGGCACGGCATGGTCGACGGCTACGGCCGGCTCATCCGGGAGCTGGGCACGGACCGTGCCTGCTACGGGCTGCAGTCCCCCTTGCTGATCGAGGGCGCCGGGAGCGTGCCGGACGACATCCCGGGTCTCGCCGCGCTCTACGCGGACGCGCTGCAGGACGAATTCGGAGAGGACGAGTTCCATCTCTTCGGCTCCTGCGCCGGTGGCGCGCTCTGCCTGGAGCTGGGCCGCATCGCCGCCGATCGCGGGCTCACCATCGGCCGGACGATCGTGGTCGACGGCTACATCGATCGCAACCCCGACAGCGTGATGTCCGACGACGAGCTGATCGTGGACTTCTACGCGGGTCTCCTGCGCATGTCGGGCACTACGGAACAGTTTCCGGCGATGAGCCCGCAGGACGCCGACCTCGAGGTGGCGTTGCGCAACTCGGCCGCCGCCATGTTCGGCGCGGGCCTGGGCTTCGACGAGCGGGCCGAGGCGTTCTGCCGCCGCCTCTACACCTCCTTCGTCAGCACCGCGCGGGCGTCGGAGTCGTACCGCCCCGAGCCCGCCGACATCGATCTGCTCCTGCTCCTCGCGCAGGACAACAACACGCTCGATGACTGGAGTTCGGTCATCACGGGCGAGCTGACCGCGGAAGTGCTCGATTCCGAGTTCTACGGCCAGCGGCTCTGCATCGAAGAGGCCTCGTATCTCGTGGCCCGCACCATCGACTACCTGGGCGAGAACTGATCAGCATGGACAACACAGCCACCAACCCGTTCGAGGACACCGACGGCGTGTACCTCGTGCTGCGCAACACCGCCGGTCAGTACTCCCTGTGGCCGGAGTTCGTCGATGTGCCCGCCGGCTGGCACACCGACTTCGGCCCCGGACCGCGGACGGCCTGCGCCGAGTACATCGAGAACAACTGGACCGACCTGGGCCCCGTGCGTCCGGGTGCCGCGGCGGGAGAACTGGCTTCATGACCACGCAACTCGAACGCTTCGACACCCTCGTCCAGGGAGCAGAACCGGCGATCGGTCTCATCGGCCGGTTCGCGGAGCAGGTCGCCCGTGCCCCCCAGGCACCGGCACTGGTCGCCGGGGACACCGTCGTGACGTACGGCGAGCTCGACGACCGGGCCAACAGGGTGGCGCGTCGGCTGACCGACCAGGGCATCAAGGCGGAGGACATCGTCGGGATCCTCCTGCCCACCTCTCCCGATCTGGTCGCCGCGCTCCTCGGCACCCTCAAGGCCGGGGCGATGTACCTGCCGCTGGACCCCCACTACCCGCCGGACCGGCTGGCCTACATGGTGGCCGACGCCGCGCCCCGGGCGCTGATCACCACCCGGGAGGCAGAGGCCGGATTCGACGGACTCTCCGGCGTCGACACGGGCGCGGTGTTGTACCTGGACCGGCAGGAAGACCTGCACGATGACCAGCGGGACTCGGCTCCGGCCGGCACGGTCGGTCCGGACTTCGATCCGGACCGAGGCGCCTACACCATTTACACCTCGGGCTCGACGGGGCGCCCCAAGGGGGTCGTCGTCACGCACCGTTCGCTCGCGAACTTCCTGGACTGCCTGACCGACCGGTTCCAGGTGCACTCGGACGACGTCGTCCTCTCCACCACCTCGATTTCCTTCGACATCGCCGGCCTCGAGCTGTACCTGCCGCTGGTGAACGGTGCCGTGGTGCATCTGGTGCCGCGCACCACCACCGTGGACGGCGTGGCGCTGCGCCGGTACCTGGCCACGGCCGGGCCCACGCTGGTGCAGGGAACTCCGGCTCTGTGGCAGCTGCTGCGGGAAGCCGACTGGAGCCCGCGCGAACTTCCCGCCACGGCACGCCTGCTGTGCGGTGGCGAGGCGCTGCCGCAGGATCTCGCCGACTTCCTCGCCGCGGGCACGGCCGCGGTGTGGAACCTCTACGGCCCGACCGAGACCACCATCTGGTCGCTCCTGGCACCGGTGGTCGCCGGGGAGCCCGTGACCATCGGGCGCCCGATGTGGAACACCGGAGTCCACGTCCTGGACGATCGCCTGGCCCCGGTGGCGCAGGGCGGGACGGGCGAGCTCTACCTCTCCGGGGACGGCCTGGCCCGCGGCTACCGCGGGCGCGGCGCCCTCACCGCCGAACGTTTCGTGGCCTGCCCGTTCGGCGCCCCCGGAAGCCGTATGTACCGCACCGGAGACCTGGTGCGGGAACGTGCCGACGGCAGGCTGGACTTCGTCGGCCGGGTCGACGAGCAGGTGAAGATCCGCGGCTACCGCGTCGAACTCGGCGAGATCGAAGCAGCACTGCGTCGGCTTCCCCAGGTGGCCCAGGCGCGTGTGATCATGCGCGAGGACGTCTCGGGCGTGGCCCAGCTGACCGGATACGTCGTACCGACGGCCGGCCACAGTCCCACGGCCGACGAGCTGCGCCACGCCCTCGGCGCCTGGCTCCCGGCGCACATGGTGCCGTCCGGCATCGGGGTACTCGACCGCTTCCCCCTGACTCCGGCGGGCAAGATCGACCGCAAGGCGCTGCCGTCGGCGACCCGCTCGGGCACCGCGGCGGGCCGGGCTCCGGCCACCCCGCAGGAGCGCGTGCTGGCCGAGCTGTTCGGTGAGGTACTGGGACTCGGCGACGTGAGCGCCGACGACAGCTTCTTCGACCGCGGCGGCAACTCGCTCGCCGCCAACCGCCTCGTCGCCCGCATCCGCGGCGAACTCGGTGTCGAGATCCCCATCCGGGCCATCTTCGACGAGCCCACCCCGGCAGCCCTCGCGCTGCTGCTCACCGAGGCCGATCAGGCCCGCCCCGCCCTGCGCCCGATGGAGCGCGGCGCCTCGCTGCCGCTGTCGTACGCCCAGCAGCGTCTGTACTTCCTCCACCGGATGGAAGGGCCCAGCGCCACCTACAACATGCCCGTCGCGGTTCGGCTGACCGGGGAGCTCGACATGGCGGCGCTGCGCGCGGCCGTCGTCCACCTCCTGCAGCGGCACGAAAGCCTGCGCACCCGATTCACGGACGGGCCCTCCGGAGCCGAGCAGGTGGTGGTGGCCGGCTCCGACGCCGCCGTGGCCGCCGCCGCCGACATCTCCGTGCACGAGGTCACGGACCGGGAACTGCCCGCCGCCATCGACACCGCGGTGGAACACTGCTTCGACCTCACCACCGACATTCCGGTACGCGTCGACCTGTTCCGCACCGGCGAACACGAGCACGTGCTGCTGCTGTGCATCCACCACATCGCCAGCGACGGCTGGTCGCTGGTCCCGCTGGTGCGCGACCTGTGCGACGCGTACACCGCCCACCGTGCGGGCACGGCTCCCACGACGCCGTCGCTGGAGGTCCAGTACGCCGACTACACGCTGTGGCAGCGCGAACTCCTCGGTTCGGCCGACGACGCGGACAGCCTCATGGCGCGACAGCTCGCCTACTGGCGCGAGCAGCTCGACGGTGCGCCCGAGCTGCTGGAGCTGCCCGCCGACCGTCCGCGCCCCGTCACGGCGACCTACCAGGGCGACGTGGTGCCCTTCGACGTGCCGGCCTCGCTCGCGGACCGGCTGACGAAGCTGGCCAAGCAAGAGGGCGTCAGCCTGTTCATGGTGCTCCAGGCGGCCACGGCGACGTTGCTGACCAAGCTGGGCGCCGGCACCGACATACCCCTGGGCAGCGTCCTCGCCGGACGCGCCGACCGTGCCGTCGACGACAACATCGGCTTCTTCGTCAACACCCTGGTGCTGCGCACCGACACGTCGGGCGATCCGTCCTTCACCGACCTGCTGGCCCGGGTCAGGACCGCCAACCTGGCCGCGTACGAGAACCAGGACCTGCCGTTCGAGTACCTCGTCGAGGTGCTGAACCCGGCCCGCGGCACCAGCCACCACCCGCTGTTCCAGGTCATGCTGGTGCTGCAGAACAACGCCGACCCGCAGTGGCGCCTCGGCGAGCTGGCGGCATCGCACGAGGTGGTGCCGACCCGTACCTCGAAGTTCGACCTGACCTTCGAGCTGACCGAGCGGTTCACCGAGGGCGGTCGGCCGGACGGGCTCATCGGTGAGATCGAGTACGCGACCGATCTGTTCGACCGGTCCACGGCCGAGACCCTGATCGAACGGCTGCTGCGGGTGCTGTGGTCGGTGGCCGACGACCCGGCGCGTCCGCTGGCGTCCATCGACGTCCTCGGCGAAGCCGAGCGGCGCACGATCCTCCAGGAGTGGAACGACACCGACCTGGAACTGTCGGGTGCGACCTACCCGCAGCTGCTGGCCGATCAGGTGGCCCGTACCCCTGACGCCGTCGCGCTCGTCCACGAGGACACGGAGCTGACCTTCGCCGAACTGGACCGTCGGTCGAACCGGATCGCCCACTGGCTGATCTCCCGTGGCGTCGGCCGTGACGACGTGGTCGGACTCGCGATGCGGCGCGGTCCCGAGCTGCTGTGCGCGCTGCTCGGAATCATCAAGGCCGGCGGTGTGTACCTGCCGCTCGACCCGGACTATCCGCCGGACCGCCTTGAATTCATGATCGCGGACAGTGCTCCCATCATGCTCCTGACCACGAGCGACGTCGTGGCGAAGCTGACCGACGAGGCGCGCCGGCTGCCACGTCTGGAGTTCGACGACCCGGACACGGCGATCGAGCTGGCGCGGTACCGCTCCGACGCGCCGACGGACGCGGACCGTCGCGTGCCGCTGCGCCTGGACGACCTGGCGTACGTCATCTACACCTCCGGCTCCACCGGGCGCCCCAAGGGCGTCGCCGTCACGCACCGGGGCATCCCCAACCTCGCCCACAGCTACCTCGAGCGGTTCCGGCTCGAGGAGGGCTCGCGGTTCCTGCAGTTCTCCTCGATCAACTTCGACCCGACGTTCTGCGAGCTGTGCTGCACCCTGCTCGCCGGCGCGACCGTCGTGCTCACCTCGCCCGACGAGCTGCTCTCCGCCGACCGGCAGCGTGAAGTGACGGCCCGGTACCGGCCGACGCACATCACCTTCTCGCCCACCATCCTCAGCGGGATGGCCCAGGACGCGCTCGCGGACTGCGGCAATGTGATGGTCGCCGGTGAGGCCTGCCCGCCCGCACTGGCCGCCGCCTGGGCGCCGGGCCGCCGGATGATCAACGCCTACGGGCCGACCGAAGCCACCGTCGACGCCCTGTACTGGGAGTACGGCAGCGGCCCGGACGGCTTCGAGGACGCGTCGGTGCCGGTGGGCCGACCGCTCGGCAACACCAAGGTGTACATCCTCGACGCCGCGCTGCGCCCGGTGCCGCCCGGTGTCACCGGTGAGCTGTACATCAGCGGTGCCGGTCTGGCTCGCGGCTATCTCGGCAGGCCGACCCTGACCGCCGAGCGGTTCGTGGCCAACCCGTTCGGTGCCCCCGGCAGCCGTATGTACCGCACCGGAGACCTGGCGCGCTGGCGCGCGAACGGAGCGACCGGTGTGGTGGACTTCGTCGGCCGCACGGACGACCAGGTCAAGATCCGCGGGATGCGCATCGAACTCGGCGAGATCGACGCGGTGCTGCAGGACCACCAGGAGGTGGCGCAGTCCGTCGTCGTCGTCCGCGAGGACACCCCCGGCCATCAGCAGCTCGTCGGCTACGTGGTCCCCCGGGCACACGGCGGGGCCCACGACATCGAACACGTCGACAAGTGGCACCAGATCCACGAGCAGGGATACAGCGAGCAGAGCGACCTCGGCACCGAGCAGGACTTCACCGGCTGGAACTCCAGCTATGACAACGAGCCGCTGCCCCTGGAGCACATGACCGAGTGGCAGGCGGCCACGGTCCGGCGCATTCTCGACCTGCGGCCGGCCAGAGTGCTGGAGGTCGGGGTCGGTTCCGGACTGATCCTGCGGCCGGTCGCACCGCACTGCACCGCGTACACCGGTGTGGACTTCTCCGACGCCCTGATCCAGACCCTCGGCAGGGCGATCGAGGGCAGCGACCTGAACGACCGGGTCGCACTGCACACCATGGCCGCCCACGAGGTCGGCGCGCTGGCGCCCGCCCGCTTCGACACCGTGGTGATCAACTCGGTGGCGCAGTACTTCCCCAGCGTCGACTACTTGATCGACGTCGTGCGCCAGAGCATGGAGATGCTCGCTCCCGGCGGGCGGATCGTGCTGGGTGACATCCGCAACCTGCGGCTGATGCGGGCCTTCGTCACCGCCATCGTCCTGCACGACGGCGCGCACGCCGACGAGTCCCTGGCCACGGTGCGCGACATCGTCGCCCACCAGCAGGAGCTGGAGAGCGAGTTGCTGCTCGATCCGGCCTTCTTCGCCCGGATCGGCGATCTGGTTCCGGACGTCGTCGGTGTGGACGTACAGCTCAAGCGCGGTTCCTTCCGCAACGAGTTGACGGACTTCCGTTACGACGTGGTCCTGCACAAGCGGGGAGCGGACCTGGTGTCCCTCGCCGACGTGCCCGCGCGCGAGTGGAGCAGCGCCGAGGACGTCGACACCCACCTGGATACGGCCCGGCCGCAGGCGCTGCGCGTCACCGGTGTTCCCAACGGCCGGGTGACGCAACAGGTGGCGACCGCACAGCGGGTGGCTTCCGGGACCGACGCTCTCGTACGCAGCCTGTCCGAGACCACCGACGTACGGTCCGGGGTCGACCCCGAGACCCTGTGCGAGATCGGCGCCAGGCTCGGCTACACCGTGCACCCGACGTGGACCGACACCGAGGAGGGCGACCGGTTCGACGTGGTGTTCCTCGCTGCCGGCCATGCCGCGGGGCGAGGGCTGACCGATGTGTTCCTGGCCTCGGACGAGGACGAGCGTTCGCCGTGGCAGCTCGCCAACGACCCCCAGGCCGCCGATCGCGGCCGCAACCTCGCCACCGAACTGCGCCGCCACGCGGCACGACGGCTGCCCGACCACATGGTGCCCGCCGCCGTCGTCGTACTGGACGCGTTGCCGCTGACGCCCAACGGCAAGCTGGACACCCGGCAGTTGCCCGCACCCGAGTTCGGCTCCCGGGCGGGACGGCCGCCGGCCACGCCGCAGGAGGCGACGATGGCGGCACTCTTCGCCGACGTGCTCGGCCTGGCGGCGGTCGGCGCCGACGACCGCTTCTTCGACCTCGGCGGCGACAGCATCCGGTCCATCCAGCTCGTCAGCCGCGCACGCGCAGCGGGCTTCCGGATCACCCCGCGCGACGTGTTCCAGGAGCAGACGGTCGAGGCTCTGGTGGCCCGGGCCGCTCAGCACGCCGAGGCGCACCCGACGGACGACGGCGCGGTCGTGGACGTCGAGGCCTGGGAGAAGATCCTGCGGACTCCCGACCCGGCCTACCCGGTGTCCGACACCTCACCCGCCGCGGATCGGGGGCACCTCACCCGGCGCGTCGTCGGCAAGGACGCCGAGCGGCTGCTGACCGGGCTGCCGCGCCTGTACCGCTGCGGCCCCGAACACATCGCGCTGGCCGCGCTCGCTCCGGTGCTCACCGAGTGGCGCCGTACGCAGCTGCCGGCGGCCGGAGCCTGGCTGCGCCTCGACCTGGCCACGGCGGGCTCGCCGACCGCGTATCCGGTGCGTCTCAATCCGGGCACCCCGGACGTGGACAAGGCCCTGGCCGAACCGCGGGAGCTGGCGCGTGTGCTGAAGCGGGTCAAGGAGCAGGTGCGCGCCGTACCGGAAGAGGGTCGAAACCACTCCGCGCTGCTCGCCGACCCCGCGGCCGCGCAGCGACTGTCCTCGTACGGGGCTTCGCAGGTGCGCTTCCGGGTGCTGCCCGCCGGTACGGCCGGTGTCGACGGCAACGTGCGCTTCGGGGACGACGGTACGGAACCCGCTCTCGGCATCGATGTCCGGCCGGCCGATGACGGCGAGGCCCTGGAGACCGTCTGGTCCTGGGACGCCACACGGTTCACCGAAGCCTCCGTGGGGGCGCTCGCCGATCGGTGGGTGACCTTCCTGGTCGCGCTGGCAGACCTCGCGGAGCGTCCGGAGCTCGGTGGGCTGACTCCTTCGGACGTCGCCCTGGTCGATGTCAAGCAGTCGACCATCAAGCAGTTGGAGACCGACTACCCGGGCCTCTGCGACATCCTGCCGCTCACCCCGCTCCAGCAGGGTTTCCTGCTGTACACCGCCGCCGACCACCACGGCCCTGACCCCTACCAGCGACAGAGCCTGTTCGACCTGGACGGGCCGCTGGACACCGAGCGGCTGCGACAGGCGGCGCACGCACTCCTGATGCGTCACCCCAACCTGCGCGCAGGCTTCACCCACAGAGGCGTTCAGGCCCCGGTGCAGGTGGTGCAGGAACAGGTGGAGCTGTCGTGGACCGTGCACGATCTGTCCGGTCTCGCACCAGCGGAGCAGGAGCGCCGGGAGGCCGAGATCCTCGCCGCGGACCAGGGCCGACGGTTCGACCTGTCGGCGCCCGTGCTGATGCGCTTCACGCTGCTGCGCCTCGGAACGGAGCGGCACCGACTGCTCGTCGGGGACCACCACATCCTGCTCGACGGCTGGTCGAACTCGCTGGTGTGGCAGGAGCTGTTCGCCCTGTACCACGGTGAGCGGCTGCCGGCGGCGCCGCCCTTCCGTGACTACCTGGCGTGGCTCGCGTCGTGCGACCGCGATGCCGCGGTCTCGGCATGGCGAAGCTATCTGACGGACGTCGACGGTCCGACCAGGGTCCATCCCGCCAAGCCGGCGCCGGACGTCTCGCTGCGCAGCATGGCCGTCACCGTGACACCGGAACTGACCGGTTCCCTGCAGCACCGTTGCGCGCAGGCCGGGATGACGCTCAACACGGCCCTCCAAACGGCGTGGGGCATCGCGCTCGGCCGTCTCACCGGGCGCGACGACGTGCTGTTCGGCAACACCGTCTCCGAACGGCCGGCCGAACTCGACGGCGTCGAGTCCATGGTCGGGCTGCTGCTCAACACCGTGCCGCTGCGCGTGCGCATCCGGTCGGGCGAACGCGTCGGCGCGACCATGGCTCGGGTGCAGGAATCGCAGCTGGACATATTCCCGCACCGCTCCCTCGAACTCAGCGAAATCCAGCGACTGGTCGGAGCGGGCGAACTGTTCGACGCCTGCTACGTGTTCCAGAGCTACCCCGCCGATTCCCTCGAGGAGAGCGAGACCGACGGACTGCTGGTGCGTGAGCGGGGACAGGGTGCGGAGGGGCTTCCGCATTACCCGCTGAGCATCACGGTGATTCCGGGCCGACAGATCAAATTCGTCATCGGATACCACCCCCATCTGTTCGACGACGACCGGATCGACGAGATCAAGGAGTCCATCATCGGTACCCTCGAAACGATCGCGGCAGGGGAACGCGGATGAAGAACTTCCTGACGATGGTTCGTGGACTTCCGTTCGCGATGAAGGTCCTGCTGGCCTCCGCTGCCGCGCGAAGCCTGAGCTCCTTCGCGATTCTGGCCTACATGCCCATCTACCTGTACGACACGGTGGGCATGGACGGTGCCACCATCGGCTATGTGATCGGTGGCAGCGTCCTGGTCGGCACGCTGGCGGGCGTTTACGGTGGCTATCTCGCGGACCGGTTCAGAAAAGTCGACCTGGTCATCGTGCTGGACTTCGCGCTCATAGTGTTCTATCTCGGCCTGACGGTGTTCCACGATCCGGTCACCGTTACGGCCATCCTGCTGATGGCCAACGTCGCCTCCTGGTCGATGGGGGTCGCCGGCAGTGCCCTGCTCTCCGAACTGGTGCCATCCGAGAATCGCGTCAAGGTGTTTTCCCTGCGCTATTCGTTGCAGAACATAGGCGCAGCGGCAGGTCCCTTCCTGGGCATTGCCGCGCTCGCGGCCGGATCCGGTGGGCCGTTTTTTCTCAGCGTCACCGTCATTGGCACATCCCTGCTGCCTCTGATAATTTTCCGCCACCGGTTCCTGCCCGCCGGCAGTGGTACGACGGCACCGGCCGGGGCGACGGAGCAGAGCTCGGAAAAGCAGAGCGCGGAGGAGCAGGGCGGGGAAGAGACCCCCAAGTTCCGTGAAGTGCTGAGGGTGATGGGGGCGGACCGGAGGCTGACCTATTTCACCATCGGTGGAATTCTCAGCATCGTGGTGTACGGGCCGCTCCTGACCTTCATGTCGCAGTACCTCGTCCTGGTGGAAGGCCGCGACACCGCCTACAGGCTGGTCGCCTACATTTCCGCCGCCAACGCCATCACGGTCATCGGCGCCCAGTACGCCCTCGGCAGCCGCCTGAAGCAGGACAACCTCCTGAAGTGGCTGACCGTCGGGATCGGCGCCTTCGTCGTCGGGTTGGTCGCGATGTCGCTGTCCACGCATGCGGCCATCGTCGTCATCGCCGTGGTGATCTTCAGCCTCGGCGAGGTCATCCTCGTGCCGGCGGAGTTCACGTTCATCGACTCCATCGCCCCCGACAACCTGCGCGGCAGCTACTTCGGCGCACAGAATCTCATTCATATCGGCATAGCCCTGGGCCCGATACTCTGCGGTTTTCTGCTCCAGCATTTCGCGCCAGTCGCGATGTTCTACGTCCTGATCGCCGTCGTGCTGGCCAGCTGGTGGTTCTACGTCATCGGCTGCCGGGTCACGGCAGCCCATGACGAACCGGTACCGGTGGGTGTCCAATCAGTAAAGGTGGGGAATTAGAAATGAGCTTCGAGGAGATCACGAAGAAGTCGTACTGCCCCTTCGCCAAGCCATCGAAGATGGGGCCTGGGATCACCATTCGGACCGATGACGTCGAGAATGAGCTGACGCGGCACCGTGAGATCATCGCGGACTTCTTCCGCACGGCCTCCGAGCGCTCACTCGACGGCATGATCATCACCTTCGAAGAGCCGACGCTGGGTATCACGCTGGACGCGCTGACGGATCTCACTCGACGCTTCTACACCACGCTCACCCGGATGTTCTCGAGCGTGTACATTCCCGATGATCCGCAGCCCGATGAACGTTGGTACGCGATGATCGAAGGCGAAATGACCTTCCTGGTCTCCTTCGCCCCCTGCTATCCGGAGACATCACCGCGGTATACGTACGGCGATCAACGGACCTACTTCCTGCTGCAACCCGCCAGCACCTTCGTGCGGAATGCCAAATTCATCGATCGGCAACGTACGGGAATCCAGCGCGCCTTCGCCGCGGTCGGGAAACCGTACGACGTGGAACTTGCCAATCTGGAGAACGACATTTTCAAGGCCGTCATGCCGATGGACCCCGTCGGTGATCACATTGCATGGTGGCTCCCCGAGGGCAGCAGCACGGCGAGAGAACAGCAGGACCGTCTCGTGCACGCCGGCCTTTAAAAGGCCGGAAGCAAACATTCGACACCAGAAGTGAGGCACCCATGAGTCAGTACCGCGGCATCCTGAGCTACGACCTTTCCGCCGACGAAGTATCGTCCCTCGAGCAGTTGCTCGCCGACCCGAAGGTGGCACAGAACGACCCCGGCAAGGAGACGTTCTATGACAACGCCTGGGAGCTGGTGTCGGAGGTACCGATCGGACTTCGCCGGTTCCTGGAGGAATTCCGACGCAACGACGCGGCTGCCGGCTTCCTGCTGCGCGGCTTCGGCGTCGACGACGACGCCGTCGGCCCGACACCCGGCAACTGGGCCGAGGCCGCGGCCGCCGGACGTACCCACCGAGAAGAGCTCTTCCTCGCGTTGATGGGGCAGTGCCTCGGCGAAGTGTTCAGCTGGCCCACCCTGCAGTCCGGACGAATGATCCAGAACGTGCTGCCCATCGCCGGCGAGGAAGGTGAGCAGAACGGACACGGCAGTGACGTGCTCCTCGAATGGCACACCGAGGACGCTTTTCATCCCTACCGCTGTGACTACCTGGCCCTGTTCGGCATCCGCAACCACGACCGGGTTCCGACGACGATGGCTTCGATCCAGGAGGTGGAACTGTCGGCGGACACGCGACGGGTGCTGTCCGAACCGCGGTTCTACATCCTGCCGGACGACGAGCACCTGCGTCAGCTCGCCGTTCAGCGGCCCAATGACCCCGGACTGCTGCGGATGCGGGAGATGCGGGACAACCCCGAGCCCGTCGCCGTGCTCTTCGGTGCCGCGGACGCTCCGTACCTGCGCATCGACCCGTTCTTCATGCGCTGCGTCGAGGGCGACGCCGAAGCGGAAGTGGCGCTCAAGGAGCTGGTGACGGAGCTGGAGCGTGTGCAGCAGGACGTGGTGGTGGAAGCCGGCACCCTGCTGGTCGTCGACAACTACCTCGCCGTGCACGGCCGTCGCGCGTTCACGGCCCGCTACGACGGAGCCGACCGCTGGCTGCAGAAGGCGGTCGTCACACGTGATCTCCGCAAGTCGCGGTCCGCGCGCGAGTCCGCCGCAGGACGCCTCCTGAGCTGATCCGGATGCCCGGGACCAGAGGCTCCATCCGTTCCCGGATGGAGCCTCTGCCATGCCGCCGCCCCTCGCGGACGCCTGGGCACGGTCGGGGCACGCCTCTCATCCCGTGTCCGGCAGCCAGGCGTTGTTGTTCGCGTTGTACCAGTAACTGTGCCCGGCATTCAGGGCGACCGTGCGGAACGGGCGGCCGTGGTCGTCGATGCGGGTGGTGCCCTTGCGGTCGCCACTGCTCCAGGCCAGCTCCAGGTACCAGCTGACGTCCTGACCAAGTGTGGCGGCGTCGATGTTCAGCACCTGGGGGTCGGTGGCGGAGACCTTGTACGGGAAGTCGGTCGAGGCCGTCGGCCGCTCGCCCTCCTTGCCAGGTACGGGCCTGGCCCTCGGGGAGGCGTCGTCCAGGTCCACGGCGAAGGACGCCGGCACCAGTGCGCCGCCGCAACCGGCTCCCATGGTGTACGCGTTCCAGCCGGGAGCCTTGCGGCCGCTCACGACATGGACGTACAGCGCGTGCAGGACTGCGGCCTTGTCCTCGGTGCCCTGGACGGTCAGTTGCATGCGCAGGTGCCCCGCCGGGACGGCGTCCAGGGCTCGGGCCCACCCTTCGGTCGCCTGCCCGGCGGGGGGCGGGGGGACCGTGCCGGGTGCCTTGTCCAGGGCGAACCACTGGTCGCAAGGGCTGTCCCAGTTGTCGGGCAGGACGTTGACCGTGAACGGGGCGGTGGGGGAGGTCCCCGCCTTGGCGGTGGCCGGCGAGGCGGACGTTGCCGAGGGGGACGTCGGTCCGGGGCTGGACGGGGGTGCGGAATCGGGTGTGGGCGTGGGTGACGACGACCCGCCGGGCGGCAGGGCCGGGCCCGCCGCCACCCGCTCGCGCGAGGACGGCTGGACGGCGCCGTGGCGGGTGTCCCCGTGACCCGTGCCTCCCAGGGAGGAGACGGCGGCGGCGGTCCCCGCCACCGCGGCGGTGGCCACGGCGGCCGCGACGGCGAGCAGCAGCCGAGGACGACGCCGGGTCCCCGGTGCGGAGGCCCGGGCGGGGCCCGGCTGGACAAGCGCGGCGGGGGCATGTGCGGGTGCCTCCGGTGCCGGTGCCGGTGCCGGCGCGGGAGCGGGAGCGGGGGCAGGCGCCTGCGCGGGTGCCTCCGCAGCGGCGGGTCCGGGCGCCGGGGCGGAACCGGCTGTGGACGCCGGGGCCGGTTCGGGGTCGGTCTCCGCCTGCGGCCGGACCTCCGAAGCCTCCCCAGCCACCACCGCCGCCGATGCCGGCGGCACCTCCGGCGAGGCGTCACCGCCCTGCGGCGCCGTGGAGTTCGTGGTCCCCGACCTCGGGGCCTGCCCCTCCGTCGCCCCCCGCCGCCGTTCCACCAGCGCCAGCAGCCACTGCCGGTGCAACGCGAGCAGCTCGTCGGCCGAGGCACCGCAGACTCGGGCGAACCGCTCCACCGGGGCGTAGTCCGCCGGCACCGCCGCGCCGCTGCAATAGCGGTGCAGCGTCGAGTTGCTGGAGTGCAGACGCTTCGCGAGCGTGCCGTAGCTGCGCCCCGAGCGCTCCTTGAATCCGCGCATCAGCTCCGCGAACCGCTCCGTCTCCGTGGCCGTGGCCATTCCACCCTCCCCCTCATCCCGGAAGCACGTTCCAGGCGCGCCCGAACGCCCAGGTGAGAGGGGTCGGGAGCGTTCCAGGGTCCCTACTATCCCGGTCCAGGCGCCACTGGGACAAAACCAGCCCCACAGTTGCGTCATCAGCCCGCCGGTCCGCCGATCGGATCGGCGGTCGGATTCGGCGGTCGCAACGCAAGGGCCCCACGCGCCCCACCGACCGCCCTCGGTCGCCTGCGGTAGCAGCCGACCGGAACAGCAGCCCCACCCAACGTCTCGTCAGGCGGAGAGCGGAAGCCTCCGTCCGACGACCGTACCGACACGGAGAGTTCCCATGCGCACCCATCGACTCCGCACCACCGCCCTGGCCGCCGCCACCGCCGGCCTCGCTCTGGCCCTGACCGCCTGCGGCGGCTCGGACAGCGCCGGCGGGCCGACCGCGAACCCCGCCGCGACCAAGAGCGCGGACAAGCAGGTCTCGACCGGGACCGTGACGCCGTCCGGGGAGGGCGCCTCCGCGCCGTCCGCCGGCAAGGTCACCGGAACCGGCACGGCCACCGCCACCCCGGCGAAGGCCGGTTCGGGCGGCAAGGGGGACACCAGCGGTGACTCCTACGCCTACACCCACCCCTGCTCGGCGCGCGACCTGACCGTCAAGGTCACTTCCCCGACGGGTACCGCGGCCACCGTCCGCGTCATCACCGTGACCAACAACGGTTCCACCTCCTGCGGTCTGGACTACTTCCCCACCGTCGGCTTCAGCGCCAAGGGCGGCGCGCTCGGGCTCCAGGCCGCTGCCCCCGGTGGACTGGGCGGCGCCCCGGCGTACCCGGTGCACCCCGGCGCCACCGCGTACGCGGCCGTGGACCTCAACCCGTCGGGTGGCAACGGCCCCGTGGCCGACGAGGTCAACGTCCTCGCCGACAAGGAGCACATGCCGAACGCGGACGGCGTCAGCCTCGAGCTGGCCAAGCCGGGCAGCGTCGCCAACCCGAAGGTCGGTCTGTACCGCACCAACACCCGCGACGCGCTGAACGCCTTCTGAACGGCGTTCCGGGGCCGCGGCCGTCTCACGGGGTGCGTCGCCGGGCCGGCAAGGACACGATGGTGCGGGCCGGGCCGAGGAGTCTGGCGCGGATCTGGCACGAGACCATGGGAAAGGTCTAGGCAACACAAAAGCCCCGGGTCGCTGACCTGGGGCTTTGTCGTGGAGCGGATGACGGGAATCGAACCCGCGCTATAAGCTTGGGAATCTATGGCGCTTTGGGTGCCGAAGTATTCTCCTGACCTGCGAAAACAGCGGCCCGGGTGGCCATCCCTGGGGTGCGTGAGGGCCCGTATTGACGGCTGTTCACCGGTCTGAAGGGCACGGATGGGGCACGGTGCGGGGCAGGTGGCCCCGGTGTCGTTCACCGCTGCCGAGGCAGGCTGTTGACGCGTTGGGGGTTCCTTCAAGGAGCCAGGGGAAGCGCAGGCCCGCCTTCTCCAGGCCGCCCGGATCGAGGGCGGTGACCGAGGCGAGGCGGCCGGGCCGCAGGGCGTGTGCGATCGACTCCGTCAGTGTTCGGGCCCTCAGAAGGGCAGCTGACGGGACCTTCCTGGCCTTCGCTGCCATCGCCGCTGTCACCGCAGACTGGTCAAGCGAAAGGGCACCTAAAGAAAGCCATACATAGAGGCTCCTAAAATCGCAAAAGATGACAAAATGGGTAACATTGGGCATCGGCGCGGCCGTATAAGAGACCCGTTCGACGCCATCCGGTCACGGCAGTGCCCGGCCGCTCCCCGGCGACCGAGCGCCTGAAGGAGTCCCCTCATGGCTGACATCAACGTCGCGCTACACGTACAGGTCGAGGCCCAGCCCGGCAAGGAGGAGGAAGTCGCCGCCTTTCTCCGTGACGGCCTTGCCATCGTGCAGGAGGAGCCCGGCACCGTCGCCTGGTTCGCCGTACGCCTGAGCCCGTCCACCTTCGCCATCTTCGACGCCTTCCCCCACGACGACGCACGCCAGGCCCACCTCGCCGGCCGCCTGGGCAGTGCCCTGATGGAACGAGCCGGTGAACTGTTCGCCCAACCGCCTTCCGTCGAGCAACTGGACGTCCTCGCCCACAAACTCCCCTGACGGCCGAACTGCCTTGTCCGCGCCCGGCGCGTCGGACTGGTCCCGGCCGGCGCCCGAATACGAGGCGCCGCAAGCCGGGCGGCAGTCGGTTCCATGTGCAGCCTGATGCGGCCGCGAAGATGATGGCGGCGAGCACCTCGCGGTCCCCGCGCCGGCGATGGCCTCCACCCTGCGGGCGAACCGGAGCCGGCTGCACCACTCGCCGGGGGGCCGTCTCCGACGACCGAGGCCCGCCGATTTCGACGGGCACGCTCGGTTCAGGCCGAGGGCGGCGGTGCGGATGAGTCGGCGGCGCGGCGGTACTCGGCGTTGATGCGCTGGGCTTCCTCGAGCTGGTCCTCGAGAATGATGATGCGGCAGGCGGCCTCGATGGGGGTGCCCTGGTCGACGAGTTCCCGGGCGCGGGCCGCGAGGCGCAACTGGTAGCGGGAGTAGCGGCGGTGGCCGCCCTCCGAGCGGAGCGGGGTGATCAGGCGGGCGTCTCCGAGGGCGCGGAGGAAGCCTTGGGTGGTGCCGATCATTTCTGCGGCCCGGCCCATGGTGTAGGCGGGATAGTCGTCGTCGTCGAGACGGCCGAACGAGGCGTCTGCTGTCATTGAACCTCTCTCATGGAACGCGTGGAGGGGCCCTGGTGCCGTACGGCACCAGGGCCCCGAAGGAACTACTACACCATCTGTCGGCCCTGATACTGCGCCGACCCTGTGTTTCCGCCGACCCGGCCGACACGCTGCCGGGAGTGCGGGGATCGCGGTTGCTTGACCGGAGACCACCTCGCTATCGATGTCCTGCGGTACCCGGACTCAAGACCTCTGCCCGGGCGATCCTGATGGTGCTCGGCTCCTCCGTTCTTCCCTCGGTGATCAACTGCTTACTGCTCGTACTGCTGGTGACCCGTCTCGGCGCCACACTTCGGCAGCCAGCCCCGTTGCCCGTCCTGCGTCTGCTCTGGCTTGGAACCCCACTGCCGAACTCCCCGGAGCGCGCGCCTGCAGCCGACGCCTTCACCGAGGTGCTGCTCACTGCTGGTACTGCGTACTGCGTACCGCACTTGCGACCACTGCACTTGCGACAACTGCGGTCCTGCTCTCGGCGGCCCCTGCGACTGCGGGCCACCCGGTCCGGTCGTCAGCCCCGTCGCCGTCCTGCAACAACCTGGCTTCGGACTCCACCACCGCACCGTCCTGCGTACTGCAACTGCGGGTACCGCTGCCTGGCAGTTCGTCTCTGCCAGGCCCTGCTTTCTCTCTGGGTTACGAGAGAAAGCATAACCACGCCGCAGCGCAATGTCTACTCTGGCCGTCATAGATTTTCGTTCCTGTCGAGGAGAGGTAGACCTGCATGGCCGGTTCAGGATGCGCAGAACGGTTTGCGCCGCAGGTCAGGGGCTCGGGCGGTCCGCAGCCGAGGGTGTGGACCTGGGTCGGTTCGGCGGGCGGTGGGGTGGGGCGCAGGGACCAGGTAGGCAAAGGGCGGACGTGGACGATGCAGAGACCAGGGGGGCCTGGTGAGCACGGCCTCCGGCGGGAAGACGGTGAGTGCTCTTCTGGACCGGTGGTCCTCCCGCTCGACAGAACGGGAGGACCGGTGCATAAGATCGGCTCCCATGTCGAAGCCTGACGAGCTGCTCGTTGACGTTGCCACCCTGGTGGAGTCCGGGCGAAGCAATCAGATGTCGCTGACCGTGGTCACCGGTGGCGCTGTCGTCACCGGTCGGCTGGCACCCGAAGCCGTATGGAGGCAGCGGGTGTCGGAGGTTCTGACGGACTCCGCCCGCCTGGGTGAGTTCGCCGCGATCTTCACTACCGCAACACCCCACGAGGGGCCGCCTACCCATCTGCACTTCCATGTGGCCCGCATCCTGCAGGGCACGGTGGGGATCCCGGAGACCGGTGGGATGTACCGCGTTTCGATCGCGGATGTCAGTGCCTGGACCATGGGCGACTTCAGCTACTCCGACCACTGACCCGACCATCGCATACCCCCCGGTGCGCGGGAGGGCCCGACCGGCGCTTGCCGGTCGGGCCCTCTTCGCTGTCCGGGTGGGTGTCGGCTCGCGCCGGTCCTGTCCGTCCGTCAGACAGTCACCGGGAGGCCGAGCATCGCGGAAGCCTGCTGGAGCGGGCTGAGGACATGGGTGGGCACGGCGGCCCGAGGAAGGCCGCGGCAGGCGAACCCGAGCCGGGTCATGGCCCTCAGCACTTCACCGGCGCTGAAGTCACGCCTGTCCTGGCGGGTGATGACCTGACCGACCTGCTTGACGGGGTACGTGCGGCGCCCGATGGTCACCGACTCGCCGACGACCTGCTCGGGCTTGACGCCCTTCATCGACTCCAGGACACCGCTCTTGGTGAGGTCGAACGGGAAACGGGCGATGACACAGCGCATGGTGCCTCACAGGAAGAGGAAGGGGGGGACGGTCGTGCCGTGGTGAGGTGGTTCAGCGGGCCAGGACGAGGATGCCCAGAGCGCCGCCCTGGTCGTCGACGACTGGCATGGCGTCGAGCCGGCGGTAGCGCATCGCGTGTTGGGCTTCGGCCATCGTGGTCACGTATGAAGCGACCGGTCCGCGGTCTCCCGGGAGGTCGCGCAGGCGGACCTGGTCCGTGTACGCCGCGCTGTCGCGGACGGTGGCGAGCCCGGCCCGGGTGACCAGCCCGGTGCACAGGCCGTCTTCGTCGCGGACGAGCAGGTGCTCCGTGCGGGCACTGGCCATGACGGCAAGAGCCACCTCGACCGTCATGTCGTCACAGACCTGTGGACCGGCCGCCTGCATCGCGGCGCCCACCGTCCGGTGCACAGGGTTGGCGTTCGTCGAGCGGGGCTGCATCTGGACCAGCGTCAAAACGTGCCTCCTGCAGAGATGGGTCAGTTTCCTGAGCACGTGGTTCTCAGGCCGCCGCATCGAAGGCGGGCTGTCGTACGCTCACGCGCCGGGCCGTCGCAGCGGGCCGGCGCCTTCCCCGGGAGGCCGAGGCGCGCTGGGCGCGTTCGACGACCGGTGCGGTGATGACGACGGGGACGCCGGAGGGTGCCTGGGCGCCGGTGATGCGGTTCAGGGCCTCGTCGCCGGAGCGGACCTGGGTGGTCTTCGGGGTGATGCCGGCGGCCTGCATGAGGCGGGTCATGTCGCGGCGCTGGCCCGGGGTGACCAGGGTGACGACGCTGCCGGACTCGCCGGCGCGGGCGGTGCGTCCGCCGCGGTGGAGGTAGTCCTTGGGGTCCGTGGGCGGATCGACGTTGACGACGAGGTCGAGGTTGTCGACGTGGATGCCGCGCGCCGCCACGTTCGTCGCGACCAGCACGGTTACGTGGCCGGTCTTGAACTGGGCGAGGGTGCGGGTGCGCTGGGGCTGCGACTTCCCGCCGTGCAGGGCTGCCGCGCGGACACCGCTGTCGAGGAGGTCCTGGGTGAGTCGGTCGACGGCGTGCTTGGTGTCGAGGAACATGATGACCCGGCCCTCGCGCGCCGCGATCTCCGTCGTGGTGCGTTGCTTGTCGGCACTGTGGACGTGGAGCACGTGGTGCTCCATCGTCGTCACCGCACCGGCCGAGGGGTCCACCGAGTGCACGACCGGGTCGGTCAGGTACCGACGGACCAGCAGATCGACGTTGCGGTCCAGGGTGGCGGAGAACAGCATCCGCTGCCCCTCGGGACGCACCTGGTCCAGGAGAGCGGTGACCTGGGGCATGAAGCCCATGTCGGCCATCTGGTCGGCCTCGTCGAGGACGGTGATCGCGACCTGGTTCAGTCGGCATTCACCACGGTCGATGAGGTCCTTCAACCGGCCGGGCGTGGCTACGACGACCTCCGCGCCTCCGCGCAGCGCTCCGGCCTGTTTGCCGATCGACATGCCGCCGACGACGGTGGTCAGGCGCAGCTTCACGGCGCGGGCGTACGGCGTGAGGGCGTCCTTCACCTGCTGGGCCAGCTCGCGGGTGGGGACGAGGACGAGCGCGAGCGGCCGGCGGGGCTCGGCGCGCTGCCCGGCGGTGCGGGCCAGGAGAGCGAGGCCGAAGGCGAGCGTCTTGCCGGAGCCGGTGCGTCCGCGGCCGAGCGCGTCACGGCCCGCAAGGGTGTTGGGCAGGGTCGCGCCCTGGATCGGGAAGGGTACGGTCACGCCCTGCGCGGCGAGGGCGGCCAAGAGCTCGGCCGGCAGGGTCAGGTCGGCGAAGGCCTCGACGGCCGGCAGCGCGGGAGTGATGGTCTTCGGCAGGGCGAACTCGCCCTGCACTGCGGTGAGCCGCCGACCAGGTACTCGCGATCGCCGCGGATCCGCGGAACGACTCGGGGCCGACGAGCCGAAACGGCTGCCCCGCTCCGATCCGGCGGCGGTGGCGAAAACGGGAACGCCGGCGCGGTTGCGGGTGCGAGAGGAACGGCCGTTCGTACGTGTGCGGTTCATTGAGAACCTTCCTTGATGCGGCTCAGATCAAGGAATTTCCGCAGCGGGAACGCGGTGCGGGAAATCGCAAGAACGGGCCGAATGGAATGCGAAAGCGACTCCGGTCCACCGGGATTCGGTACGGGCGCCTGCGCCGAGGTGGGATGGCGTCATTCCGACGCGAAACCTGGAAAAACTGGGGAGGGTGAAGCGCCGAGCGGGGCGCAGCCCTTAATGTTTCGTCCCGCAGTGATGCCACTGCGGGAAATGGGTGCAGCTGGGGCCCGCACCCCGAAGGATACGGGCCCCAGCTACGAAATGTGCGCCGGCGTCAGGCCGGAACGATGTTCTCGGCCGTCGGGCCCTTCTGGCCCTGCGCGATGTCGAAGGTGACCCTCTGACCTTCCAGCAGTTCGCGGAAGCCCTGGGCGGCGATGTTCGAGAAGTGGGCGAAGACGTCGTCGCCGCCACCGTCCTGCTCGATGAAGCCGAAGCCCTTTGCTGCGTTGAACCACTTCACGGTGCCAGATGCCATGTGAAATCTCCCTTGGGGCAGTACGCCGGCGTCCGCATGGTGCGGATGCCGTGTCGCGGCGATGATGCCCCGCCGGAAAAGGACCGGAAATGTGAAGCGCCTGAGCTCGTTGAAGCCGATTGAGGCGCTCGAAGTTTTTGGGTACCAAAACTGCAACCGAGATCGACAGTAGCACGTCATGGCTGTCCGTGCTGCGTAAAATATCTCCATCGCTCGCGGTGCGGAAAAACTCTCCCTGCGAGGTCGGTTAAATTCTCTGACGGCGAGGGTAGATATTTATTTGTCCTGGCATCGGTGGCCGGTCCGGCGCCTCACGCTGCGGGCTGTGGCCGGCGCAGTTCGGCTTGGCCGAAGAGGAGGGCGTAGCCGGTGGGGAGCTGGTGGAGGATGCGGGTAAGGAGGCCGGGGTCGGTGAGACGGGTGACGACGGCGAGTACGGCGCCGGTGTCCCAGCGGGCGACGGCCGGGCTGGTGCCGGCGCGGGCGGCCATGTCCTTGATGAAGTCCCAGCCGGTGAGCCGTTCGGTGGCGGGGATCTGGGCGGTCAGGGCCAGTGCCGCTTCGACGGGCAGGGCCTGGGCCAGGTCGACGCGTTCGTCTCCGACGAGCTGGCGGCCGAGCGCCGCGAGGACGCTGCGGACGGCTTCTTCTGCGCGTTCGCGGGTGGGGTAGGCGCCTTCATGGCGGACGTGTTCCAGGATCTGCTCGAACGTCATGGTGGGCTGGGCCTGGTGCGGTCGAGGCTGGTCGTACATGGTGCTGCGGTTGCCTTTCTCGTCGCGGGCTCGGTGTCCGGCCGGTTGCGGTGACGTCGGACGGTCAGGTGGGCCGGGGGTGGCCGAAGAGGAGGTCGTAGCCGGGTGGGAGCTGGAGCAGGGCTTCGCGGGTGAGGGCGTCTCCGGCCACGTCGGCCACGGTGGACAGGACCGTGCCTATGTCCCACAAGGCCGTCTTCTCGGTGGCGCCCTCGATCCGGGCCGCGCTCGCGCGGACGAATCGTTCAGGTGAGAGCGGCTCCGCGGCCTGCAAGGTTGAGGAGGATCAGGGCGTAGGTCTCGGGAAGGCGGGCCGCGAGTGCTGCTCGCACGGCTCCGACCAGGTGCGCGCCCATCAGGGCCAGGACTACGCGGGCCGCTCGTTCGGCCTCTTCCTGGGTCTCGTACTCGCCTCGTTCCTGGACGTGGTCCAGAAAGGCTTCCCTGCGCATCGACATCTCACGTCACCTCCGGAGGAGGGGTGAAGAGGGCAAGGGGTGCGGAGGACGGGGCGCCGGAGGGGGATAGGGTTCCCCGTCCTCCGCTGCTGGTGCCAGGGGGTTGCCGGGCCGGTCAGCCGGAGATCTGCTTGCGGCCGGCGTCGCCGCCGATCGCGATCTTCCGCGGCTTGGCGCGCTCGGCGATCGGGATCCGCAGGGTCAGGACACCCGCGTCGTAGTCGGCTTCGATGTGCTCGGTGTCGAGGGTGTCGGCCAGCATGACCTGGCGGGAGAAGACACCCAGCGGCCGCTCGGACAGTTCCATCTGCACGCCGTCGGACTTGCCCGTGGGGCGGCGCTCGGCCTTCACGGTCAGCATGTTCCGCTCGACGTCGATGTCGATCGCCTCGGTGCTCACACCGGGCAGGTCGAAGGCGATGACGTACACGTCGCCTTCGCGGTAGGCGTCCATGGGCATCACGGACGGCTTCGACCACGTACCCGACGCACCCGAAAGCTGCTGAACGATCCGGTCCATCTCGCGGAACGGGTCGGTGCGCATCAACATCGCGAAACACCTCCAGTTGGTCCAGGCAGAAACTGCCAATGCGCTTCAACGTGCTCCCGTTGTAACATGTCATCGAAACGATGACAAGCAAGCAGTCATCTGGAGGATGACAGACCACGGAGACCGCCATGACCGAGGCCGCAGAGCCGACCCCACCCGTCACCTTCCTGGCCGCCGCCGCGGCGCTGGAGACCATCCACCAGGCCGTCAAGGACGCGCAGCAGGCAACATCGGCAGCGTCGCCGACACCGGGCGCGGGCCCCCACCCGGCCCTGGCCGCCCTGCTGATGCTGCGCGAGGTCCGCGAGCAGCTGGGAGGCTGGGAGGCCGGCCTGATCGAAACTGCCCGCAGTGAGGGCGCCAGCTGGGCCGACCTCGCCGGCCCCCTGGGAGTCGCCAGTCGCCAGGCCGCCGAGCGCCGCTACCTGCGCCTGCGGCCGGGGAAGGCCGGAAGCACGGGCGAGGAGCGCGTCCAGGCCACCCGGGATGCTCGCGCCGCCGACCGCAGCGTGGACGCCTGGGCCCGCGACAACGCCGCCGATCTGCGGCGGCTCGCCGGCCAGGTCACCGCCCTCACCGGCCTCGCTGCGGACTCCGTGGGCGCGATCGGCGACCTGAACCAGGCCCTCGCCCACAACGACACCGCCCGCCTCGTCCGCCCCCTGGCCGGTACCCGGGCCCACCTGCGGCCCGAGGATGCCGAGATCGCCGAGCGCATCGACGCCATGACCCGGCACGCCGACCAGCTCCGCCAGAACACCCGCGATCAGCGCAGTTCGTGACCCGTATCCCCGGCGTCGGGAGGGGGGCGCCTCGATGGATGCAAGGAGTGATCGCCATGGCCGGACAGCGTCCCCAGCCCCCCGGCGGCAACGGCATCGGCGTGGAGATCCTGGAACACGCCGTCACGATCAGGCCCACCGGAGAGATCGACATCGATACGGCGCCCGCCTTGCACTTCGCCCTCTCCGAGGCGCTCGCTCATGCTTCGGTGGTCAAGCCCGTGGCGGTCGACTGCAGCGGCCTCACCTTCTGCGACTCCTCGGCGCTGAACGTGCTCCTCGCCGCGCGCCGCGCGGCCCAAGGGACCGGCACCGTCATCCGCCTGCCGGCTCCTCGGCGCCGGCTCCAGCGGCTTCTGGAAATGACGGGCACCCGGTCCCTCTTTCCCGTGGACCCGGAACCGCCGGCCGGTCGACAGGTGCCGGAGTAGGCGCCCTGGCTGGACGCGTCTGCCAACTGTCGGTTCAGCACCGCGAATTGGCACCACCCGACCGCTGCTGTGAGGCAGGTCATGCGCAATGCGCCTCGCGATGGGAGGTGCGATCGCGTCCGGGAGGTGTGAATGGTGTGCGGAAACCCCTCCGGGCAGGGCGTTCCTGCGAGTTGGGGCACGCGGAGGGCACGGCGAGGCCAGAGAGGTCTAGACAACGACGAAAGCCCCAGGTCGCTGACCTGGGGCTTCGTGGAAGAGCGGATGACGGGAATCGAACCCGCGCTATAAGCTTGGGAAGCTCATGTTCTACCATTAAACTACATCCGCAGGGTGGACCAGTTGCCTGGATCCTTACCGTTGCCCACTCTACCTCATGATCGACCCCCGGTGTGTTCGCCGCGGGGTCGTTGTCGTGTGTGGCGTGCATCCAGGCGTGTGTGGGCGGGAGTTGGGGCGTACCGTGTGGGTTCGGAGCGGCGGCTGGAGCTCGGTCCCGATCATCCCCTAATGTGGCGATTCGTCGCAGTACAGCTCGTTGGGGAAAGGGACTCGATGGAGCACACCGTCGTCCGTTGTGCCGAAGGGCACGTGTTCAGTACCGCCTCCTTCCCGCTGCAGCACCTCGGTGCCGGCCGGATCGGGCCCGGACGGTTGCTGCGGTGTCCGCGGTGTGCGCGGTTGCGCCAGGCCGTGCCCGTCGGTGGCGTGAAGCGGTAGCAGGAGGCAGGAGGCGCGCGCGGTGCCGCTCTCGATTGGGGGTGGCCCGTGCGCCTGCGTATCCTCGGGACGTGCTTCTCTCTGACAAAGACATCCGGGCCGAGATCGACAGCGGACGGGTTCGCATCGACCCGTTCGAGGAGTCGATGATCCAACCCTCCAGCATCGACGTGCGCCTCGACCGGTTCTTCCGGGTGTTCGAGAACCACCGCTACGCCCACATCGACCCCGCCATCGAGCAGGCCGACCTGACCCGCATGGTCGAGCCGGAGGGGGACGAGGCCTTCATTCTGCACCCGGGCGAGTTCGTCCTCGCCTCGACGTACGAGGTCATCTCGCTCCCCGACGACATCGCCTCCAGACTGGAGGGGAAGTCCAGCCTCGGCCGTCTCGGCCTGGTGACGCATTCGACCGCCGGGTTCATCGACCCCGGGTTCTCGGGCCACGTGACCCTGGAGCTGTCGAACCTCGCCACGCTGCCGATCAAGCTCTGGCCGGGCATGAAGATCGGGCAGCTGTGCATGTTCCGCCTCAGCTCGCCCGCGGAGTTCCCGTACGGCAGCGACCGCTACGGGTCCAGGTACCAGGGGCAGCGCGGGCCGACCGCCTCGCGCTCCTTCCAGAACTTCCACCGCACCCAGGTGAGGCACGAGGCATGAGTGACGTAGTACGCGAGAACCTCTCCTACGAGGGCTTCGGGAACGCCATCCGCGAGCTGGCGACCACCATCGCGGAGGACGGCTACGAGCCCGACATCATCCTGAGCATCGCTCGGGGCGGGGTGTTCGTCGCGGGCGGGCTGGCGTACGCGCTCGACTGCAAGAACATCCACCTGGTGAACGTCGAGTTCTACACGGGCGTCGGGACCACGCTGGAGATGCCGGTCATGCTGGCCCCCGTGCCCGAGGCGATCGACTTCACGAACAAGAAGGTGCTGATCGCCGACGACGTCGCCGACACCGGCAAGACGCTGAAGCTGGTCCACGACTTCTGCCTCGGCCACGTCGCCGAGGTGCGCTCCGCCGTCATCTACGAGAAGTCGCACTCCCTGGTGCAGTGCGAGTACGTGTGGAAGCGCACGGACGACTGGATCGAGTTCCCCTGGTCGGTCCTGCCGCCCGTCGTGAAGCGTGAGGGACAGGTGCTCGACGCCTAGTTCCACGGGCGTGGGCAAAGCGGAGGGCCCGCCGTGCGGAGGATCGCGCGGCGGGCCCTTTCTGCGTGCGGGGAGGGGCGTGCGGCGGGGCTACAGCGTGCCCAGCTTGATGATCGACAGCAGGGCGATCAGCTGGATCGCGGACGCGCCCAGCGCCTTCGGCCACGGCAGGTCGTGAGACTTGCTGATCAGCGACGTGAAGAGCGCACCGGCCGCCACCCAGGTGGCCCAGCCCAGGACCTGGACCAGGCCGTTGTCGCCGCCCAGGAACACCGCGAAGAGCAGGCGCGGGGCGTCGGTCAGCGACATGACCAGCATCGACAGGCCCACGGTCGGCTGCCAGGCCCCGTCGCCGCCCATCTGGCGGGCCAGCGTGTGCGTGACGGCGCCCAGGAGCAGACCGCAGATGACGAAGGCCGCTCCGGCGGAGAGGACGATCGGGACGGCCTTCGACAGGGTCGCGTTGATCACGTCCTTGCGGGCGTCGTCGAAGCCGAAGACCGCGAGGAGGCCGTAGAGGAAGGTCACGGTGAGCGCCGGACCCCAGACGGCGTGGTCGCGCATCTGGAAGAAGGTCTGCCCGGGCCGGGTCACGATGCCGCGGAGCAGTTCCTTCCAGGGCAGTCGCGGCCCGGCCGGAGCCGCCGCGGCCCCGCCGGCCTGGTAGGTCGAGCCCTGGCCGTACGGGTCCTCGCCGAAGGCGAAGACCTGGGTGTGCCCCGGGTTGTCGTTGGTGTATCCCGGTCCGGGTGCTCCGTGGCCGTACGGCTGCTGCGGTTGCTGCTGACCGTACGGGTCGAAGTACTCGGGCTCGCCGTGCCCACCGCCGGCGCCCGGCTGCGGCCACTGCTGCTGCGGGGGCGGGGGGCCGGCGGGAGGGTAGGCCTGGCGGCCGTACGGCGGCTGCGGTTGCTGCTGACCGTACGGCTGCTGCTGCGGGGGTTGTTGGGGCGGGCGGTTGTTGTCCCGGCCGCGTCCGATCCTGAATCCAGCCACGTGATCGAACGTACCTGGTCCTGCGGGGTCCGGTGACCGGGCGGCGGAAAGAAGCACCCTTTGCGGCTGAGCTGTGACATCCCCTAGGGGATGTCCGGGGGAACCCCGAGCTGTCCGGTTTACGTGTTTGCGTCGCGTTCTGTTGGTCCTCGTTACATTCCCTACGGAATACGCACATATCGGGTCCGTAGCTTCGTGAGTGTCGCTGAACGAATGAACGAATCAACGAACGAACGAGAAGAGCCGTCCGTCATGCGCAGCACCCCCCGCACTCGCCGTACCGCCCTCCGTACCGCCGCCGTCGTGACCGGCGCGGCCGCCGTCATGGCCCTCCCGGTGGGATCCGCCTTCGCGGACTCCCCGGCCGTCCCCGAGCCGCAGGTACTGCCGGGGATCGAGCAGCCTCCGGTGGACCCGCCGGTGGACCCGCAGATCCAGCCGCCGGTGAAGCCGTCCGAGAAGCCGGTCGAGAAGCCGAAGCCGAGCGTGCGGGCGTACGTCACGACCGTGAAGCTGGCGGACGGCTCGATCGCCAAGGTCTACAAGATCTCCGACAACCACTTCGAGGCGGACATCCTCTCCGGCGGTACGAAGCTGGACACGCTGGTCAGCAAGGGCGGGGCCGCGACGTACGGCCGGAACAACGGCCTGCACGTGGTGCTCCAGCCGAACGGCACCGTGACCTCGTGGGTCGAGGGCTCCGAGAAGCCGAAGCCGAAGCCGGAGGTCAAGAGGGAGAGCTCGGTCCGGCTGACCATGCCGGACGGGCGGATCGCGAAGCTGGTCGACGGCCCGAACGGCAAGCGCGTCCACCTCTCCATGCCGAACGGGAACGCCCTCGGCACGATCGACCTGAAGCACCCGAGCGTGCAGAACGACGGCTGGACGTACAAGCTCGTCCGGGACGGCAAGCGCGTGAAGTTCGTCGTCATCGACGGCAGGGGCGGCGGGAACAGCTGGGTGTACGACTTCAACGGCAGGCTGATCGAGAAGTACACGGTGGACACGAAGCGCGACACGAAGCGCGACACGAAGCGGGAGACGGGGACGGCGGACGTCGCGAAGGACGTCGTCAAGCCGGCCGTCGAGCGGATCGTCCCGAAGGGCGGGGTCAAGGCCGGTGCGGAAGGGGTCGCCACGGCGGACGCCGACACCCCGCTGCTGCTGGCCGCGGGCGGCGGCATGGCCGCGGTCGGTGCGGCGGGCCTGGGCTTCGCGATGCTCCGCCGCAACCGGACCTGACCTCCGGACTCCCGCCCCTCCCGGACCCCGGCGGCGGACCGGGGCCCTGTGGGGCCGGGCGGAACACATCGCGGCCCGGCCGGCCCCCCGGCGGGGCGCCGGACATGCCGGAACGGCCGGCCCCCCGGGTGGGGGACCGGCCGTTCCGGTGTGGTGCGGGTGGACCCGGGGACTACTTGGTGTCCTCGGCCTTGACCGCCTCGGGCTTCGCCTCGGCGTCGTCGTCCGCCGTCGTCGTCGCCGTCTCGGCCTCGTCCTTGGCCTCAGCCACGGCCTTCGCCTCGTCCTTGGCCTCGGTCTTCGCCTCCGGCTTGGCTTCAGCCTCGGTCTCGGCCTCGGGCTTCGCCTCCGGCTCGGCGCCGGCTTCCGCCTCGGCTGCGGGGGCCTCGGCCTCCGCCTCCGCTACAGGAGCCACAGGCTCGGCCTTGGCCTCGGATTCCGGCTCGGCCTTCGCCTTGGCCTCGGCTTCCGCCTTCGCTTCGGCCTCGGCCTTCGCCTTGGCTTCCGCTTCCGCTTCGGCCTTCGCCTTCGCTTCGGCCTCTGCCTTGGCCTTCGCCTCCGCCTCGGCCTTCGCCTTCGCTTCCTCCTCGGCCTTGGCCTTGGCAGCGGCCTCCGCGGCAGCGGCTTCGGCAGCGGCTTCGGCTTCGGCGGCGGCTTCCGCGGCGGCGGCTTCGGCCAGTTCGGCCTCCGTCGGGCCCGGGGCCTTCACCGACTCCAGGAGGAGCTGGGCCACGTCCACCACCTGGACGGACTCCTTGGCCTGGCCCTCGTTCTTCTTGCCGTTGACCGAGTCGGTCAGCATGACCAGGCAGAACGGGCACGCCGTGGAGACGATGTCCGGGTTCAGGGACAGGGCCTCGTCCACGCGCTCGTTGTTGATGCGCTTGCCGATGCGCTCTTCCATCCACATCCGCGCACCACCCGCGCCACAGCAGAAGCCCCGCTCCTTGTGTCGGTGCATCTCCTGCTGTCGCAGGCCCGGAACGGCCGACATGATCTCGCGCGGCGGCGTGTAGACCTTGTTGTGGCGGCCCAGGTAGCACGGGTCGTGGTACGTGATCAGACCGTCGACCGGCGTCACCGGCGTCAGCCGGCCCTCGTCGATCAGGTGCTGGAGCAGCTGCGTGTGGTGGATGACCTCGTACTCGCCGCCGAGCTGCGGGTACTCGTTCGCGATGGTGTTGAAGCAGTGCGGGCAGGTCGAGACGATCCGCTTCGCCGACTTCGGCTTCTTCGTCTCGGGGTCGTCGTCGTCCTCGCCGAACGCCATGTTCAGCATGGCCACGTTCTCCTGGCCCAGCTGCTGGAACAGCGGCTCGTTGCCCAGGCGGCGCGGCGAGTCACCGGTGCACTTCTCGTCGCCGCCCATGATCGCGAACTTGACGCCCGCGATGTTCAGGAGCTCCGCGAAGGCCTTCGTGGTCTTCTTGGCCCGGTCCTCCAAGGCGCCGGCGCAGCCGACCCAGTAGAGGTAGTCGAACTCGGAGAGGTCCTCCGCGTCCTTCCCGATGATCGGGACCTCGAAGTCCACCTCCTTGGTCCACTCGACGCGCTGCTTCTTCGCCAGGCCCCAGGGGTTGCCCTTCTTCTCCAGGTTCTTGAGCATCGTGCCCGCCTCCGACGGGAACGCGCTCTCGATCATCACCTGGTAGCGGCGCATGTCGACGATGTGGTCGATGTGCTCGATGTCGACCGGGCACTGCTCGACGCACGCACCGCAGGTCGTGCAGGACCACAGCACGTCCGGGTCGATGACGCCGTTCTCCTCGGCGGTGCCGATGAGCGGGCGCTCGGCCTCGGCCAGGGCGGCCGCCGGGACGTCCTTCAGCTGCTCCGCGGAGGCCTTCTCGTCGCCCTCCATCGTCTTGCCGCCGCCGGCCAGCAGGTACGGGGCCTTGGCGTGCGCGTGGTCGCGCAGCGACATGATCAGGAGCTTCGGGGAGAGCGGCTTGCCCGTGTTCCAGGCGGGGCACTGCGACTGGCAGCGACCGCACTCGGTGCACGTGGAGAAGTCGAGGATGCCCTTCCAGGAGAACTGCTCGACCTGGGAGACGCCGAAGACGTCGTCCTCGCCCGGCTCCTCGAAGTCGATCTCCTTGCCACCGCTGGTCATCGGCTGGAGCGCGCCGAGGGCGGTCGCGCCGTCCGCGTTGCGCTTGAACCAGATGTTCGGGAAGCCGAGGAAGCGGTGCCAGGCGACACCCATGTTGGTGTTCAGCGAGACCGTGATCATCCAGGTGAAGGACGTGACGATCTTGAGGGCCGCGAAGAAGTACGTGAGGTGCTGGATCGTGCCCGGGCTCAGCCCGTCGAAGGCGGCGATCAGCGGGTACGAGGCGAAGAAGCCCGGCTCCCAGCCGTCGACGTGGTGCTGGACGCCCTCCAGCGCGCGCAGCGTCATGATGCAGACGCCGACGATCAGGATGACGGCCTCGACGAAGTAGGCCTGGCCCGTCTTGGATCCCGCGAAGCGGGACTTGCGGCCCGCCTTGCTCGGCCGGCTCAGCTGCCGGATCACGATCAGGGTGACGATGCCGAGCACGGTCATCAGGCCGAGGAACTCGGTGAAGATCTCGTACGGCAGCCAGTCGCCGATGATCGGGATCAGCCAGTCGGCCTGGAAGAGCTGGCCGAAGGCGTTGACGATCGTCAGCAGCAGCGAGAAGAAGCCCACCGCCACGAACCAGTGGGCGAAGCCGACGATGCCCCAGCGGTTCATGCGGGTGTGGCCGAGGAATTCCTTGACCAGGGTGATGGTGCGCTGCGTGGGGTCACCGGTGCGCGTGCCCGCGGGCACAGGCTGGCCGAGGCGCACGAATCTGTAGATCTGCGCGATGGCACGGCCGAACAGCGCGACGGCTACCACCGTGATGACCAGCGACACGATGATCGCGGCGAGTTGCATGGGCGGGCTCCTCGGGCAGCACTTACTAAGCGGTAACTTATGAAGTCAAGGCTTGAGGTTACCCATTCCCGACGCCGCAATGTAGCCGAGCGTGCGGTGATCTGTGTCGCTCAGGCGAGCCTTTGCCGCAAGGCCGCCCGAGGGGTCTGCGCGAGGATCGCCAGGTCCATCCCGAGCCAATGGTTCTCCACATAATGCCGGTCGAGCAGGGCCATCTCCTCCCAGGGCAGGTCGGAGCGCGCGCTGACCTGCCACAACCCGGTCATTCCGGGACGTACGAGCAGCCTGTCGGCCCGGTCGGTACGTGATTCCGGGCGCGGGCCGACGAGGGACATCTCGCCGCGGAGCACGTTGAGCAGCTGGGGCAGCGCGTCGAGCGCGCAGCGCTCCACCGCGGCTCCGGTGCGGCCTGCCGGGGCCGTGCGGAACCTCCAGGTCCGGAAGGGCCGCCCGGACAGCCCGGCCACCGGCTCCCGCACGAAGACCCGCCCGCCCTGGGTCGCGCAGAGCAGCCCGGCGGCCAGTGCGAGCGGTACGGCGCACAGCGCCAGCAGGGCGGCCGCGCCGAGCAGGTCGAACACCCGCTTCGCCGAGGGCCTGGCCGGTCGTGCCCCCGGCCGGGCGATGAGGGACGTTGCCATGCCAGCACCGTGCCGTACGCCTCCCGGCCGGGGTGGGTGGCGCGCGGCCGGGTGACCCGTTCGGCTGCGGCGCCGCCGCCGGGGCTCCGCCCCGGAGCCCGCGCCTCGAACGCCGGCGGGCCTGGAATCGCCCCGCGCCGCAAGTGGCGGCAGGGCCGGAATCGCCCCGCGCCGCAGGCGCCGGCAGGGTCGGAATCCGCAGGGTTGCGTGTAAGGGCGACCTAAAGGTTGAGTCGACTCGACTCAGTTCTGTTGACGTGCGCGCCGCGATGAGTCATGGTTGAGTCTGTTCCACTCAAGTCAGCTGGAGGAATCAAAATGGCACGTGCGGTCGGCATCGACCTGGGCACCACTAACTCCGTCGTCAGCGTTCTGGAAGGCGGCGAGCCCACCGTCATCACCAACGCCGAGGGCGCCAGGACCACGCCGTCCGTCGTCGCCTTCGCCAAGAACGGCGAGGTCCTCGTCGGCGAGGTCGCCAAGCGCCAGGCGGTCACGAACGTGGACCGGACCATCCGCTCCGTCAAGCGCCACATGGGCACTGACTGGAAGATCAACCTGGATGGCAAGGACTTCAACCCGCAGCAGATGAGCGCCTTCATCCTGCAGAAGCTGAAGCGCGACGCCGAGGCCTACCTGGGTGAGAAGGTCACGGACGCGGTCATCACCGTCCCGGCCTACTTCAACGACTCCGAGCGTCAGGCGACGAAGGAGGCCGGCGAGATCGCGGGCCTGAACGTCCTGCGCATCGTCAACGAGCCGACGGCCGCCGCCCTGGCCTACGGTCTCGACAAGGACGACCAGACCATCCTCGTCTTCGACCTCGGTGGCGGCACCTTCGACGTGTCGCTCCTGGAGATCGGCGACGGTGTCGTCGAGGTCAAGGCCACCAACGGTGACAACCACCTCGGTGGCGACGACTGGGACCAGCGCGTCGTCGACTACCTGGTGAAGCAGTTCGCCAACGGCCACGGCGTCGACCTGTCCAAGGACAAGATGGCGCTCCAGCGTCTGCGCGAGGCCGCCGAGAAGGCGAAGATCGAGCTGTCCTCCTCCACGGAGACCACGATCAACCTGCCGTACATCACGGCCTCCGCCGAGGGCCCGCTGCACCTGGACGAGAAGCTCACGCGCTCCCAGTTCCAGCAGCTGACCGCGGACCTGCTCGACCGCTGCAAGACCCCGTTCCACAACGTCATCAAGGACGCCGGCATCGCGCTGTCCGAGATCGACCACGTGGTCCTGGTCGGCGGCTCCACCCGCATGCCGGCCGTCGCCGAGCTCGTCAAGGAGCTCACCGGCGGTCAGGACGCCAACAAGGGCGTCAACCCGGACGAGGTCGTCGCCATCGGCGCCACCCTCCAGGCCGGTGTCCTCAAGGGTGAGGTCAAGGACGTCCTGCTCCTCGACGTGACCCCGCTGTCCCTCGGCATCGAGACCAAGGGCGGCATCATGACCAAGCTCATCGAGCGCAACACCACGATCCCGACCAAGCGGTCCGAGATCTTCACGACGGCCGAGGACAACCAGCCGTCCGTGCAGATCCAGGTCTACCAGGGCGAGCGCGAGATCGCGGCGTACAACAAGAAGCTCGGCATGTTCGAGCTGACCGGCCTGCCGCCGGCCCCGCGTGGCGTCCCGCAGATCGAGGTCTCCTTCGACATCGACGCGAACGGCATCATGCACGTGACCGCGAAGGACCTCGGCACGGGCAAGGAGCAGAAGATGACCGTCACCGGCGGCTCTTCGCTCGGCAAGGACGAGGTCGACCGCATGCGCCAGGAGGCGGAGCAGTACGCGGACGAGGACCTCCGTCGCAAGGAGGCGGCCGAGTCCCGCAACCAGGGCGAGCAGCTCGTCTACCAGACGGAGAAGTTCGTCAAGGACAACGAGGACAAGGTCCCGGCCGAGGTCAAGGCCGAGGTCGAGACCGCCGTCACCGAGCTGAAGGACAAGCTCAAGGGCGAGGACACCGCCGAGATCCGCACCGCGACCGAGAAGCTCGCCGCGGTCAGCCAGAAGCTGGGCCAGGCGATCTACGCCGACGCGCAGGCCGCCCAGGGTGCCGCGGGCGCCGCGGGTGCCCAGGACAAGGCCGCCGACGACGACGTCGTCGACGCCGAGATCGTCGACGACGAGAAGCCGAAGGGCGGCGCTGCCTGATGTCGGAGGAGACCCCGGGCTTCGAGGAGAAGCCCGAAGTCCCCGCCGACGGCACGCCCGAAGAGTCGAAGGCCGCCGGGTCCGCCGAGTCCGCCAAGGACACGGAGGCCCCGGCCGGGGACGACAGCGCAGCAGCACAGGCCGCAGGCCAGGAAACGGCCCTTCTGGCGCAGCTGGACCAGGCCCGTACGGCGCTCAATGAGCGCACCGCGGACCTCCAGCGGCTCCAGGCGGAGTACCAGAACTACCGCCGCCGGGTGGAGCGGGACCGGATCACCGTCAAGGAGATCGCGGTCGCGTCCCTCCTGACGGAGCTGCTCCCGACCCTGGACGACATCGGCCGGGCGCGGGAACATGGCGAGCTGGTCGGCGGCTTCAAGTCGGTGGCCGAATCGCTGGAGACGGTCGCCGCCAAGATGGGTCTGCAGCAGTTCGGCAAGGAGGGCGAGCCCTTCGACCCGACGGTCCACGAGGCCCTGATGCACTCGTACGCGCCGGACGTCACCGAGACGACCTGCGTGGCGATCCTGCAGCCGGGGTACCGGATCGGCGAGCGTACGATCCGTCCCGCACGGGTCGCGGTGGCCGAGCCCCAGCCGGGCGCGGCCCCCAAGTCCGAGTCGTCGGAAGGCGACGCGTCGTCCGACAAGGACACGGATGCAGCCGACAACGGCTGAGCTTGAACCAGTGGTGGCACGGGAGGAGGGACACCGGGGATGAACACGAAGGACTTCGTCGAGAAGGACTACTACAAGGTCCTCGGTGTCCCGAAGGACGCCACCGAGGCCGAGATCAAGAAGGCGTACCGGAAGCTCGCCCGCGAGTTCCACCCGGACGCCAACAAGGGCGACTCCTCGGCCGAGGAGCGCTTCAAGGAGATCTCCGAGGCGAACGACATCCTCGGTGACCCGAAGAAGCGCAAGGAGTACGACGAGGCCCGCGCGCTGTTCGGGAACGGTGGCTTCCGCCCCGGTCCCGGCGCGGGCGGCGGCTCGTTCAACTTCGACCTGGGCGACCTCTTCGGCGGCACCCAGTCGGGTGGCGCCGGGGCCGGCGGTTTCGGCGGCGGCCTGGGTGACGTCTTCGGCGGCCTCTTCGGCGGCCGCGGCACGGCGGGTCCGGGCACCCGGACCCAGCCGCGCCGCGGCCAGGACATCGAGTCGGAGGTCACCCTCTCCTTCACGGAGGCGGTGGACGGGGCCACGGTCCCGCTCCGGATGTCCTCCCAGGCGCCCTGCAAGGCCTGTGCGGGCACCGGCGACAAGAACGGCACGCCCCGCGTGTGCCCGACCTGCGTCGGCACCGGCCAGGTCTCCCGGGGCAGCGGCGGCGGCTTCTCGCTGACCGACCCGTGCGCCGACTGCAAGGGCCGCGGCCTGATCGCGGAGACCCCCTGCGACGTGTGCAAGGGCAGCGGTCGTGCCAAGTCCTCCCGCACCATGCAGGTCCGGATCCCGGCGGGCGTCTCCGACGGCCAGCGGATCAGGCTGCGCGGCAAGGGCGCGCCGGGCGAGCGCGGCGGTCCGGCCGGCGACCTCTACGTCGTCGTGCACGTCGGCTCCCACCCGGTGTTCGGCCGCAAGGACGACAACCTGACGGTGACCGTCCCGGTGACCTTCGCCGAGGCGGCCCTGGGCGCCGACATCAAGGTGCCCACCCTGAACGGCCCCTCGGTGACGCTGAAGCTGCCGCCGGGCACCCCGGGCGGTCGCACCATGCGGGCCCGCGGCAAGGGCGCGGTCCGCAAGGACGGCACCCGCGGCGACCTGCTGGTCACCGTCGAGGTCGCGGTGCCCTCGCAGCTGTCGGACAAGGCGCGCGAGGCGCTGGAGATGTACCGCGAGGCGACGGAGTCCGAGGACCCGCGCTCCGCGCTGTTCGAGTCCGCGAAGGGAGCATGACCATGGACGGCCGCCGACGACAGTCCTCCCGCCTGGGCGGGGGCTACCAGCTCACCGACGAGACCCCGGTCTACGTGATCTCGGTGGCCGCCCAGCTCTCGGGCCTGCATCCGCAGACCCTCCGCCAGTACGACCGCCTCGGCCTGGTCTCCCCGGACCGCACGGCCGGGCGCGGCCGACGGTATTCGGCCAGGGACATCGAACTGCTCCGCACGGTGCAGGCGTTGTCCCAGGACGAGGGCATCAACCTGGCGGGCATCAAGCGGATCATCGAGCTGGAGAACCAGGTCGCCGCGCTCCAGCAGCGCGTGGCCGAGCTCTCCGCGGCGGTCGACGGCGCGGCGGCCACGCTCCGGGCCCGCGAGGCCCAGGTGCACGCCTCCTACCGCCGTGACCTGGTCCCGTACCAGCCCCCGCAGCCGGGCAACGCCCTGGTGGTGTGGCGGCCGGCGCCGAAGCGGCCGATGGACTGAGCGCACCTCGCGCACACCCGCGCAAGAGAAGGGCCCCCGACCGGACAGCCGTCCGGCCGGGGGCCCTTCTCGCGTTCCGCGCCGGGCGGCCACCGGGCGGCCGCCGTTCGGGCCGCCGGCCCCGGTCCACCGGGTTCAGGCCTCCGGGCCGTCGTCGGGCTTGGTCGGGTCCCCGGGCCGGCCCAGGATGCCGGACTGGGCGATGAGGAAGCCGAGTTGGGCGCGGCTGCCGCTGCCCAGGGCGGTGGCGAGCTTCGCGATGTGCGCGCGGCACGTGCGTACGTTCATTCCCAGCCGGCGCGCGATGGCCTCGTCCACGTGCCCCTCGACGAGGAGTTGGGCGATGGTGCGCTGCACGCCGGAGATGCCCGACGGCATGGGGTCGTACGTCACCTGCTCGCTGAGCGGTGTGGCGAGGTGCCACAGCGCCTCGAAGACTCTGATGAGGTACTCGACCAGCCCGGGATGACGCAGTTCCAGGGCCACGCTGCGGTCGTCGCTCGCCGGGATGAAGGCGACCGTGCGATCGAAGACAATCAGCCGCGGGATGAGCTGCTCCAGGGTGCGGACTTCCACCTTTCCGGGGGAAATGTGCTCCACGTACGCGAGGGTGCCGGGACTGTGCCGGACGGTGTGCTGGTAGAGCGTGCGTATGCTGACCCCCCGGTCGGTCAGCGGCTGGTCGCGCTGCAGGGCCTGGGTGAGGGCCGGCGCGCTGCGGGCGCCACCGGGCTGGATGGTCAGCATCTCGGTGTGGCAGTCGGCGGTGGCGAGGTTGAGTGCCAGGTTGATGCGGTCGAACCCCTCCAGCACGGTGATGGCGTCCGCGTTGGGCGGCATCTGCGTGCTGATGGCGAGGAAGGGCTCGAAAGCTTCGGCGAGTTCGATGGAATGCCGGCGCCGGTCCTGGATTTCCCGCTCGATGGGGTGAAGACGCTGTGCGAGTGCGACGGACGGGGGAACCGGACGCAGCAGGTTCGCGTCGTCAGGATCGGGGTGGAGCAGCGCGAATTCGAGCAGGCAGGGGGCCGCTTGCACGTCTGCACGCGCGATTCGGCCGGCGCTGAGTGCGTTCGCGTACAGACGGGTGCCCTCGGGGCACAGGTCTGCAATGGAGTGGTGATGTGTCGTTTTTGTGGTGCTTTGAGGCAAATCTCCACCCCCCAGGGTCCTGAACATGCAAGAACATGATGCATCGTCCCTGTGGCATCGACGTGCCCGAATGAGCCATCGTCTAGTTCGCGGGGGAGAGGATTTCATCAAGTTAGGACGAAGCCGACCATGTACAGAAGAATGCTTCGCTCGACGCTTGCCACCGTCATCTTCTCGACCGTGGCCTTCGGGGGGCTGATCGGCGCGGGCCTCGGGGTCGCCGGAACCCAGGCGCTGAGCCCGGTCGACAGCGGTTGGGACAGCGTACAGGCCGGGCGGCTGGACAGTGGATGGGATTCGAGCCCCATGCGTACGGACGGAAGCGTCCCCGTGGCCGGAGGGAGGGAAGCGTGACCCCGGACGACCGCGGCTTCCGCCGCGAAATGGCCTCTGCCTACCGCTCCGGCTGGCAGTTCATCGACCTCGCCACGGCCATCCCCCACCCTGGCGACTCGTTGATGGTCACGCTCTTCGGACAGCCGATCGTCATCGTGCGCGAGGAGGACGAGGACGTCCGTGCCTACAGGTGCCTGCGCCGGCCGCGCGGCGCGCCGCAGCCCGTCCGCTGCGAGGTGCGCTACGGAATGGTCTTCGTCAATCTCGATCAGCGCGACCACCAGCTCTTCGAACCCGATATCACCACCGCCACCCCCCGCAGTGCCTGAAGCGATTCCCCCGTCGTTGCAGATCGCTCAGGTGCTACCCCCACACAACGGCGCCATCGTGGACCTGACCACGATGGCGCCGTTGTGATGTCCCCGTCCAGTGGTTGAACGGGACAATATGAGCGGGACGGTTTCCGGCCCGCACCCTTCCGGTTCCGCTCAGGCCCGGCCCATCGCCCGCTCCAGGGTGATCTCCAGGACCACCCGGTCGGGGTTGGGCGAGGGAGTGCGCCCGTACCGCTGCGCGTAGCGCGCCACCGCCTCGGCGACCGAGGCCTCGTCCGTACGGATCACCGCGCGCCCCTCCAGCGTCGCCCAGCGGCGCCCCTCCATCTGGCAGACGGCGACCCGGGCCCCGCCCGGCTCGGCGGCCTGGGCCGCGAGGACGTTGCGCACCTTCTTGCTGTGCTTGTTGCTGATGACCCGGGCCAGGCCGGCCTCCGGGTCGTACGTCACGCCCACCGGGACCACGTGCGGGGAGCCGTCGGGCCGCGGGGTGGTCAGGGTGCAGACGTGCCGCTCCCGCCAGAAGGCGAGGTACTCGGGCGTCGGGTTGAGTACGTCATGGGACATGGCCCGAAGGGTACGGGCAGACCGGCCCCGAATCGCCCTTGAGTGGAATAGACTCAACTTTGCATACGCTGACCCTGTCAGAATTCCTGTTCGCGCAACCGTACGACCATGGATCCGGGTAGCCCTCCGGAGAGGAGAAGACGCAGTGGACGCCGAGCTGACCAACAAGAGCCGGGACGCCCTGAACGCCGCCACCAGCAGGGCCGTCAAGGACGGCCACGCCGACCTGACCCCCGCGCACCTGCTGCTGGCGCTGCTCGCCGGCGAGGACAACGAGAACGTCATCGACCTGCTGGTCGCCACCGACGCCGACCAGGCGGCCGTCCGGGCCGGCGCCGAGCGGCTGCTCGCCGCCCTGCCCAGCGTCACGGGCTCCACCGTCGCGCCCCCGCAGCCCAGCCGCGACCTGCTCGCCGTCCTCGCCGAGGCCGACGCGGAGGCGGGCAAGCTCGGCGACGAGTACCTCTCCACCGAACACCTGCTCATCGCCGTCGCCGCCAAGGGCGGTGCGGCCGGTGAGGTCCTTTCCGGCCAGGGCGCGACGGCGAAGAAGCTGCTCGACGCCTTCCAGAACGCACGAGGAGCACGGCGGGTGACCACCCCCGACCCGGAGGGCCAGTACAAGGCCCTGGAGAAGTTCGGCACCGACTTCACGGCAGCCGCCCGCGACGGCAAGCTCGACCCGGTCATCGGCCGCGACCACGAGATCCGGCGCGTCGTCCAGGTGCTCTCGCGCCGCACCAAGAACAACCCGGTGCTCATCGGGGAGCCCGGCGTCGGCAAGACGGCCGTCGTCGAGGGCCTGGCCCAGCGCATCGTCAAGGGCGACGTCCCCGAGTCCCTCAAGAACAAGCGGCTCGTCTCCCTCGACCTCGGCGCGATGGTCGCCGGCGCCAAGTACCGGGGCGAGTTCGAGGAGCGGCTCAAGACCGTCCTCGCCGAGATCAAGTCGAGCGAGGGCCAGATCATCACCTTCATCGACGAGCTGCACACCGTCGTCGGTGCGGGCGCCGGCGGCGATTCCGCCATGGACGCGGGCAACATGCTCAAGCCCATGCTGGCCCGCGGCGAGCTGCGCATGGTCGGCGCGACCACCCTCGACGAGTACCGCGAGCGCATCGAAAAGGACCCGGCGCTGGAGCGGCGCTTCCAGCAGGTGCTGGTCGCCGAGCCGTCCGTCGAGGACACCATCGCCATCCTGCGCGGGCTCAAGGGCCGCTACGAGGCCCACCACAAGGTGGTCATCAACGACAGCGCGCTGGTCGCCGCCGCGACCCTCTCCGACCGCTACATCACCTCCCGCTTCCTCCCCGACAAGGCCATCGACCTCGTCGACGAGGCGGCGTCCCGGCTGCGCATGGAGATCGACTCCTCGCCCGTGGAGATCGACGAGCTCCAGCGTTCCGTCGACCGGCTGCGGATGGAGGAGCTGGCGCTGAACAACGAGTCCGACCCGGCCTCCCGCGAACGCCTCGACAAGCTCCGCAAGGACCTCGCCGACAAGGAGGAGGACCTGCGCGGCCTGACCGCCCGCTGGGAGAAGGAGAAGCAGTCCCTCAACCGGGTCGGCGAGCTCAAGGAGCGCCTGGACGAGCTGCGCGGGCAGGCCGAGCGCGCCCAGCGCGACGGCGACTTCGACTCCGCCTCCAAGCTGCTCTACGGGGAGATCCCCGCCCTGGAGCGCGAGCTCGCCGAGGCCACCGAGGCCGAGGAGGAGGCCTCCAAGGCCGGTGCGGCCAAGGACAGCATGGTCAAGGACGAGGTCGGCCCCGACGACATCGCGGACGTGGTCGGCGCCTGGACCGGCATCCCGGCCGGCCGCCTCCTCGAAGGGGAGACCCAGAAGCTGCTCCGCATGGAGGAGGAGCTGGGCCGCCGCCTGATCGGCCAGACCGAGGCCGTGCGGGCCGTCTCGGACGCGGTGCGCCGCACCCGCGCCGGCATCGCCGACCCGGACCGCCCGACCGGCTCCTTCCTCTTCCTCGGCCCCACCGGCGTCGGCAAGACGGAGCTGGCCAAGGCCCTCGCCGACTTCCTCTTCGACGACGAGCGGGCCATGGTCCGCATCGACATGTCGGAGTACGGCGAGAAGCACAGCGTGTCCCGCCTCGTCGGCGCCCCGCCCGGGTACGTCGGCTACGAGGAGGGCGGCCAGCTCACCGAGGCCGTGCGCAGGCGCCCGTACTCCGTCGTCCTCCTGGACGAGGTGGAGAAGGCCCACCCCGAGGTCTTCGACGTCCTGCTCCAGGTCCTCGACGACGGCCGTCTCACGGACGGCCAGGGCCGCACCGTGGACTTCCGCAACGCCATCCTGATCCTCACGTCGAACCTGGGCAGCCAGTTCCTGATGAACCCGGCCACACCCGCGGACGAGAAGAAGAAGCAGGTCCTGGACGTGGTCCGGGCCAGTTTCAAGCCGGAGTTCCTCAACCGGCTCGACGACCTCGTGGTCTTCTCGGCCCTCGGCGAGGAGGAGCTGGCGCACATCGCCGAGCTCCAGATCGGCCGCCTCGCCAAGCGGCTGGCCGACCGCCGCCTGACCCTGGACGTCACCCCCGAGGCCCTGGCCTGGCTGGCGGACAAGGGCAACGACCCGGCGTACGGTGCCCGGCCGCTGCGCCGCCTGATCCAGACGGCGATCGGCGACCGGCTGGCCAAGGAGATCCTGGCCGGCGAGGTCCGCGACGGCGACACCGTGCGCGTGGACGTGGCGGGCGAGGACCTGCTCGTCGGCAAGGCCCTGTGAGGCCCTCCGGGCCGTCGTGACCAGGGGTGATCCGGACATCTTCACCCTTACGGCGGCCCGGTCCTGTCCGCCCTGCGCGGATCGCGCGTGCGGGGCTGGACATGGGGTGGGACGGATGGGGGAGGATGCAGGTATCCGCACGAAGGGAAGAACACGGTGAGCATCGACCCGGCCTCGATTCCGAATTTCGGAGGGCAGCAGCCCGAACCGCAGGCCTCAGGACCGGCGGGCCCCGTCGTCCCCGACCAGGAGCTGGTCAAGCAGCTGCTGGAGCAGATGGAGCTCAAGTACGTCGTCGACGACGAGGGTGACCTCGCGGCGCCGTGGGAGGACTTCCGCACGTACTTCATGTTCCGCGGCGAGGACGAGCAGCAGGTGTTCTCGGTGCGGACCTTCTACGACCGTCCGCACAAGATCGACGAGAAGCCGCAGCTTCTCGAGTCGATCGACGACTGGAACCGCCGCACCCTGTGGCCGAAGGTCTACAGCCACACGCACGACGACGGCTCGGTCCGTCTGATCGGTGAGGCGCAGATGCTGATCGGCACCGGCGTCAACCTGGAGCACTTCGTGTCCTCCACGGTCAGCTGGGTCCGCGCCTCCATCGAATTCGACAAGTGGCTCGTCGAGCAGCTCGGCCTGGAGAAGGAGATCGACTCCTCCGAGGGCGACGGCGAAGGCGACGAGACCAACTAGTCGACTACAGCGGTACGCGGGCGATCAGCAGCAGGTACAGCCCGTATCCGTACCCGAGCCCGGCCAGCACCGCGGTCACCACGATCGCGGTGCGCGGCCGGGCTCTCGCCATCACGGCGGCCATCGGCAGCAGCAGCGGGAACGCCGGCAGCAGGAACCGGGGCTTCGACTCGAAGTAGCCCGCCCCGCCGAAGGCGATGAGCAGCAGTATCCCGGTGTAGGCGAGCAGCGGCAGCGGGATGCGGTCCAGTACGAGGAGCATCGCCAGCAGCCCCGTGACCGACAGCAGCACCACCGTCACGGTGGTCGCGAGCGGCACGTGCCCGCCGGTCAGCACCTGCTCCGCCGAGCGCAGCGCCCCGACGCCGAAGTCGAACCTCGACCCCCAGTTCCGCTGCACGGCGAAGTAGCCGCCGAGGGGATCGCCCACGTGCACCCCGACGGCCAGGACGTACGCGGCCCAGCCGGCCGGCGCCAGCAGCCCGGCCGCCCACACCTCGGGCGCGCGGGACTTCCGTACGACGATCGCGTGCAACGCCATGGCCGACACGGCGGCCGCGACGGCCAGCCCCGTGGGCCGGGTCAGCCCGGCGAGCACGGCGAGGCCGGCGGCCCACAACCAACGGCCCCGCAGCAGGGCGTACAGGGCCCAGGCGGCGAGCGCGGCCAGCAGGGCCTCGGTGTAGGCCAGGGACAGCACCACCGCGTGCGGGAGGGCCGCCCAGAGCCCCACGAGCAGCAGCCCGGCCCGCGGGCCGATGACCCGCTCGCCGATCCTGTACACCCCGACCGCGGCCACGGCGGCCGAGATCCAGGCGATGAGGATCCCGGCGGGGACGAGCCCGCCGGGCAGCACGGAGCCGAGGAGTCGTATCAGCGTCGGGTAGAGCGGGAAGAACGCGAAGTCGCTCTGGATCAGCCCGGTGCCGGTGGCGTGCGGGCTGGGCCACATCTGGGTCCGCCCGTAGCCGTTCGCGGCGATCTTCAGGTACCAGACGGAGTCCCAGGAGACCCCGAGCACCTTCATGGGCGAGCGCCCGGCCCACCAGGACCCGATGACGAGCACGAGCACCCCGGCCCCGCGTACGGCGGCGAACAGGGCGAGTGCGATGAGGCTCGTCGGTGCGGCCGACCGTACGACCTTGAGCGCGCGGATCTCCAGGGGCGACGAGGTCACCGTCGCTCTGCCCGTTGCCATGTGTCCCGACTTTCGGCTCGTGATGGTTCCGCTCACGGCGTCGTGAGTGGCTTCGGGCACGTTCGCACCGACAGCTTCACATCGGCCTCAGCCACCTCGCAAGCACGCACGAATGCGCCTGGCGCGCCGGCCGGAAAGGTTTGCGAAGCGGTGAATCCTTCGGGTCGGACCCCTAGAGCGCGCCCAGACGGGAAACGGCCTCCTCGAGCACTTCGGTCCGCTTGCAGAAGGCCCAGCGGACCTGGGTGGCCCCCGCGGCGGTGTCGTCGTAGAAGACCTGGTTGGGGATGGCGACGACCCCGCAGCGCTCGGGCAGGGCGCGGCAGAAGGCGAGGCCGTCCTTCTCGCCCAGCGGGGTGATGTCGGTGGTGATGAAGTAGGTGCCCTGCGGGCGGTAGACCTCGAAGCCGGCCGCCGCCAGCCCCTCGGAGAGCAGGTCGCGCTTGGCGGCCAGATCGGCGCGGAAGCCGTCGTAGTAGTCGTCGGGCAGCGCGAGGGCCTCGGCGATCGCGTACTGGAAGGGGCCCGAGGAGACGTAGGTGAGGAACTGCTTCGCCGAGCGGACCGCCGTGACCAGCGCCGGGGGCGCGGTGATCCAGCCGACCTTCCAGCCGGTGAAGGAAAACGTCTTCCCGGCCGAGGAGATGGTGACCGTGCGCTCGCGCATGCCCGGCAGCCCGGCCAGGGGGGTGTGGGCGCCGTCGAAGACCAGGTGCTCGTACACCTCGTCCGTGACGACGAGGAGGTCGCGCTCCACGGCGAGGGCGGCGATCGCGGCCAGTTCCTCGCCGGTCAGGACGGTGCCCGTCGGGTTGTGCGGGGTGTTGAGCAGCAGCAGCCGGGTGCGCGGGGTGACGGCGGCGCGCAGTTCGTCGAGGTCGAGGGCGAAGGCCCCGGAGTGCGGGCGCAGGGTGACGGGGACGCGGACCGCGCCCGCCATCGCGATGCAGGCCGCGTACGAGTCGTAGTACGGCTCCAGGGCGATGACCTCGTCGCCCGGTTCCAGGAGGGCCAGGAGGGAGGCGGCGATGGCCTCGGTGGCCCCGGCGGTGACCAGCACCTCGGTGTCGGGGTCGTAGGACAGGCCGTAGAAGCGCTGCTGGTGGGCGGCGATCGCGGTGCGCAGCTCGGGGACGCCGGGGCCCGGTGGGTACTGGTTGCCGAGACCCGTGAGGACCGCGCGGGAGGCGGCCTCGGCGATGGCCGCCGGGCCGTCGGTGTCGGGGAAGCCCTGGCCCAGGTTGATCGAGCCGGTGCGGGCGGCCAGCGCCGACATCTCCGCGAAGATCGTGGTGCCGAAGGCCGCCAGGCGGCGGTTCAGGAAGGGGCGGTCGCTGCTCACGGGTGCGCTCATGGGCGCCATCCTGCGGGCAACCTCTGGACTTGCTCAAGTGTGCTTTGGGCCGCGTGGCCTGCGGGCATCCCCCCTGCACGCGGGACGAGGGGATCCCGCTCCCCGGGAGGACCGGGGCGTGAGAGAGGGGGCGGACATGACGTTCGTCTTCATTGGGATCGGAATCCTGGTCTTCGCCGTCCTGGCGGCCATCGCCATCCGGTCGTTCCGTCAGGGGTACTCGGGCTCCGGCTCGGGCGGCAGTGGCAGCAGCAGCAGCGGCAGCAGCAGCTGGTGGGCCGGCGGTCACTCCGGATCCGGCTGCGGCAGCTCTTCCTCCTGCGGTTCCTCGTCCTCCTGCGGATCGTCGTCCTCGTGTGGCGGCGGTGGCGGGGGGTGCGGCGGTTCCAGCTGACACGGGGCAGCGGGCACCGCGGCGAGCGGGGCGCCCGGCGGTCCGGAGACCGCCGGGCGCCCTCTCGTCGACCACCGCACCGCGACGCGCCGGCGGGGGCCGGTTGAACACCTGAACTGTGGAGCCCCCGGGGGGATGTAAACCACGTCAAGTTGGGTAAAAGCGCTGTGAGTGCCGTGCCTTTCATGATTCCCTCGGTTGAGTAGACCAGTCCTCGGACCCACCCGGACTTCCTGTGGACCCGTGCCGGTGTCCCCCCGCCCGTTGCCCACCGCCGGCGGACCCCGGCCATCTCCCTCGCGCGTTTGCGGAGCCGACTCATGCTCACGACCCTCCAGACCTCCTACACCGACACGCGTGCCGCCGATCTCGCCTGGGCCCTCGGACGGGACCGGCTGCCCGCCCTGGCCGTACTGAACCTCCAGCTGGCGGACGCCAAAGTGGAGTTGCGTCTGCTCGGGGCCTCCCATCAGGTGCTCCTGGAGGAGGGCGAGGTGCTCTGCTCGGAGACGGTCGCCTGCATGCCCGGCAGCAGCACGCCGCTGCCGCTCGGCGTCGCGAAGCGGGTGGGCGACTGGGAGTACGAGTTCGCCGCGCGGGTCGAGACCCTCTCCCGCGGGTCGTTCGCCGGGCGGGCGCAGGAACTGCTCGCACTGGTGGCGGATCACCCGAACGGGCTCGCGGGAACCTTCCCGGGCAGCCCGCACGCCTTCACCGCCATGCTCGCGCAGCGCTGGGAGGGCCAGGTGCGGTGGCGCACCTGGCACGCGTACCCCCAGGAGGGCCAACTGGTGGCCACCCGTACGCGCGTCGGCGTGCGCATGGGCGCCCCGACGCCCGTGCCCGTGGAATCCCCCGCGCTCCTCTAGATCTGTCGTTCGGGCGCGGGTGCCCGCCCCGTGGTTGCGCCAACCGGGTGGATTGGTACGCCACTTGCACCCATGTGGGTGACCGGGTGCGAGTGGGTGGTGACGTACGGTTCGCTGCATGATCGACCGTTCCGTCCCGCGCCGGGTGCTCCCGGCCCCGGAGCCGAGGGGTGCGTCGGCCGTCCCGTCCGCCCTGCCCGTGCGGCCCCGGACCGGCCGACTCCTCGTCCTGGCCACCGTGTTCGTCTGCGCCGCCTGCGGGCTCGTGTACGAACTGGAGCTGCTCGCCCTCGGCTCCTACCTCATCGGCGACTCCGTCACCCAGGCGTCGGTCGTGCTGTCCGTCATGGTCTTCGCCATGGGCGTCGGCTCCCTGCTCGCCAAACGGTTCCGCCGCCACCCGGCCCTCGGCTTCGGCGCCATCGAGGCCGTGCTGGCGCTCCTCGGCGGGCTCTCGGCCATGGCGCTGTACGCGAGTTTCGCCTGGTTGGGGGAGTCCCGGCCGGCGCTCGTCGGCTTCTCCTTCGCCATCGGGGTGCTCATCGGCGCGGAGATCCCGCTGCTGATGGTCCTCATCCAGCGCATCCGCAGACAGGACGCGGGCGGGGCCGTCGCCGACCTGTTCGCCGCCGACTACGTGGGCGCCCTCGTCGGCGGCCTGGCCTTCCCCTTCCTACTGCTCCCGCTGCTCGGGCAGCTCACCGGCGCCATGGTCACCGGCACCGTCAACGCGGCCGTCGGGGGCTTCCTGGTGCTGTGGTTGTTCCGCCGCGACCTGAGCCGGCGCGGCCGCTGGCTGCTGATCGTCGCCAACGTCACCGTGCTCGCCGTGCTCGCCGCCGCGACCGTCCTCGCCGGGGACTTCGAGCGGGTCGCCCGGCGCGCCGTCTACGGCGCGGAGGTCCGCGTCGCCGTCCAGACCGGGGTGCAGGAACTGGTCCTCACCGGGCCGGCGACCGGCTCCCCTCGCTCCCTCGACCTCTACCTCGACGGGCGGCTGCGGGTCAGCGGCTACGACGAGTACCGCTACCACGAGGCCCTCGTGCACCCCGCGATGAGCGGCCCGCACCGCCGGGTCCTGGTCCTCGGCGGAGGCGACGGGCTCGCCGCCCGCGAGGTGCTGCGCTACCGGGACGTCGACTCCGTCACCGTCGTCGAGCTCGACCCGGGCGTCGTCCGTCTGGCCCGCACCGACCCCCAGCTCTCCGCGCTCAACGCGCGGGTCTACGAGGACCCGCGCCTGGGCGTCGTCACCCAGGACGCCTTCCGCTGGCTGCGGGGCCCGGCCGCCGAGGACCGCTTCGACGTCATCGTCTCCGACCTCCCCGACCCGGGCATCACCCCCAGCACGAAGCTGTACTCGCAGGAGTTCTACGGGCTGGCCGCGCGGGCCCTGCGCCCCGGCGGCCGGATCGCCGTGCACGCCGGACCGGTGGTCACCCGGCCGCGGGCGTACTGGACCGTCGAGTCCACGCTGCGCGCGGCGGGGCTGCGCACCGCGCCGTACAGCGCCGGCGGCCGCCTCTCGGGCTTCGCCGCCGGGCCCGACCGCACTCCGCTCGGCGTGACCGGCACGCCGCCGCAGGACTGGGGCTTCGTACTCGCGGCCCGCGACGCGGCGCCGGTCCTGCGGGTGGACCGCGACACGCCGGGGCTGCGGTCGCTGTCGACGGCGTCCCTGCTGGACTCCGCGCGCGACGCGGAGCGGACCAGGGTGGCGGGACTGCCGCCGTCGACGCTTCCGCATCCGCGGTATTCGTGACCGTGAGGGGTGTCGTCGGTAGGCTCGACCGCATGGAGCATCAGGTGTTCGTTCCGGTACCCGCAGACGATCTCCGCGCCGCGCTGCGCGATCCGGCCCGGGTGGCCCGGTGCGTACCGGGGCTCCAGCAGGACGCCGACACCGCGGCCGGGCCGCTCGCGGGCCGCCTCAGGATCCGGGTCGACGGGCACACCGTGACGTACCGGGGGGCGCTGACCCTGACCGAGCGGGACCCGGACCACTTCGTCCTCGAAGGCGAGGGCACCGAGGTGCGGGGCAGCGGCACGGTCAAGCTCACCCTCGACGTGACGCTGACCCCGGAGGGCGAGGGGACCCGGCTGGACTTCACCGCCGGTGCCGCCGCCGACGGCCGCGCGGCGGCCTTCACCCCGGAGTCCACGACCGCGGCCGTACGCCGCCTGCTGGACCGCACGGCCACCCGCCTGGCCACCCCTGCGGACCTGCCGCCCGGCAGCATCACCGCGGACCTGGACGACACCGGGATCTCGGACCCCGTGGCCGAAGCCGAGGAGGCCGAAGCCGACTTCGCCGCCCCCGACTGGCCAGAGCCCGACCTCCCGGGCACCGCCGACCGAGCCGTACCCGGCCCAACCGACCGACCGCAGCCCGACGCGGCCGACCGTCCGGAGCCCGGCGCAGCCGACTGGGCCGAGCCCGGTGCAGCCGAGGACGGCCTGCCGGGCGCAGCCGACTGGGCCGAGCGCGGCGTAGCCGATCGGCCCGAGCACGGGGCAGCCGGGGCGGCGGCTGACCCGGCCGAGCGCGGCGCAGCCGAACCCGCCGAACCCGCCGAGCCCGCCGCAGGCGAACCGGCAGGCGAACCGGCAGGCGAACCGGTACCGCTCGATCCGTTCCTCGCCGGGGAGCTCGACGAGCTCGACGGCGCCCCCCGGCCCCCGGCCGAAGCCGCGCACGCCCGCCGGACGATGATCGGCCGGAGCGCCGAGGAGGTCGACCACGCGCCGCCGCGCGGCCGGTACGCCCCGGTCCCCGCACCCGCCGCCACCACCGCCGGGGCGGGCCTGCGCTGGATCGCCCCGGCCGCCGCCCTCGCCCTGGCCTCGGCCGTGGTCCTCGGGCGGGCGCTGCGCCGCCGTCGCTGAGCCGGGTCAGCCCCGGGCACCCCCTAATCTCGGTCGCATGACTACGCAACTGAAGGCCGGCGGCGCCGAGCTGACCGTCGACCAGGAGAACGGCTGCCGGATCAGCAGCCTGCGCATCGACGGGACCGAGCTGCTCCGCCAGGGCGCGCACTACGGGGCCTTCCCGATGGTCCCGTGGTGCGGCCGGATCGAGAACGGTCAGTTCCGCGACGGCGCCGCCCTCCACCAGATGCCGGTCAACCACCCTCCGCACGCCCTCCACGGCTTCGGCCGCGACGCGCCCTGGCGCCGGGCCCGGGCCACCGCCACCGATGCGGTGTTCACCTACGACCTCGCCGACCCGTGGCCCTACCCCGGCAAGGTCACCCAGATCGTCGAGCTCGCCGAGGACTCGCTGACCCTCACCATGGGCGTCGAGACGTACCAGGACTCCTTCCCGGCGCAGGCCGGCTGGCACCCCTGGTTCCTCCGCGAGCTCACGCCCGGCGGCGGGGACGTGGAGCTCTGGTTCGAGGCCGCCTGGCAGGAGGAGCGCGGCGCCGACCACCTGCCCAACGGCCACCGCATCGAGCCCCAGCCCGGCCCCTGGGACGACTGCTTCGGCATGCCGGACGGGGTCGACGTCACCCTCACCTGGCCCGGGGCACTGGAACTGCGGGTCACCAGCCGGGCCGAATGGGTGGTCGTCTACGACGAGCAGCCCGAGGCCGTCTGCGTGGAGCCCCAGTCCGGCCCGCCGAACGGCCTGAACACGCTGCCGCGCCTGGTCACCCCGGTGGATCCGCTGGAGATCTCCACGACGTGGACCTGGCGGCGGCTCTCCTAGCGCGCAATTAAGCTCGGGGCCATGACTGACGTACGCGATGCGCTTCTGCAGCAGATCAAGGACAAGGCCGTCGTGCACGGCAAGGTGATCCTCTCCTCCGGCCGCGAGGCCGACTACTACATCGACCTCCGCCGGGTCACCCTCGACGGCGAGGCGGCCCCCATGGTCGGTCAGGTCATGCTCGACCTGACCGCGGAGCTCGACTTCGACTGCGTCGGCGGTCTGACCCTGGGCGCCGACCCGGTCGCGACCTCGATGCTGCACGCCTCCGCCGCGCGCGGTCAGCGCCTGGACGCCTTCGTCGTCCGCAAGGCGCAGAAGGCGCACGGCATGCAGCGCCGCATCGAGGGCACCGACGTCAAGGGCAAGCGCTGCCTGGTCGTCGAGGACACCTCGACCACGGGTGGCTCCCCGCTGACCGCCGTCGAGGCCGTCCGCGAGGCCGGTGGCGAGGTCGTCGCGGTCGCCACGATCGTCGACCGGGGCGCGGCCGACGCCATCGCCGAAGCGGGCCTGCAGTACCTCACCGGCTACCGCCTCGGGGACCTCGGTCTCTCCTAGCCGCTCCTGGTGCGGTGATCGTCAGCGTGCCGGTACCGGGCGTCCGGTACCCCGGGGCGACTCGTGACCAAGGTCCCGAGATGTCCTGATCAAGGCCCTGACCTGCTCTTTCCCGGCCGGTCTGGATGTTTCACGTGAAACGTCCCGGCCGGCCGTGCCCGTACCGGAACGCAGGTGGGCTGGACGGTCGCGCCGAGTCTGGAAAGATAGGCGCGACGATGACGTCGCCCCCAGGTCAGGGCCGTAATAAGCACACTCCCCGCACATCCCAAGGAGCGGACAGATGCCCATCGCAACCCCCGAGGTCTACAACGAGATGCTCGACCGGGCGAAGGCAGGCAAGTTCGCCTACCCGGCCATCAACGTGACCTCCTCCCAGACCCTGCACGCCGCCCTGCGCGGCTTCGCGGAGGCCGAGAGCGACGGCATCATCCAGATCTCCACCGGTGGTGCGGAGTTCCTGGGTGGCCAGCACAACAAGGACATGGTCACCGGCGCCGTGGCCCTGGCCGAGTTCGCCCACATCGTGGCCGCCAAGTACGACATCACGGTCGCGCTGCACACGGACCACTGCCCCAAGGACAAGCTGGACGGCTACGTCCGCCCGCTGCTCGACATCTCCGCCGAGCGCGTGGCCAAGGGCCAGAACCCCCTCTTCCAGTCGCACATGTGGGACGGCTCCGCCGAGACCCTGGCCGACAACCTGGCCATCGGTCAGGAGCTGCTCGCCAAGGCCGCCGCCGCGAAGATCATCCTCGAGGTCGAGATCACCCCGACCGGCGGCGAGGAGGACGGTGTCAGCCACGAGATCAACGACGAGCTGTACACCACCGTCGAGGACGCGATCCGTACCGCCGAGGCCCTCGGCCTGGGCGAGAAGGGCCGCTACCTGCTGGCCGCCTCCTTCGGCAACGTGCACGGCGTCTACAAGCCGGGCAACGTCGTCCTGCGCCCCGAGCTCCTGAAGGACCTCCAGGCCGGTGTCGCGGAGAAGTTCGGCAAGGCCTCGCCGTTCGACTTCGTCTTCCACGGCGGTTCGGGCTCCACGGCCGAGGAGATCGCCACCGCGCTGGAGAACGGCGTCGTGAAGATGAACCTGGACACCGACACCCAGTACGCCTTCACCCGCCCGGTCGTGGACCACATGTTCACCAACTACGCCGGCGTCCTGAAGGTCGACGGCGAGGTCGGCACGAAGTCCAAGTACGACCCGCGCACCTGGGGCAAGGCCGCCGAGGCGGGCATGGCCGCGCGCGTCGCCGAGGCCTGCGCGAACCTGCGCTCCACCGGTACCCGCCTGAAGTAGTACTTCCAGGGCACCAGCACGCCGAAGGGCCCGGCCGCCGTCTCACGACGGCGGCCGGGCCCCTCGTGTTTCACACGAGGGCCGGGCCAAGAGCGGTACAGGGGTGAGACGCCTGTGGACGGATGCCCGGGGATGGGGTGGACTGTCGGCAAGGTACGTACCTGGAGGTATGTTCGTGATGAGGGCTGACCGACCGCAGGTGGAGCAGGACCGCGCGCCGCGTACGCGCCGGGCGATCCTGGAGGCCGCCGCAGTGCTGTTCGAGGACCGGGGCTACGACGGCGCCACGCTGTCGGACATAGCCGGGCTGGCCAGGGTCACCAAGGGCGCGCTCCAGTTCCACTTCGCGTCCAAGGAGGACGTCGCGCAGGCGGTGATCGAGGCCCAGGCGAGCACCCACCCGCCCTTCGTCCCGCAGGAGTTCAAGGCCCAGGAGTTCGTCGACGTCGGCATGGTCTTCTCGCACCGGCTCCGGCACGACGTGCTGACGCGCGGCAGCGCACGGCTCACCCTGGAGGAGAGCTGTCGCAAGCTGCACCGGGCGGCGCCCTACCAGGAATGGATCGACCTGCACACGGCCCTGATGGTGGAGGCCAAGGCGTGCGGCGAGCTGCTCCCGCACGTGGATCCGGCGCAGCCCGCGCGGCTGGTGGTGGGGGCCTTCGCGGGGCTCAACGTGATGTCGCAGACGCTCGGGTTCGACCTGGACCGCGAGGTTTCCGCGCTCTACACGGGCGTGATGCAGAGTCTGGTGTTCCCCGCGGTGGCCGCCCGGCTCGACACCGCTCCGGGCCGCGGCGCCAGGGCCCTGCACGGCCCGGACGGGGCGCTGTCGTGCGACTGCGCGGCACGGTCCGCCGCGGAGCCGCTCGTGGAGGCGCTCACCGCGGGCTGACGTCCGTACGCGGGGGCCCGTACGTCGGCATGCCCGCACGGCCGCATGTCCGTACGCCGCTCCTGGGGAACTCCCGCCCCGGGGGCCGATGGTGGCCGGAAACATAAACCTCGATATTCTTTTTTGGATCGAGTCGAGTCGAGTCCGTGCCGACGCGGACTCCGCCTGCCTGGGAGAAGATTGTGGACATTGACGTACTCGGAGGACTGGGCGTTTTCGAGAACGGTGTGCCCATCGCGCCTGCCGCACCGTCCGAGAGGCAGGTCCTCGCCCTCCTGGCCGCGCACGCCGACCGGGTGGTGCCGGTCGACGTGCTCGCGGAGGAGCTCAGGGCGTTAGTGCCGCGGGAGCAGGCGCATCCGGTGCTGCGGGCCGCCGTGCGCCGGCTGTCCGAGCGGCTGGACGCGGCCGTCGCCCCGTGCGGCGGCCGTACCGCGGCAACCGCGCTCGTGCGGACGGCCGACGGCTACCGTCTCGACACCGGCGGCGGCCGCCTCGACGTACGGGAGTTCGCCCGCGAGGCGGATGCGGGACATCTTGCCCTGGCCCGCGGGGAGTACGCGACGGCGGCCGTCCGGCTGCGGAGTGCGCTGCGCCTCTGGAAGGGCCCGGCCTTCGACGGGGTGACCCCCGGCCCCCGTCTCACCGAGCGCACGGTGGAGCTGGAGTTGGCCCGCAAGAGCGCCGTGGAGGGTTGGGTGGAGGCCCAGTTGGAGCTCGACAGGCTGCGCCGGTCCTTCGACGGGGCGTCGGATGGGGCGGCAGAACCGGCACCGGCGTTCGACGGAGCGCGCGAGCACCGCCCCGTGCCCGTGCCCGGACTCCGGTCGCTGCCCCGGCAGTTCGCGCCCGTCCCCGCGGGGGACTCCGGATGGAACCGGATGCGTCCCGGGCGGGCGTCCGCCCGTACGACGGCCTCGGCCGCCGCCGCCGACCGGGGCGCCATCCGCCTCGCGGCCTGCCGGATGAGGCGCACGCACGCCCGCTGATCCCGCCCGGGATCCGACGCGCGGTCCGCACGGCCCCGGCCGGGTGGGCCGGATGCCGTCGGGGCGGGGAGCCCGGCAGACTGGGGGCATGTCGATTCACCAGAACCTGCTCGGGGGCCCCGCCCCCACCCACCTCCCCGACGAGCCGGGCCGCGAGGCCATCGCGGCCGGCACCGCCGCCGTCGAGGTGGCCGCCGCGCACCCCACCTCCTCCCTGGCCTGGGCGGTCCTCGCCGACGAGGCCTTCGAGGCCGGCCGCACCGTCGAGTCGTACGCGTACGCCCGTACGGGCTACCACCGAGGCCTCGACGCCCTGCGTCGGGCCGGCTGGAAGGGACACGGCCCGGTGCCGTGGGAGCACGAGCCGAACCGGGGCTTCCTGCGCGCCCTGTTCGCGTTGTCCCGCGCGGCCGAGGCGATCGGCGAGAAGGAGGAGTACGAGCGCTGCTCGACCTTCCTTCGGGACTCCTCCCCGACGGCGGCCGACGTCCTGACCGCCTGAGTCCGTACGAAGGGTGTGACGCCCGGTTCCTTGTGACCTGCGTCACTCCCCGCTGGAGCCCCGCCCCGACCGTGTCTTACGATGCGGGCAGGGGACCGGGGCTCCACTTGCCTCACGGAAGGAGCGGACCGCTACCCGGAAGCACGTGTCGAGGAGACAGCGATGTCGAACACCCTTGATGCCTCCGGAGCCGGTTCGGACACCCCGAACCTCGACTTCGACGGCACGACCCCGTACGAGGACTACGTCCAGGCGGACGTCCTCACCCACCTCCAGCACCTCCGTTCGGACGACCCGGGCGAGATGGTCTTCCTGGTCACCACCCAGGTCATGGAGCTGTGGTTCACGGTCATCGTCCACGAATGGGAGACGGCCGCCCGCGCGCTCGGCGAGGACCGGATCCCCGTCGCGATGGACGCGCTGAAACGATCCCTCCGCGAGCTGGAGGCACTGAACAACTCCTGGCGTCCGCTCGCCCAGCTCACCCCGGGCCAGTTCAACGCCTACCGGGCCGCGCTCGGCGAGGGTTCCGGTTTCCAGTCGGCGATGTACCGGCGCATGGAGTTCCTGCTCGGCGAGAAGTCCTCCTCCATGCTCGTCCCGCACCGCGGCGCCCCGCGCGTCCACGCGGAGCTGGAGAAGGCCCTCCAGGAGCCGAGCCTCTACGACGAGGTCCTGCGCCTGCTGGCCCGCCGCGGGTTCGCGGTCCCGGCGGAGGTCCTGAACCGCGACCTCTCCCTGCGGTACGAGGCCTCGCCCGAGGTCGAAGCCGTCTGGACGGGCCTGTACGCCGCCCCCGACGAGCACCCGGACCTGCACCGCCTCGGCGAGGTCCTCACGGACGTGGCCGAACTGGTCTGGCGCTGGCGCAACGACCACTTGGTGGCGACCCGCCGCGCGATGGGCGCGAAGACGGGCACGGGCGGCTCCGCCGGCGTCACCTGGCTGGAGAAGCGCGCGACGAAGAACGTCTTCCCCGAGCTCTGGACGGCCCGCAGCCATGTCTGACGAGACCCTGATACCCGCCGCCGCGCCCGCCGTCCCCGCCGCCCCCGCCACGCAGGACCTCGTCGCCCGGGCCGCGGCCCTGGACGCCGCCGACGAGCTCGCCAAGCTCAAGGAGCGCTTCGTCCTGCCCGACGGAGTCGTCTACCTCGACGGCAACAGCCTCGGCGCGCTCCCCGCCGGGGTCACCGACCGGCTCGCCGACGTCGCCTCCCGCGAGTGGGGCGAGCTCCTCATCCGCTCCTGGGACGAGAGCGAGTGGTGGACCGCCCCGGAGCGGATCGGCGACAGGATCGCCCCGCTCGTCGGCGCGGCCCCCGGCCAGGTCGTCGTCGGCGACTCGACCAGCGTCAACCTCTTCAAGGCCCTCGTCGGCGCGGCCCGCCTCGCCCTCCCGGGGCGGACGAAGCTGCTGGTGGACGCCACCACCTTCCCCACCGACGGGTACATCGCCGCGTCCGCCGCCCGGATGACCGGCCTCACCGTCACCCCGGTGGAGCCGGGCCGCGCGGCCGAGGAGATCGACGGCGACACCGCCGTCGTCCTGCTCAACCACGTCGACTACCGCTCCGGCCGCCTCCACGACCTGCCCGCCCTCACCGCCGCCGCCCGCGCGGCCGGGGCGATCACGGTCTGGGACCTGTGCCACTCGGCCGGCGCGCTCCCCGTGGGCCTCGACGCCCACGGGGTCGACCTCGCCGTGGGCTGCACGTACAAGTACCTCAACGGCGGCCCCGGGTCGCCCGCGTACCTGTACATCGCCGCCCGCCACCAGGCGGATTTCGACTCCCCCCTCCCCGGCTGGAACGGCCACGCGGAACCCTTCGCGATGACTCCGGACTACCGGCCGGCGGACGACGCGCGCCGCGGGCGCGTCGGCACTCCGGACATCCTGTCGATGCTGGCCCTGGAGTCGGCGCTCGACGCCTGGGACGGGGTCTCCGTGGAGTCCGTACGGGCCAAGTCCCTCGCGCTGACCGACTTCTTCCTCGAATGCGTGGCGGCGTACGTCCCGCAGGGCAAGGTCGAGGCGGTCACCCCGGCCGGCCACGCCGAGCGCGGCAGCCAGGTGTCGCTGCGCACCGAGAACGCCCGTGAGGTCATGGGCGAGCTCATCTCCCGGGGCGTGATCGGCGACTTCCGGGCCCCCGACGTCCTGCGCTTCGGGTTCACCCCGCTCTACGTCGGTTTCGCCGACGCGGAGCGCGCCGCGCGCACGCTGGGTCACATTTTCGGGTGACGCGGTAGCGAAACGTCACGGCGCGGGGCGGGCGGGGCTACGGCTCCGCCCGCCCCGTCACATTCCGGACCTCGCACGGAACGCCGTGTTCCAGACTGATACGGTCCCGCTCTGCCGGACCACCGGAACATCTGTCCCCGCTGTCCCACGCGTTACCGAGAGGTTGAGCCGATGACGGACCCCGCCGCCGTGGAACGGGACGCCGCCGAGGCCGCCTCGGCCTTCTCCCATCCGGCCGTCGCGCCGGACGCTACGGCCGCGTACGGGGAACACCCGGACCAGGTGGTGGACTTCTACGCCCCGCGCGGTGCGGGAGCGGGCCCGGCCCCGCTGGTGGTGCTCCTGCACGGCGGGGCGTGGCGGGCCCCGTACGACCGCCTGCACGTCACCCCGCTCGCGGACTTCCTGGCCCGGCAGGGTTTCGCCGTCGCCAATGTCGAGTACCGGCGGGGCAGCTCCCTGCCGCACCAGGACGCCGAGGGGCCGGTCGCCGGTCGCTGGCCGGAGACCTTCGACGACGTGGCCGCCGCCATGGACGCCCTGCCGGGCCTCGTGGCGACGGCCCTCCCGCAGGCCGACGTCCGCCGCGTGGTGGTCACCGGCCACTCCGCGGGCGGCCACCTCGCCCTGTGGGCCGCCGCCCGGCACGTGCTCCCGTCCGACTCCCCGTGGCGGCTGCCCGCCCCGCCGGAACTGCGCGGCGTGGTGGCGCTGGCCCCGATCGCGGACTTCGCGGTGGCGGAGGACCTGGGCGTGTGCGGCGGAGCCTCGGCCCAGCTGCTCGGCGGTGATCCGCACTTCACGGCCCGCCTGCCGTACGCGGACCCGGCGGCGCTGCTGCCGACGGGCATCGCCACGGCGGTGGTGCAGGGGCGGCAGGACATCGTCGTCCCGGCGGCGGTGGCGGAGTCGTACGTGGCGGCGGCCGCGAAGGCGGGGGAGATGGTGGGGCTGACCCTGCTGGACGGGATCGGTCACTTCCCGCTGATCGACCCGGCGGCGGACGCGTGCGCGGTGGTGGCCGAGGAGATCTCGCAGCTGGCCTGGTAGGGCCCACGGCCCGGCCCGGTCCTGCTCGGGGACGGGCACCGGTGTCGGCGCCGGGAAATGCGGTTGTCCTCGTCCGCCAGGGCTGTTCTCCTTCGGATCGGAGCCTTCGCAGCCTTTCCGGGCGGGGGCGTGTCCGGACAACGGGGCCCGCCGTTCGGCATGCACTTCACCTGTGTACTCTGGGCTCACTTTCGCACCTGATCGCGTTCAAAAACGAAACTGGGGGGCCGGTGCGCAATCGCCGTCTCGTAATGTCCGCTGCCGCCATCATCGCGGCCGGTGTTGGTCTCATACCGGGTACGGCCTCGGCCGCGCCCGTGCCCGTACCCGTGGGGCCGAAGGCCTCGGCGCCCGACGTCGACGTCACCAAGGACGCCGAGTCGAAGTTCAAGACCTACAAGAGCCCCGCCGAGAAGTCGGTCCGCACGACCCTGTCGGGCGCCAAGAACAAGGCCGCCGCCGCCCCGATGGCCGAGGGCGCCACCGCGGCCAACCAGAACCTGGCGGTCGTCCTCAGCGCCTCGCCGACGTCGGCCCACGGGGTCAGCCTCGACACCGACATCATCAGCGACCCGGCCTCGCTCTCCGTGAGCGTCAACTGGGGTGACGGCAACGAGGACGTGGTCGCCGCCTCCGGCGCCGGGCTGCTGACCCACAAGCACGTCTACGCCGAGCTCGGCGTGTACAAGGTCACGGTCAAGGTGACGGACACCGGCAGCGGGCAGGTGTCGACCAACGTGCTGGAGGACATCGCCACCGCCGGCTCGGACTTCATCCCGTACACCCCCACCCGCCTCCTGGACACCCGCGAGGGCATCGGCGCGGCGAAGGGCAAGGTCCCCGGCCGCGGCACGACGCGCGTGAAGGTCGGCGGCAACGGAAACATCCCCTTGGGCATCACCGCGGTCGCCCTCAACGTCACCGTGACCAACCCGGTCAGCAGCGGCTACATCACCGCGTACCCCAGTGGTGCCAAGGAGCGTCCGACCTCGTCGAACGTGAACTTCGCGGCCGGTCAGACCGTTCCCAACATGGTGATCGTCCCGGTCGGCAAGGACGGCTACGTCGAGCTGTACAACGGCAGCTGGAACGTGGGCGACTCCGTCGACCTGATCGCCGACATCACCGGCTACTTCTCGCCGAAGGCCGCCAGCGGCTACACCCCGATGACGCCGGCCCGCTTCGTCGACACCCGCGAGGGCCTCGGCACGACGAAGGCGGGTCAGGTTCCCGCGCGCGGCAGCTTCACCACCCAGATCTCCGGCCTGCGCAACGTGCCGAGCGGCATCAGCGCCGTGGCGCTCAACGTGACGGTCACCGGGCCGCGGAGCGCCGGCTTCCTGTCCGTCCTGCCGGGCGGCGGGTCGAACCCGAGCGTGTCCAACCTGAACTTCAACAACGGTGACACGATCGCCAACTCGGTGATCGTCCCCGTTTCCAACGACGGTAAGATCACGGTCTTCAACGGCTCCTGGAGCGGCGCGACCGATGTCGTCATCGACGTCGTCGGCTACTACAGCACGGCCAGCAGCGGCGCCTACATGCCCATGCAGCCGAAGCGCTGGCTGGACACCCGCGAGAAGACCGACTACTACTACGGCGCCCTCAAGGGCGGCTGGTTCAAGTGGGTGACCTTCTCGCCGGACCCCCAGGACGACGGCGTCACGGGCTACGTCCTGAACGCCACGGCCACCAACACCGCCGGCAACGGCTTCCTCGCGGTCGCCCCGGACCCGTGGTCGGCCGAGGCCCGCCGCGGTGGCTGGGCCGGAGACACGTACCCGCCCGAGTCTTCCACGCTGAACTGGACGAAGGGCAAGACCGTCCCGAACCTGGTCCAGGCGTCCTCCGGCGAGAACGGCATCGTGGACTTCTTCAACATGAGCTGGAACGAGTGGGAGACGATGGACCTCGTCGTCGACATCTTCGGCTACTACGAGAAGAACTGATCCACCCGAACCACGCCGAAGGGGCGGTGCGCGAGATGCGCACCGCCCCTTCGGGCGTTCAGGTACCGCCCGCCGTGCCTAGAGGAACGAGTTGATCTCGATCGTCTCGGTACGGCCCGGGCCGACGCCGATCGCGGAGATCGGGGCGCCCGACATCTCCTCCAGCGCCTTCACGTACGCCTGCGCGTTCTTCGGCAGGTCGGAGAAGGTCTTGGCCTTGGTGATGTCCTCGGACCAGCCGGGCAGGTTTTCGTAGATCGGCTTCGCGTGGTGGAAGTCCGTCTGCGAGTACGGGAGCTCCTCGACGCGCTTGCCGTCGATCTCGTACGCGACGCAGACCGGGATCTCCTCCCAGCCGGTCAGGACGTCCAGCTTGGTGAGGAAGAAGTCCGTCAGGCCGTTGACGCGGGTCGCGTAGCGCGCGATCGGGGCGTCGAACCAGCCGCAGCGGCGGTCGCGACCGGTGGTCACACCGCGCTCGCCGCCGATGCGGCGCAGGTCCTCGCCGTCCTGGTCGAACAGCTCGGTCGGGAACGGGCCGGCGCCGACGCGGGTCGTGTAGGCCTTCAGGATGCCGATGACGCGGCTGATCTTCGTCGGGCCGACACCGGTACCGGTGCAGGCGCCGCCCGCGGTCGGGTTCGACGAGGTGACGAAGGGGTACGTGCCGTGGTCGACGTCGAGCAGGGTGCCCTGGCCGCCCTCGAAGAGCACGACCTTGTTCTCGTCCAGCGCGTTGTTGAGGATCAGGGTGGTGTCGGCGACGTAGCCCTTGATCTGGTCCGCGTACTGGAGCATCTCCTCCACGATCGCGCCGGCCTCGATGGCGCGACGGTTGTAGAGCTTGGCGAGGAGCTGGTTCTTGCCCTCCAGCGCCGCCTCGACCTTCTGCGTGAGGATCGACTCGTCGTACAGGTCCTGCACGCGGATGCCGACGCGGTTGATCTTGTCCGCGTACGTCGGGCCGATGCCGCGGCCGGTCGTACCGATCTTGCGCTTGCCGAGGAAGCGCTCGCCGACCTTGTCGAGGGTGACGTTGTACGGCGTGATCAGGTGCGCGTTGCCGCTGATGAGCAGCTTGGAGGTGTCGATGCCGCGCTCGTTCAGGCCGCGCAGCTCGGAGAGCAGGACGGCCGGGTCGACGACGACGCCGTTACCGATGACCGGGGTGCATCCGGGGGAGAGGATGCCGGAAGGGAGAAGGTGCAGCGCGTACTTCTGGTCGCCGACGACGACCGTGTGGCCGGCGTTGTTGCCACCCTGGTAGCGCACTACATAGTCAACGGATCCACCGAGCAGGTCGGTGGCCTTTCCCTTGCCCTCGTCACCCCACTGAGCTCCGAGCAGCACAAGAGCGGGCACAGGCGTACACCTCTTCCGGATGGGGCATGTCCAAGGTCAGGGGGCGTACGACGATGTACACCGCAGGCTGAGCCGTCGGACCGGTACCCCGGAATAGACGAAGGCCCTGGCGCAATAGCGCAAGGGCCTCTTGCACAAAGATGCTACCCGAGGAAGGACCGAGGTGTCGGCTCCAGAGCCCACCATGAGCCACGCGGGCGCGCCGGTAGGCGGCCTGCTGGTGCTCGTCGACCCGGTCGCCCGCCGTCTTGACGGCGAGTCCGTGCGAATCGCGAAAGATGTGTTGTCAGCGGGCGCGGCGGCGAAGATCTGCCTTCCCGACTCACGGGAGGAGTTCGCGCGGGCCCTGGCCCGCCGGGGTCAAAGGCGGCCGGTGATCGTGGGCGACGACCGGGCGTTGGTGCGGGCCGTCGGGTTGCTGCACCGGGAGCGGGCGCTGTCGGGCGGCGTGATTTCGCTGATTCCCGTGGGGCCCGTGGGGTCCCTGGTGCTGGCGGGATCGCTCGGTGTGCCACTTTCGGCCGTTTCCGCGGCGCGGGCGGTCCTGGACGGTGTGGTCCGGGTCTGCGACCTGCTGGTCGACGACAGCGACGGGGTGGTGTTGGGGGACCTGCGGATCGTCTCGCCCGAGCGGTCGGGGGCCCGCCCGGCGGCCCCGTCGGTGTGGAACGCGTACCGCTCGCTGGTGCGCACCCTGGTGCGCCCGCCCGCGGGCGGGCTGCGGGTGGAGGCGGACGGGGTGCTGCTGGCGGACCTGGACGAGCCGGTGCTCGACGTGTCGGTGGCGGCGCGGGAGGGCCTGGCGGAGGTGGTGGTCCGGGCCGGATCGGGTTCCGGCGCGGGCGGGGGCGCGGGCGGGCCGCGGGTGGCCCGGGTGCGGTCGGTGACGGTGTCGGGGCCGGACTTCCGCTACCGGGCGGACCAGGCCGTGACCGGTCCGGTCAGGCGCCGCACGTGGACGCTGCGACCGGGCGCGTGGGGGCTGACGGTGCCGCGCCAGAGGTGAGCGGGACACGGCTCGCGGGCACTCCGCCCGGTGGGCGGGGCGCCGGGCCGTCCCGCCGGCCGCTGCGGTGATCGCCCCGGTCGGCGGGGTCAGGCGTCCAGGCCGAGGGTGGCGCGGTGGGCGCGCCAGCGGTCCATCAGGCCGAGGAGTTCCTTCTGCATGAACTCGAAGAACTCCGCCGTCTCCGCGACCCGCACCCCCGCCGGGGAGTCGGCGCCCAGGCTCGCCGCGCCCTCGCGCAGGGTCTTCTCCCACAGGGTCAGGACCTGGTCGCGCCGGGTGAAGGTCTCGTACCAGAGCTCGTTGTGCAGCACGTACCGGTCCCGGCGGGAGCCCGGCTCGCGTTCGCGGCTGACCATGTTGACCTGGGTCAGGTACGAGACGGCCCCCGACACCGCCGCCGGGCTGATCCGCAGCGCCTCGCCCAGCTCGGCCGAGGTCATCGCGCCGCCGTCGCTGGCCAGCAGCTGCGCGAAGACGCGCGCGGCCATGCGCTGCATGCCCGCGTCGGTCAGCTGCGCGGCGAACCGCTCCACGAAGCGCGAGACCGCTTCCTCGTCCCGTGCCGCCGGTACTGCCATCTCTTCCGCCACCCTTCAAACTTTATACGATTCCTTAAGTTCACAATTTTGTGAAAGTCGCGTACGTTCGGAAGCATGACGAAGGCCATCAGGGTCGCCGGACTCCACAAAGCGTTCGGCCGCACCCACGCACTGGACGGACTCGACCTCTCGGTCACCACCGGCGAGGTCCACGGCTTCCTCGGCCCCAACGGAGCCGGCAAGTCCACCACCATCCGGGTCCTGCTGGGCCTGCTGCGCGCCGACTCCGGCACCGCCGAACTCCTCGGCGGGGACCCCTGGGCCGACGCCGTCGCCCTCCACCGCCGGGTCGCCTACGTCCCCGGGGACGTCACCCTGTGGCGCAACCTCTCCGGCGGCGAGGTCATCGACCTGTACGGGCGCCTGCGCGGGGGCCTCGACCGGGCCCGCCGCACCGAGCTCACGGAGCGGTTCGAGCTGGACCCCACGAAGAAGGGGCGCACCTACTCCAAGGGCAACCGGCAGAAGGTCGCCCTCGTCGCCGCCTTCGCCTCCGACGCCGAACTCCTCATCCTCGACGAGCCCACCTCCGGCCTCGACCCGCTGATGGAGGAGGTCTTCCAGGGCTGCGTCGCCGAGGCGCGCGCCGCCGGGCGCACGATCCTGCTCAGCTCGCACGTCCTCAGCGAGGTCGAGGCCCTCTGTGACCGGGTCAGCATCATCCGCGGGGGCCGCACCGTGGAGACCGGCAGCCTCGCCGAACTGCGCCACCTCACCCGTACGTCGATCACCGCCGAGCTCGCCGGCCCGCCGAACGGCCTCGCGCACCTGCCGGGCGTCCACGACGTCGAGGTGCGGGGACTGAAGGTCCGGCTCCAGGCCGACACCGACAAGCTGGACGCCGTACTGCGTTCCCTCACCGCCTCCGGGGTGCGGTCGCTGACCTCGACGCCGCCCACCCTCGAAGAACTCTTCCTGCGCCACTACACGGAAGGGGCGGAGCGATGAGGATCGACGGGCAGGCCGGCACCGGCGCCCTGTTGAGGCTCGCCCTGCGCCGCGACCGCGTGATGATGCCGGTCTGGGTGCTGGGCACCACGCTGCTGGTGGCGAGCATGCCCGGCGCGCTGGGCAGCGTGTACTCCACCGCCGCCGAACGCGCCGCGGCCGCCGCCTCGATGAACGCCAACAGCTCGATGCGCGCCCTGTACGGGCCCGTCTTCAGCGACTCCCTCGGCGGCCTGACCGCCTGGCGCGCCGGCGTCTTCGGCGCGGTCCTCGCGGCCTCCATGAGCCTGGTGATCGTCGTCCGGCACACCCGCGAGGAGGAGGAGACGGGCCGGCAGGAGCTGCTCTCCGCGGGCATGGTGGGGCGGCGGGCCCCGCAGACCGCGGCGCTGCTCGCCGCGCTCGTCGCCAACACCTGCGTGGCCCTGCTCGTCACGCTCGCCCTCGCCGGACAGGGCGCGGGCGGAGCACTCGCCCTCGGGGCGGCCCTCGCCGGCACCGGAATGCTCTTCGCCGGCACGGCCGCCATCGCCGCCCAGCTGACCGGGAGCGCCCGCGCCGCGAAGGGGCTCACGGCCGCCGTGCTGGGCGCCGCCTTCGTCCTGAAGGCGGCCGGCGACGCCGGTACGGCGGGCGGGACCTCGCCGCTGACCTGGCTCTCGCCGCTCGGCTGGGTCGAGAACGTACGGGCCTTCGCGCCGGCCCGCTGGTGGGTGCTCGTGCTGCTCGCCGCGGCCGTGGTGGCGCAGGTGGGCGCGGCCTACGTGCTGGCCGGGCGCCGCGACCTGGGCACGGGCTTCCTCCCGGCCAGACCCGGACCGGCCGAGGGGCGGCTGGGCACGGCGGGCGCCTTGGCCTGGCGGCTCCAGCGCGGCAGCGTCATCGGCTGGAGCGCGGGCTTCCTGATCGCCGGGGTCGTCTTCGGCGGGATGGCGGACGGCGCGGCCGACCTGGTCGGCGGCAACGAGAAGACCCGGGAGATCATCGAGCGGATGGGCGGACAGAGCGGGCTCACCGACGCCTTCCTCGCCACGATGGCCGGCATGTTCGGGCTGATCGCCGCCCTGTACGTCGTCGCGTCGGTACTGCGCCTGAGCGGCGAGGAGTCGGGGCAGCGCGCCGAACCGCTGCTGGCGAACGCGGTCGGCCGACTGCGCTGGGCCGGCGGCCACCTGGTCGTGGCCTTCGGCGGATCGGCGCTGATCCTGCTGTTGGCGGGGCTCGGCCTGGGCATCGGGCACGGGCAGGACCTGCCCGGGACGATCGGCGCCACCCTCGTGCAGCTCCCGGCGGTCTGGGTGATCGGAGCCCTCGCGGCGCTCCTGTACGGCGCGGCACCCCAGTACGCCGTCGCCGCCTGGGCGGTCGCGGGAGCCGCGCTCGCCCTGGGCTGGATCGGCCCCGCGCTGCGTCTCCCGCAGTCCGTCCTGGACCTCTCGCCCTTCGCCCACCTGCCGAAACTGCCGGGCGCGCAGTCGCTGTCCTGGTCCCCGCTGCTGACCCTGACGATCCTGGCGGTCGCCCTGACGGCCACCGGCCTCGCGGCCCTGCGCCGCCGCGACCTCGTGTCCTAGTAGGACTCCGTTAGGTTGTTCTTGATCTTGGGATGGAGTAGGGCTTGCTGGTGAGGGGCCGGTGGCAGGTCGTGCAGACGCCGGTCCAGC